>NZ_JBRBAF010000007.1:0-324611 GCF_052805975.1 Chromobacterium sp. W521
TGAAATATACGTTACCGGCTCTGCTCCGTCAACACCTATTTTGGAAAAAGATTGGGTTTTTAAGATATCAAAACGTAAGCCAATGATTTCAATAAGAATCATACCGATAGAATTTTACAAGAACTTTTGGGCAAGCAAGAAAACAAGGCTTTCCAGCTGGTTGTCGCCCGATGATAAGCTGCGGAAGCGGACGGATTTTCTCGGTTTTTTCTGAAAATCCCGCTTTCCGGCAAATTATTCGATGCAGACTTTATGCCTTAGGCATTAATTGTTAAGCTGAGCGCATCCCTTCGCTCAGGAAACGTCCATGCAGCAAACTTTGCGTCAAAGATTAGAGGGACTGCCCACGCCGTTTTACGCCTTGATGCTGAGTGATGTGTTGAGCGGGCTGGCGATGGGCGCCGGTTATGTCGCCATCAGTTGGTGGGTGGTGCAGTCCGGCGGTGCGCGCGATATGGCCTGGTTCGGTTCAATCACCGCTTTAGTGATGCTGCTGTCGCTGCCGCTGACCGCGCCATTGGGTGATCGCCTGCCTAAGAATCGCCTGATTGGCGGCGGCATGTTGCTGGCGATGCTAAGCGCGCTGCTGCTGGCCTTGATGGCCGCACTGGGCTGGTATCGCATCGGCTGGGTGATCGCGGTGGAGTCGCTGGCCATGCTGGCCTGGTCCATCGTGCTGCCGTCCATGCTCAGCATCGCCGCCGAGATGGTGCCGGCAGCCCGGCTGGGCGACGCGCTGTCCTTGCAGAAAAGCTCGCAGTCGGCGGGCAATCTGATCGGCCCGGTGCTGGGCGGCGGCTTGATGGCGGCGACCAGCCCCACCCTGACTCTGCTGGCCTACGCCTGTCTGCTGGTGGTGGCCGCAGCGGCCTCCTTATATGTGCGCGTGCCGCCGCGCGCCGCGGACGCCGTGCGCCAGCCTTGGCTGGAGGATATCCGCAGCGGCCTGTACGCGCGCTGGCGCATTCCGCTAGAACGCTATTGGACCTTGGCGGTCTTCGTCACTCTGGTGGCCTTCATGCCGCTGGTGACGACTCTGCTGCCGGTCAAGCTGCATGCGCTGGGCTTGTCCGCCGCCTGGCTGGGCGGTTGCGAGGCGGCGATCAGCGCCGGCATGCTGCTGGGCTCGCTCTGGTTCACCCATGTTTTGCTGCGCCGCTTCAGCCGCTACCAGGCGCGCGCCATAGGCATGGTGGTCTGCGGCGTATTGATGCTGGTGGTGGCGATCAGCGACAACCCTTGGGTGATTCTGACCTGTTTCGCGGTGATGGGGCTGATGTTCGCGCTGAACCAGCTGATAGGCCAAACTCACCGCACGCTGGCGGTGCCGGAGAATTACCGCGCGCGCTTTTCCGCCATCAATGTGATGCTGGTGAAAATAGGATCGATGCTGGGGCCGGCGCTGGCCGGCGCGCTGTTGCATGTGCTGCCGCTGGAGCGGGTGTACTTGATTTTCGCGCTGCTGCATTTGGCCACCGTGGCGCCCATGCTGCTATTGCCTGGCTTGAAGGCGTTTCTGGAGCTGGATCACGACGAGGTGAAGGATTGGTATTGGCGGCGCCATCCGGAAGCATTCCGCGATTTGGCAGCCGAGCCTCCCCCCGCCCAGCCGGCATGCGAGGCACGCTAACCCGGATGCGAGAACGGCGACCCAAGGCCGCCGTTTGCGTTTCTATATATAAGGAATGGATCAGAGCACGTAACGCGCCAGGTCTTCGCGCTCGGCCACTTGTTCCAGCTTGCTGTCGACATAGGCGGCGTCAATCTCGCAACGGCCGGCCTTGGCGTCGAAGGCCACTTCTTCCAGCAGCTTTTCCATCACCGTGTAGAGGCGGCGCGCGCCGATGTTCTCGGTTTTCTCGTTGACCTGCCAGGCGATCTCGGCCAGGCGCTGGATGCCACTGTCGACAAACTCCAGCTCCACGCCCTCGGTCGCCATCAGCGCCTGGTACTGGCGAGTCAGACAGGCATTGGTGCTGGTGAGAATGGCCTTGAAGTCGTCCACGGTCAGCGAGGACAACTCGACGCGGATGGGCAGACGGCCTTGCAGTTCCGGGATCAGGTCCGATGGTTTGGACAGCTGGAAGGCGCCCGAGGCAATGAACAGGATGTGGTCGGTCTTGACCATGCCGTACTTGGTGGACACGGTGGTGCCTTCCACCAGCGGCAGCAGGTCGCGCTGCACGCCGGCGCGCGAGACGTCGGCGCCGCCCTGGCCTTCGCTGCGGCTGGTGACCTTGTCGATCTCGTCCAGAAACACGATGCCGTTCTGCTCGACGTTCTTCAGCGCCTCGGCGCGCAGTTCCTCGTCATTGACCAGTTTGGCGGCTTCCTCGTCGATCAGTTGCTTGCGCGCTTCCGTCACCTTCATCTTGGCCGCCTGCTTCTTGCCTGAACCCAGGCCCTGGAACATGCCTTGCAGCTGGCTGGCGAAATCCTCCATTCCCGGCGGGGCCATCACGTTCATTTGCGCTGCCGGCGCGGCGATTTCGATTTCGATCTCTTTATCGTCCAACGCGCCTTCGCGCAGCATCTTGCGGAATTTCTGGCGGGTGGCGCCGTCTTCCGGCTTGGCTTCCGCTTCCGGTTCGCCGCCGAAGAATCCGGCTTGATGGCGCGGACGCGGCAACAGCACGTCCAGGATGCGGTCTTCGGCCGCGTCTTCCGCGCGCGGGCGGTTGCGTTTGATGGCGGCGTCGCGGGTCTCTTTGATCGCCACTTCCACCAGATCGCGAATAATGGTGTCCACATCGCGGCCGACATAGCCCACCTCGGTGAACTTGGTGGCTTCTATCTTGATGAAGGGCGCGCCGGACAGTTTAGCCAGACGGCGGGCGATCTCGGTCTTGCCCACGCCGGTGGGGCCTATCATCAAGATGTTCTTGGGGGTGATTTCGCTGCGCAGCGGCTCGGCCACCTGCTGACGGCGCCAGCGATTGCGCAGAGCCACCGCCACCGCGCGCTTGGCCGCGTTCTGGCCGATGATGTGTTGGTCCAGCTCGTGGACGATTTCCTGCGGGGTCATTTGCGTCATGACGTTCTCCAGCCGGAAGCGACGCTCCCGGCGATTTGATTCTTGAATGCGGCTTAGTTGGATTCGGATGCTTTGCCTTCCGGCTCTTCGGCTTCGTCCAACAGCTCGATCACATGGTTGTGGTTGGTGTAGATGCAGATGTCGCCGGCGATCTCCAGCGATTTCTTCACCACCACTTCCGGCGCCAGATCGGTGTTTTCAAACAGCGCGCGCGCGGCGGACTGAGCGTAGGCGCCGCCGGAACCGATGGCGGCGATGCCCTGTTCCGGCTCCAGCACGTCGCCGTTGCCGGTGATGATCAGAGTGCTGTTCTTGTCGGCGACGATCAGCATCGCCTCCAGCCGGCGCAGCATGCGGTCTGTGCGCCAATCCTTGGCCAGCTCCACCGCCGACACCAGCAAGTTTCCCTGATGCTTTTGCAGCTTGGCTTCAAAACGCTCAATCAGCGTGAAGGCGTCGGCGGTGCCGCCGGCAAAGCCCGCCAGCACCTTGCCGCCATGCAGCTTGCGCACTTTGCGCGCCGAGGCCTTGATCACGATATTGCCCAGAGTGACCTGGCCATCCCCGCCCAGCGCCACGCGATTGCCGCGGCGAATGGACACAATGGTGGTTCCGTCGAACTGTTGCATGTTTTGTATTCCAATAATGTCGCCACCGGCACTCCGCCGTGGCCAATGCTGCAAGATATGCAGGCAAAACCATGGATTGCAAGCACTGGAACGCTCCGACGCGCCGGCTGACGCGGCGCTTGGCAAAACCCTTTTCCCGTCATTTATTTACTTACGTCAATGACATTGAGGTATACGCGTTTTCCAGCTTGGATAATGAGAATAGTTTGTATTATCATCACCATCATGAACCAGCGAATTCTTCAATACTCGGCGCTCTCCAGCACCGTGGGCCTGCATGCCCTGGCCTTCGCGCTGATGGGCGGCGCAGTGGCGATGCAGGCGCCAATCACGCTGCCCCGCGTCGCCAGCATGGAAATGATCAGCCTGGCCGCGCCTAGCAAGGCCGCCGCGCCGGCTGCGCCCAAGCAACAGCCCAAGCCTGAGAAAAAGCCGACTCCGCAGGTCAAGCCCACTCCGACGCCGAAACCGACTCCGGTAAAACCCAAGGTGATGGCCACGCCCACTCCGGCCGCGCCCAGCGCCAAGGCCATCAGCGTGCCCACGGCCGCCCCGGCGGCGGAAAGCAAGCCCAGCCCGGCAGCCAGCTCCGCAGAGGGCGGCAGTTCCCGCGGCCAGTCCGCCGACGCCAAACCTTCGATCACCGAGCCGATGTACCGGGGCGGCTATCTGAACAACCCCAAGCCGGCCTACCCGGCGCTGTCCATCGAGGAAGGCGAAACCGGCACCGTGCAGTTGCGGGTGCACGTGTCCGCCCAAGGCCAGCCGCTGGAGGTGACGCTGTCCAACAGCAGCGGCTTCCCGCGGCTGGACCGCGCCGCCGTGGCGGCGGTGAAAAAGTGGACCTTCACCCCGGCCAAGCGCGGCAATGAAGCCATCGCCTACACCTTTATCGTTCCCGTTGAATTTTCTTTGAAGTCTGCAAAATCATGAATCTAATGACTGTATTCCATCAAGGGGACGCCGTGCTGGTCACGGTGTTCATGATCCTGGTTCTGATGTCTGTGCTGACCTGGTACCTGATCCTGGTCCGCGGCGTCAGCACCTGGCATATCCGCCGCGCCAACAAGCAGGCCGAAACCGCGCTGTGGGACGCCCCGGACTGGAAGCAGGCGGAAGCCCAGTTGCAGGATTCGCGCGCGCCGTTCGCCAACCTCACCCGTCAGGGCCTGGCCGCGCTGCGCCACTACCGCAGCCAGGCTGAGCGGCCGCTGGGCCAGAGCTGCGATCTGGACGAGTTCCTGACCCGCGCCATCCGCAAAGGCCTGGCCCAGGAAAACGGCAAGCAGGAAACCGGCATGACCGTGCTGGCCTCGGTGGGCTCCACCGCGCCCTTCATTGGCCTGTTCGGCACGGTATGGGGCATTTACCACGCGCTGGTGAACATCGGCGCCGCCGGCCAAGTCACCATCGCCGCGGTGGCCGGCCCGATCGGCGAAGCGCTGGTGGCCACCGCCGCCGGCCTGGCCGCCGCCATTCCCGCGGTGCTGGCCTACAACGCCCTGACCCGCATGCAGCGCATCATGGCGCAAGACATGGACTACTTCGCCCACGATCTGCACGCCCAGCTGCTGACTCAGTCCGGAGAGATCGATGGCGTTCGGTAGTTTCGACAAGGGCGCTTCCGCCCCGATGGCCGACATCAACACCACCCCGCTGGTGGATGTGATGCTGGTGCTGCTGGTGGTGTTCATCATCACCACCCCGTTGCTGACCAATACCGTCAAGCTGGATCTGCCGCAAGCCAGCGCCGCCGCGCAGCAGAGCCAGCCCAAGGAAATCCGCCTGGCCATAGACGCCGCCGGCGCGGTGTTCTGGAACGACGTCAAAGTGCCGGAAGGCGAGCTGGACGCGCGTTTCGCCGCCGCCGCCCGCGACAACCCGCAAGTGGAGCTGCACTTGTTCGCTGACAAGAGCGTGCGCTATGAAACCGTGGCCAAAACCCTGGCCAGCGCCCAGCAAGGGGGCATCAGCAAGATAGGCTTCGCCACCGAAGCGCCTTAACGACAGCCGTGCGAGCATGGCCGGCGCCTGCCGGCCGCTTGCCGCAGAGCCGTCACGCAAGCCCACGCCATTGGTTTGCGTGAGGACTCTGCCGGCCCCTGAGCCACAGTAGACGCGAGATCCGCGTCCCGTACCCGCCAGCGCGCAGCCGCTTATCCAGCCGCTATTTCGCGCCGGTACCTCATTCCTCTTCTTCTATTCCATGGACTGCCGCCGCGCAGACCAGGGAGGGTCTTTGTCCGCTCTTTGCCCGGACAAGGCCGGAGAGGCGCGCAGTAAGGCAAAGCAGAGCCGGCCTCAGCCGGCCGGCGATTATAACGACGACACGAAATGAGAACCCTGATGGAACATCGACCCACCCCAAGCCGCGGCAGCGGCATCGTCGCGCGCAAGCTGCCGGCGAAAATCGGCGCCGGCATGCTCGCCGCCGCCCTCTCCCCCGGTCTGGCTCTGGCCGCAGACGCCCCCACCAAGCTGGAAACCGTCCGCGTGGAAGGCGAAACGCCGGTACGCGGCAGCCTGAAGACCGAGTCCAGCGCCATCGGCAAGCTGAACCAGAAGCTGAAGGATATTCCGCAATCGGTCACGGTGGTCAGCAAGCAATTGCTGGAAGACCAGGCCGTTTCCAACTTGAAGGACGCACTGCGCAATGTGCCCGGCATCACTTTCGCCGCCGGCGAAGGCGGCCGCACCGGCGACCAAGTCGTGATCCGCGGCTTCTCCGCCTTCACCGACACCTATCTGGACGGCATGCGCGACATCGGCCAGTACAACCGCGACACCTTCAACCTGGAAAAAGTGGAAGTGTTGAAAGGCGCCAGCTCCATGCTGTTTGGCCGCGGCTCTACCGGCGGCGTGGTCAACCAAGCCAGCAAAACTCCGTTCGCCGGCTCCCTGGTGGCGGGTGAAATTGGCGTCGGCAGCAATCGCTTCACCCGTTCCACCTTCGACATCAACCAGGCTTTCAGCGACACCGCCGCAATGCGCGTCAACCTGATGGCCACCGACGACGGCAGCGACCGCGGCCCGGCGAAAAACCGACGCTTCGGCATCGCTCCCTCGCTGGCCTTCGGCCTGGGCGAGCCCACCACCTTGGTGCTGTCCTACTTCCATCAGAAGGAAGACAACGTTCCGGACTACGGCATTCCGTTCAACGCCAACACCCGGCAGCCCATCGACGTGCCGCGCGACCGCTTCTACGGCCTGAACAGCGACTTTGAAAAGACGCAAACCGACATCCTCACCGCCAAGCTCACTCACCGCTTCAGCGACGACCTGGTGCTGAGCAATCAATTGCGCTTCAACCGCTTCTGGCGCGATGTGTCGCCCACCGCGCCGCGCATCCCGGGCATCTCCCCCAGCAACCCGGTTCTGGACAGCTCCCGCATCAACCGCAGCAAACCCATGCGCGACGGCACCGACTGGTCGTGGAACAACCAGACCGACCTGATCAGCAAGTTCGAAACCGGCCGCGTCCGCCACACCTTGCTGACCGGCGTGGAGCTGAGCAAAGAGAAATCCGACACCAGCCGCTACGCTCTGCTCAACACTCCGCCCAGCACCACCGTGGGCGCACCGGACCCTGGCGTGCCCGTCGACCTCAGCCGCTACCGCAGCAGCAACACTCAGTTCGACGCCAGCAATATCGGCCTGTACGCGATGGACACGCTGGAGCTGACCCCGCAGTGGAAGGCCGTGGTGGGCGCCCGTTTCGACCGTTTCAGCGGCGACTACAAGATCCGCGCCGGCAACCGCGACGGCTCCGTCAACCAGGACCCCAGCCGCAGCTACGACGTCAGCCGCACCGACAATGTGTGGAGCTGGCGCAGCGGCCTGATCTGGCAGCCCAGCACCGCCCAGTCTTACTATCTGAGCTACGGCACCTCGTTCAACCCGTCGGGAGAAGCCTACGCGCTGGACAAGGCCACCGCCAAAGTGGACCCGGAAAAGAACCGCAACATTGAACTGGGCGCCAAGTGGGATCTGTTCGACGGCGACGCCAGCCTGCGCGCGGCGCTGTTCCGCATCGAGAAGACCAACGAACGAAATACGGATGCCAACGACCCCAATACCGTGCTGCTGTCAGGCAAACGCCATACCGATGGCGTGGAAGTGGAAGGCGCCGGGCGGCTGACCGAGCGTTGGGACGTCTTCGCCGGCCTCACCCTGATGAAGTCCCGCATCGACAAGGCCGCGCCGCCGGCCCTGGGCGCCGCCGGCACCGAAGGCAATATGCCGCGCTACACGCCCAAGATCACCGCCAACCTGTGGACCACCTACAAGTTCACGGAAGAAGTGATCGGCGGTTTCGGCCTGACCCATGTGGGCAAGCGTTACGCGCATGAAGCCAACACCAACTACCTGCCGGCCTACACCGTGGCCAACGCGATGCTGGCTTACGAGACCCGCAAGTACAAGGTGCAGCTGAATGTAAACAACCTGGCCAACAAGACTTACTTCGACGGCGGCTACCCGGCCCACGCCACGCTGGGTACTCCGCGCGAAGCGCAACTGACAGTCAGCTTCAAGTACTAAGGACCTGTTCATGATCTCGCAAGCAAGGACAAGACAAGGCGAAACCGGCCTAGAAAGCGGAATGCCCGGATGGGGCAGAAGCATTTCGAATGCCGGCGCTCATCGCACAATGTCCCTACCGATGCGCCGCAGATCGTAAACACGTTCCAAGCCAGTTCCGGCCCCCGGTTCGCCGGGGGCTTGGCCTTATACGGAGACACCATGTTATTGCACATCCCCGCGGTGCTGAGCGCCGAAGAACTGGCGCTGGGCCGCGAGCTGCTGGCCCGCGCCGACTGGGCCGACGGCCGCATCACCGCCGGCAAGCAGTCCGCTCAAGTCAAACGCAATCTGCAACTGCCGCAGCAGCTGCCGGAAGCCCAACAATTGCAGGCCATGGTGGAAGGCGCCTTGCAACGCAGCGGCCTGTTTTTCTCCGCCGCGCTGCCGGCCAAAATCTTCCCGCCGCTGTTCAACTGCTACCAAGCCGGCATGGATTTTGGCAACCATGTGGACAACGCCGTGCGCCGCCACCCTTTCGACGGCGGCTGGGTGCGCACCGACGTGTCCTGCACCCTTTTCTTCAGCCGCCCGGACGAATACGAAGGCGGCGAGCTGGTGATCGAGGACACCTATGGCAGCCACAGCGTCAAGCTGGACGCCGGCGACATGGTGCTCTACCCGTCCACCAGCTTGCACCGGGTGGAACCAGTCACCGCCGGCGCGCGGCTGGCCTCGTTCTTCTGGGTGCAAAGCATGATCAGCGACGACGGCAAGCGCCGGCTGCTGTTCGACATGGACGCGGCGATCTCCAGCTTGCGCCTGCAGTTGGGCGATAACGAAGCCCTGGTGGCACTGACCGCGAACTACCATAACCTGCTGCGGATGTGGGCCTCGCCGTGAGCGCCGGTTGACCATCCCCCGTCTTGTGCCGCTCGTATTCGCGGGATCGTGGGCAGGCTCGACAGCGACACAAAAAGCACACACATTCGCAAGCGCTAATATGCAAAGATGGAACGCTTGACCCCATCCGGCGGCGCGGACGCCGGATGCGCGTTTTCACCGCCCTCGCGCCGTATAATCATCACAGCAAGATCACACTTTTCGATTCCAATATGCGTACACTCACTCTCGGGCTGGCCGCCGGCCTCTACAGCAGCTTCAGCGCCGCCGCGCTGCAACCGGTCAGCGAAGCGCCGCTGGCGGTCAAAACCGCCGTCAGCTGCCAACACAACAAAGACAACAGCCTGGACTGCGTCACCAGCAAGCAATTCACCATCCTGCACCCCTCCGGCCGCGAACAACTGTCCCGCATCGACTTCACCTACCCGGCCGAAGACCGCATGCAAGTGGAACGGGCCGAAGTGATCCAGCCCAACGGCAAAGTGATCAAACTGGGCAAATCCCAGATAGAAACCCGTGCCGCGCCCAATCCGGACGCAGGCGTCAGCCGCGACATGCAAACCTGGATGGCCTTCCCGGAACTATCGGTGGGCAGCACCGTGTCCTACCGCATCAAAACCCACAGCGTGGCACAGCCCTTGGTGCGCCAGTTGCGCTACCAATTGGACCTGGGCCCGCAAAAAGCCCGCGAAGACAGCTTCAGCTTCGACCTCCAGTCCACTCGCCCGCTGATCTGGCGCGGCATGATGCTGGACGATTACGCGGTGGACGCCAGCGCGGACCGCAAGCGCGTCAAGGTATCGCTGCGCCGGCCGCGCTACCTCAACTACATCAACGAGTGGAACAACAGTGCGCTGCGCGAATGGCCGCAACTGGTGATCGCCACCTCGGACCAGCCGCAAGACCACTTCGGCGCCCATGCCCGCCGCTACAACGAAATCCTGGCCGCGCCGCTGCCGCCGGCCGCCGCCTCCGTGGTGGCCGCCAATCAGGGCAAGCCGGCCGCGGAGCAGACGGCCGCCTTCATGCAGCATATCAACCGCAACTACCGCTACCTCAACGACACCCGGCTGGCGGAACGCGGCCTGGTGCCGTTCACGCTGGCTGAAATTGAAAAACACGGCTACGGCGACTGCAAAGACCTTTCCACTCTGCTGACCGCCATGCTGCGCCGCGCCGGCATCGCCGCGGAACCAGCGCTGATCTACCGCGGCAAGTTCGCCCCGCCGCTGCTCCTGCCCGGCGTCGGCGCGCCCAACCACATGATCGTCCGCGCCAACATTGCCGGCCAGACCTGGTGGCTGGACCCCACCAACCCCTTCTTCCAGCCCGGCCGCATCATGTCGGACCTGCAAGACCGCTGGGCCTTCATCATCGGCAAGGACGGCGTGGTGAGCCAAACCCAGGTGCCGATGGAGCCGGCGCGCACCGATCTGAACATCAAGCGCGAAAACGCGCTGCAAGCCGACGGCAGCGCCAATGTCAGCACCGACATCGAACTGGCCAACTCCGCTCTGATCGACACCATTCTGCAAGACCGCTACCAAGGCGTCAGCGCCACCGACCAAAGCTTGTGCAACCGGCTGAGCAATCAGCCGGAAGACTGCAAGGTCCAGCGCGACAAAACCTCCTTCATGGTGCCGTCGGTCTACCCGCTGCGCATGAGCGTGCGCGACCCGCGCATGCTGGAGAAGATTTCCGGCCTGTTTCTCTACGACTCCCACTTCAAAAGCGTGTGGGACAGCTTCGACAACTACAAGCGCAACGGCAACCTGGCGGACGTTTACCTGGGCGACGCCAGCGCCATGCAATCCGATGTACTGCTCAAGGGCGCCAAAGCCATCCAGCCCGCCTTTGAATGCAAGGTGAATTCCCCCTGGTACGAAGTAAACGCCAAGCAACAGCAAACCCCGGCAGGCATCCGCGTCCAGTACCGGATCAGCAATAAGGTGCGCTGGCTCAGCCACGCGGAGATCAACAGTCCGGAGTTCGCCAAGCTGATAGAAGACGCCCGCGCTTGCGTGTCTCAGGTCCGCCAGATCGTCAAACTCTGAGAACCTGTTTACGATCTGCCGCGCGTCGGCGGGACTGTTAGACAAGGGCGTGAAATCGGCTTCGAAATGCTCATGTGCCACTTGACCATTCCGCTTTCTCAGCCGTTTTCGCCTTGTCTCGCCCCGGCTCGCGAGACTTTTAACAGGCTCTGAGGCCCGCCCCGGCCCACGCATGCAAGGACGCCACAGGCGTCCTTTTTTGTTTTCGTAAGAACTGAATTATTAAGAAGTAATTTAAGCAGACTCCTGTCAAGCATGGGCAGTACAAATAAATAAACGCTTGCCCCTACTGGGCCAGTGGCCGAAAATGAACATTTGAGGTTAGGCAATCGACAAATAAGAGAGAAACAGACCATGACGCACCCCGCCGCCGGCACGGCCAGCAAGGAAATCCGGCTCGCCCCTCATGAACTGATCATCACCAAGACCGACCCCACCGGCCACATCACTTACGCCAACCGCGTGTTCATGCGCATCGCCGGCTACGCCGAGCACGAGCTGCTGGGCAAGCCGCACAACCTGATCCGCCACCCCGACATGCCGCGCGGCGCCTACCGCCTGATGTGGAAAACCCTGCAACAAGGCCAGGAATTCTTCGCCGTGGTGAAAAACCACAGCAAAAACGGCGACTACTACTGGGTACTGGCCAACGTGACCCCGGACTACGACCTGCGCGGCCAGCTGCAAGGCTATTACTCCGTGCGCCGTCCGCCCAGCCAGGAAGCCATCGCCGCCATAGAGCCGGTCTACGCCCAGATGTGCCAGATAGAAGCCAGTCACAACAAAGCCACCGCGCCGGACGCCTCCGTGGCCTGGCTGCAGCAAGTGTTGGCGGACAAAGGCGTCAGCTACCAGGACTTCATCCTTTCCCTCAACGCCCAGGTGCTGCAAGCGCCGGGAGTCGCCGCATGAGCCAGCTCCAACACAAGCCGCCCTTCCTGCGCACCCAACTGGGCTGGTGCATCATAGGCTTCAATTTACTGGTCGCCTTCTCGCTGCTGGACGGCTATTTATTCCCGGAAATCGTCGGCCACGTCGTGGACGCCTTGCTGCTGGCCGCCTCCATCGCCCTATCCCTGCTGCTATGGCGCCACAGCGGCCGCATCTTCGGCCTGCTCAACACCCTGCACGAGCAACTGGGCTACGCCAGCTCCGGCGAACTGCACCACCGCGCCACCGGCACCCGCAATCTGGGCGAAGTGGGCAAGCTGGCCTGGCAGCTCAACGACTTCCTCGACCTGATCGAAACCTATTTCAAGGAAATCAACACCTGCTTCAAGGCCATCAGCGCCGGCGACTACAGCCGCCGCCCGCTGAGCCAAGGCCTGCCGGGCATCCTGGCCAGCTCGCTGGGCAGCGTCAACCGCGCCATCCAGACCATGGCAGACAACGACGGCTACATCCGCCGCAACCGCCTCTCCTCGCAGCTGGCCGCGCTCAACAACCCGCACCTGCGCAAGGACCTGGCCAGCAACCAGAGCGATCTGGAAGACATCAGCCAGGCCATGGCCGACGTGGCCGCAATTACTCAAGACACCGCGGACGGCGCGCGCGTCAGCCTGGAAACCGCCCAACAGTTGTCCGGCCACCTGGATACCATCGCCGACAGCGTCAGCAGCATGGACACCGCCAGCACCGCGCTGGCCCAGGAATGGCAGGGCATAGAAACCTCGCTGGCCGACATCTCCGCCATCGCAGACCAAACCAACCTGCTGGCGCTGAATGCCGCCATCGAAGCCGCCCGCGCCGGCGAAACCGGCCGCGGCTTCGCCGTGGTGGCCGACGAAGTGCGCAAGCTGGCCGAGCGCAGCAAGAGCACCGCCAACAATGTGCAGGACGTGCTTGAAAACTTGTCGCTGCGCATTGGCAATATGCAGACCCAGGCCAGTGCCGCCGGCAATGTGGCCAGCCAAGTCAAAGACTCGGTTGAAACCTTCCGTCAGCGCTTCAGCAGTCAGGTGGAGCAATCACAGCAAGTGATGGCCCAGGTGAGCCGCGTGCACGACAAATCCCAGCTCAGCCTGCAAAAAGTGGGGCATGTGATCTTCAAACAGACCGCCTACCACTCGATAGAGGAGGCCAAGCCGATGGAGCAGAGCAGCGAACTGCAAAGTTGGCTGCAGCAGCAAGGCCAGCAGTCCTTTGGCAAAACACGTTCCTGGAGCGAGCTGGCAGCCACCGAGCAGCAGGCCAGCCAGCACATCGGCGCCGCGCTGGCGGTGTTTGATCAGGAAGGCCCGCTGGACGAGCAGGAAATCGTCAACCGGATGCAGAAGCTGGAACAAGACAGCGGCCGCATCCTGCGCTACCTGGACAAACTAGGCGAGGAGAAACACGGCCAGTAAGCAGCGCTTCAATGCCGCCTCGCATCGGCGATAAGGCATTGGAGCATGGCCTGGCGTTCTAGCACTCAGAAATCAAGCGGGGCCGCTTTGGGCTGCCCCGCTTTTTTTGCGTGCGCCGACTCGTTTTGTATCCGCTGCGCGGATGATGATTTTGATTGCCGGGACAGCCCGAACAGGCCGCCGCTTAAGACCTCGGGCCAGCCACCCGACAGCAGGCCTGAAGGGACCTGGGGCACGTCGCATTCGTCGCTTATACTTGGTTCTCTTGAGATATCCACAGGAAAGAGCGGTGGCGCTAAGTTATCCACAAACATGACCGACTCTGCCAAATCACTTTTCTTTTTCAAAAAGACAACCTTGTGGAGCGCCCAAGTGTCCCCTCGGGGGCGCTCCGGGTTTCGCGTCCTAGGGGACGAGGGGGGATGGAAGGGGGAGGCCAGCTCCCTTCCCGTTCGCCGGGCGGAACCGGCCCTAAATCACCATTCGTGCGGCGGATTCAAACTCCCCTACACTAGGCAGCGCTTCATAGAAGATGCAAAAAGGGCGGAACCCCCAACCGAGGTTTCCGCCCTGCAACGTCATTAGCTCCAACAAACCCTTGGCGCTAAGAACCTGCTTACGATCTGCTGCGCGTTGGCAGGACTGTTAGACAAGGGCGTTGAAAACGTCTCATAAATGCTCATGTACTACTTGTGCATTCCGCTTTTTTAGCCGTTTTCGCCTTAGCTCGCGAGATCGTAAGCACGTTCTAAGACCCCGCGCCCTGCCGCGCCGGCTCCCCGGCAGTCTCCGCCCCGGCGGCCGCGCCGCCGGCCAAACGCCGCAAAGACCCAAAAGCCCCGCACATCGCCAAACTGGCCGCGGCGGCCACTGCGCCGAACCACCCCACCGCCGTCAACGGCGCCAAGGCTCGCGCCAGCGCGCCCAGGCCCAAAGCGCCCAAGCCATCGCCCACCACGTCCTGCGCGTTCCACAGGCTATTCACCCGTCCCAGCAAATGATCCGGCGTATTGCCCTGCACCAGCGTGAACTGCAACAAAGACGCGATGGAACCGAAATAACCCAGCAAAGCCAAGGCCAGCAGGCCGTAGGCCAGATGATGGACCAAGCCCAAGGACGCGATGCTCAGGGACGAGGCCAGCACGCAACTCAACATCACCGCGCCAGGACGGCTCAAACCGCCCACCCAGCCACTGGTGAACGCGCCTATCATCGCGCCCAGCGGCACCGCCGAATACATCAGGCCCACCTCGAAAGCGCCGCCGCCGTAGCCGTCCTCCGCCAAGGACGGATACAGCACCCGCACCGCGCTGAGCAGGGTTTGCAGCGTGCCCACCGCCACCACCGCGCCCACCACCTTGTTCTGCCACAGGAATTGGAAACCCTCCAGTAGGGAACGCAGCGGATGCGCCGGCTCCCCGCCCTGCGGCTTCAGGGATGGCAAACGCGTCAGCGGGATTAAGGTGGCCAGGGTGCCGACGCCGGCCAGCAGATAGTTCCAGTTCACCCCGGCGGCGGCGATGATCAGCCCCCCCAGCAGAGGAGACAGCACGCCGCCGATGCGCATGGTCAGCATGCTCAACGCGCCGGCGGCCGGCAGGTTTTCACGACCAACCAGCACCGGGATGGACGCCATCAGCGAGGTGATGCCGATGCCGCTGAAAAAGCCGTCCCAGGCCGACACCACGTAGAGCGCCAGCACCGAGGGATGGGTCATGAAGCCGTTGAGCGCCAGCGCCAGAAAGCCCAGGCCGCACAGCGAGCGGCCCAGCAGAATCAGCCGGCGGCGGTCCATGCGGTCCGCCAGCACGCCGCCGCACATCAGGCCGGCGAACATACCGATGCCGTCCAGCGCCATCGCCGCGCCCACTTGCAGGGTGGAGCCGGTGAGCTGATGGATTTGCACCGGCACGGCCACCATCAGAATGCCGAAGGCGAACACCGAGATCATGCGGGCGATGAAGATGGAGCGAAAATGTGGGTTGAGCCTGAGCAGGCTGAAATCGACGAAGATGGGCGACTTTTTCATGACAGGTTTTTTTGATCTCGACAGAGGTGGAGGCCGCGCGGCAAACGCCGACGCGGCCGGCAAGAGGGTGTGCAGTTATGGATGCCGCATGGTAACACCAGCTGTCTGTATTAGGAATCATTTGCATTTGAACGCATCCATCAGCCACCGTGGCTGACGCTGAGCGCCGGCCTGGGCCTGCAGGACACCAAGGTGGCTCAAAGCGACGCCACCAGGATCCTGGGCAATCCATTCAACCACGCGCCGTACCTAGTGACCCTGGGCTTCAAGCCACGACGGGATCACGACTGTTCCTCGGCGGCGGCCTGAACCGGGTGGGCCGTTACGACTCCGACACCACTAAGAGCCTGTTCAAAGTCTAGCGAGCAAGGACGAGACAAGGCGAAAACGAGCGTAGCCGCACCAGCGGCGACTCCACCGTGGCCAGCCTCAACGCCGGCCAAGAGCACGCCGCCTGGACGGTGCGCGGCAACAATCTGGGCGTGATCGCCGCTCCGCGCACTGTCGCGCCAAACCGTGGATTACCGCTTCGATTCCCGCTTGATTGCCCTTTAGCCCGCCTGCTCCGCTGCGGGCCTTTTTTCACCTGGCGCACGGGGCCGGCCCCGCAAGATCTTGCGCCGGCGGCTCAAACCATGCGGCGCCCCAGGTCCCGCAGCACCTCGCGCGCCGCGTTGTGGCCGGGCGCGCCCGTGACGCCGCCGCCAGGATGGGCGCCGGCGCCGCAGGTGTACAAACCGGGAATGGGGCCGCGGTAGTCGGCGTGGCCCAGCATGGGCCGTGCCGAGAACAGCTGATCCAAGCCCAGAGCGCCGTGGAAGATGTCGCCGCCCACCAGGCCGAAGGTGCGCTCCAGGTCCAGCGGGCTCATGATCTGCCGCCCCAGCACCGCGGCCTTGAAATTGGGCGCGTAACGGGTGACGGTGTCAATCATCAGGTCCGCCACTTCCTCGCGATGGTCGTCCCAGCTGGCCCCATCCGGCAATTGCGGCGCCACGTGCTGGCAAAACAGGCTGGCCACATGCTGGCCCGGCGGAGCCAGCGACGGGTCCAGCGTCGACGGGATCAGCACTTCCACGATGGGCCGGCCGGACCAGCCGCGCTCGCGCGCGTCGTGATAAGCGCGCTCCATATAAGCCAGGCTGGGCGCGATGATGATGCCGCTGCCGTGATGTTCCGCCGGCGTCTTGCCCGGCAAGCAGCTGAAATCCGGCAGCTCGGACAGGGCCACATTCATGCGGAACGTGCCGGAGCCACAGCGCCAACTTTGCATCCGGCGCAGGAAGTCCGCCGGCAGCGCCGCCGGGTCCAGCAGCTGGGTGTAAAGCAGCCGCGGATTGAGATTGGACACCACCACCCGCGCGTCCAGCCGCTCGCCGCGCTCCGTCACCACGCCCACCGCCCGGCCCTTCTCCAGCAACACCTCCCGCACCGCGCTGTCGGTGAGGATCTCCGCGCCGCGCTCGCGCGCCGAACGGGCCATGGCCTGGGTGATGGCGCCCATGCCGCCCAGGGCGTGGCCCCAGGCGCCCTTGCGGCCATTCACTTCGCCGAACACATGGTGCAGCAATACATAGGCCGAGCCGGGCGCGTACGGGCTGGCGTAGTTGCCCACCACGCTGTCGAAACCGTAGGCCGCCTTGATTGGATCGCTGTCGAACCAGCCGTCCAGATAATCGCCGGCGGACTTGGTGAACAGGTCCAGCAACTCGCGCTGCTGCGCCAGTTCCAGCTTGCCCAGCCTACGCCCCAGCCGACCGGCCTTGAGCAGCTCCGGCAGCGCGCTCAGCCAGCCGCCCTCCACCGCGTTGGGCGGCGTTTGCAACACCAGCTCGCGCAGCAGTTCGGCGGCGGCGTCCAGATGCCGAGCGTAATCGTCCAGCCTGTCGGCGTCTCGGCGCGAGAAGCGCGCCACCTCGGCGGCGGTGCGGCCCGGCCCCACTTTCAGATAGCCGCCGTCGTCCAGCGGCAGGAAGTTGGACAAGGGCCGCTCCGCCACTTTCAGACCATGGCGCGCCAGCTCCATGTCGCGGCTCACCTTGGGATTGAGCAGCGACACCGTGTAGGCGGCCACCGAGTTGCGAAAACCGGGGTGAAACTCCTCGGTCACCGCCGCGCCGCCCACCACGCCGCGCCGTTCCAGCACGGTCACCTTCAGCCCGGCCCTCGCCAGGTAATGGGCGCACACCAGGCCGTTGTGGCCGCCGCCCACAATGATCGCATCTCGCATCGCTCCGCTCCTCGTCTCAGGGGAAGCCTCATTCTCGGGTCAAGTTCGGCAAATTGCAGCGCGCATAGAGACGAACTGTTGGATATTATTGATCGTATTGACGAAAAGTCCGGCATAGCGCCAAACCGCCACCCCCGCATGGAGCCGCCATGGACGCCACCGATCAGCAACTGCTCGCGCTGCTGCGCGAAAACGCCCGCGCGCCCACCGCGGAACTGGCGCGCCGGCTGGGCCTGTCCCGCACCACGGTGCAAAGCCGCATAGAACGGCTGGAGCGCGGCGGCGTGATTTTGGGCTATAGCGTGCGCACCAGCGCCGCCCACGACGCCGCCCAAGTGCGCGCACTGGTGATGATCAGCGCCGCGCCGCGCTTGAGCCCGTCGATAGAAAGCGCCTTGCGCCGGCTGCCCCAGGTGCGCACCCTGCACTCGGTCAGCGGCGTCCATGACTTCATCGCCGGCGTGGAAGCCGCCGGCGTGGCCGAGTTGGACGGGTTGATAGACCGCATCGGCGCGCTGGAGGGCGTGGAGCGCACCAGCACCGCCATCCTGATGACCACGCGCATAGACCGCTGAACCGGCCAGCGCGGTCAAGGCGTGAAACGGCCTCGACATTGCCGCTCTCAGCCCGGCGCTGTCTCCCCGGCACGCCGCCAATCCCCACGCCAGCAAAACGCACAGCAGGCGTGCGCGCCGGCCGTGGCCCAGCGCTTTAAGCATGCGTCGGCGCCAGACATTCGGCCACCCATCCAGATCGAGGCGCCAGCTCGCCGCTTGCTTGATTTGCATCGCTCATCATCAAACCTCTTTCGTTCATCCGGCGCGCAAACACGCCAGGCATCTCGGAGAGCACGCGAGGGCAAGCCCGCCTTCACGTGAAGTTGATGACTGTATTACATAAATTAATTACTGTTAAACAATAATAAATTGTTGTTGCTCATGTAGACACCGCTCAGCACGTCTTCAATCCGTCCAAAAGCCGCGCCCAGCCTGGGCCGACGGCTCACGAAGCCCCCATGCAACGACAAGCCCAAGGTGTGTGCTAGCCGCAACGTTGCGAAAATCAAACTTGCACAGCAAAAAATTATCGTTTTACAATAACAAATAATTGTTTTGCGATACCTAACCAACTCCCTTTCTCAACGCCTTTCCAACCACTGCTAAGGAACTCTCATGAACTCCACACGATTGAGCCGCTATTGCGCCGTCATGGCCTACATCACTGTCTTGGGCATCAGCGCCATGCTGCTGTTCAATATCCTGTTCTGGCTCTTTCCCAAGTCCATTATCGACGCCGGCTTGACCATCTCCGTGGACACCGTCAGAGGGTTTTACGGCTCAAGCGAATTCGATCTTCCGAGCCTGCCGCTGTGGCAACGCGCCGGCGGCGTGGTCCTTTCCTGCATCCCCCTGCTGATCCTGGCGCAAGGCCTGAACGCCTTGCGTCGCCTGTTCAAGCTTTATGCTCAAGCGGAATATTTCACGGAGCGTTCCGCCGCGCTGTTGTCCAAAGTGGGTTCCAGAGTCGCGCTTTGGGTGTTGGCGGACCTCGTCTCCCAGCCGCTGATTAGCGCCTGGCTGACCATGATGCGGCCGGAGGGGCAGCGGCTGATCGCCGTCAGTTTCCACGCTGAAAACCTGGAAAGCCTGTTCATCGCCGCCGTGGTCATGATCATTGCGCGCATTCAGCGAGAAGGCATTACGCTGGCGTGCGAAAATAAGCAATTCATCTGAAAGCGACACATGCCCATCAAAATCCATCTGGACATGCTGCTCGTCCAGCGCAAGGTCAAATCCAAGGACCTGGCCCAGGCAATCGGCATCACAGAACAAAACCTGTCGCTGTTGAAACAAGGCAAGGTCAAGGGCTTCCGGCTCTCCACGCTGGAGGCGATCTGTCTGTATCTGGACTGCCAGCCGGGCGACTTGCTGCAACTGGTGCCGGCTGAGCCGGACGCCGACAACGACAGCGTATAAGAACCTGTTTACGATCTCGCGAGCCTAAGGCGAGACAAGGCGAAAACGACTAGAAAGCGGAATGCACGCGTGGCGCATGAGCATTTGACGAGGTGTTCAGCGCCGTATCGCCAATACGCAGCGGATCGTAAACAGGTTCTAAACCCTGAACGCGACTTGAGCAGGCAGTTAACTCTCCAGCCCAGGAACTATGTGGCGCGCCTAATGAACTAACTATCACCAAAGCATGATTGATTGACGGAAGCCATAGGGCTGATTGAAATTGCTCAATGGCTTCCGACTCCAAGCTTCACTAAGCTGATCCCAGCAAGTCATTGAACACCTTGACCTAAGGAGTCTGTCATGAGTAGCGCGTCCAAGTGCCCATTCCACCAAACCGTCGGCAATCCGGCTGTCGTGAACGCCCAATCCAACCGCGACTGGTGGCCCAACCAGCTCAATCTCAACATCCTGCATCAACACGCGCCGGCCTCCAATCCGCTGGAGCCGGACTTCGATTACCCCGCCGCCTTCCAACAGCTGGACTACGCCGCGCTGAAAAGCGATCTTAAAGCGCTGATGACCACCTCCCAGGACTGGTGGCCGGCTGACTGGGGCCATTACGGCGGCCTGTTCATCCGCATGGCCTGGCACGACGCCGGCACCTACCGTACCGCCGATGGCCGCGGCGGCGCGAGCACCGGCAACCAGCGCTTCGCTCCGCTCAACAGCTGGCCTGACAACGGCAACCTGGATAAGGCGCGCCGTCTGCTGTGGCCGATCAAGCAAAAGTACGGCAACCAGATCTCCTGGGCCGATCTGATGATCCTGGCCGGCAACGTGGCGCTGGAGTCCATGGGCTTTAAAACCTTTGGTTTCGGCGGAGGCCGTCAGGACATCTGGCAGCCGGAAGAAGACGTCTATTGGGGCGCGGAAACCAAATGGCTGGCCACCAGCAACGAGGCCAACAGCCGCTACTCCGGCGACCGCCAGCTGGAGAATCCGCTGGCCGCGGTGCAGATGGGCCTGATCTACGTGAACCCGGAAGGCCCGGACGGCAATCCGGACCCGCTGGCATCCGGCCGCGACGTGCGCGAAACCTTCGCCCGCATGGCGATGAACGACGAGGAAACCGTGGCTCTGGTGGCCGGCGGCCATACCTTCGGCAAGGCCCACGGCGCAGGCGACCCGGCGCTGGTGGGCCCGGAACCGGAAGCCGCGCCGCTGGAAGCGCAAGGCCTGGGCTGGATCAACCGCTTTGGCGACGGCAAGGGCGAATACACCACCACCAGCGGCATCGAGGGCGCGTGGAAACCCAACCCGACGCAATGGGACAACGGCTATTTCGACATGCTGTTCGGCTACGACTGGGAACTGACCAAGAGCCCGGCCGGCGCCCACCAGTGGGTGGCCAAGAACGTCAAGCCGGAACACCTGATCCCGGACGCTCACAACCCGGCGAAAAAACACCCGCCGATGATGACCACCGCTGATATGTCGCTGCGCTTCGACCCGATCTACGAGCCGATCGCCCGCCGCTTCCATCAAAACCCGGCCGCTTTCGCCGACGCCTTCGCCCGCGCCTGGTTCAAGCTGACTCACCGCGACATGGGCCCCAAGACCCGTTACCTGGGCCCGGAAGTGCCGGCCGAGGATCTGATCTGGCAAGACCCGGTGCCGGCGGCCTGTCAACCGCAGATCGACGACGCAGACATCGCCGCGCTCAAGGCCAAAGTACTAGCCTCCGGCCTGTCCGTCAGCGAACTGGTGTCCACCGCCTGGGCCTCCGCCTCCAGCTTCCGTGGATCGGACAAGCGCGGCGGCGCCAACGGCGCCCGCATCCGCCTGGCTCCGCAAAAAGACTGGGCGGTGAACCAGCCGGCGCAACTGGCCCGCGTGCTGAAAACGCTGGAGGCCATTCGTCAGGACTTCAACGCCGCTCAGAGCGACGGCAAGCAAGTGTCGCTGGCCGACCTGATCGTGCTGGCCGGCTGCGCAGCGGTGGAAGCCGCCGCCAAGGCCGGCGGCCACAACATCAGCGTGCCGTTTGCGCCGGGCCGGACCGACGCCAGCCAGGAACAGACCGATGTGGAATCCTTCAGCGTGCTGGAGCCACAGGCGGACGGTTTCCGCAACTACCAGAAGCAAGCCTACTCTTTGCCGGCGGAAGCGCTGCTGGTGGATAAGGCGCAGCTGCTGACGCTGAGCGCGCCGGAAATGACGGTGCTGGTGGGCGGCCTGCGCGTGCTGGGCGCCAACGTCGACAATGCGCCTCACGGCGTGTTTACTAGCCGTCCGGGTGTATTGAGCAACGACTTCTTCGTCAACCTGCTGGATATGGGCGTGGCCTGGCAGCCCACCTCGAGCGCCGGCGAGTTGTACGAAGGCCGCGATCGCAAAACCGGCCAGCTCAAGTGGACCGGCAGCCGCGTTGACTTGGTGTTCGGCTCCAACTCGCAGTTGCGGGCGCTGGCCGAGGTCTATGCGCAAAACGACGCGCAGCCCAAGTTTGTCCGCGACTTTGTCGCCGCCTGGAACAAGGTGATGAACCTGGACCGTTTCGATCTGAAATAAGCACGGTTCACCGTCGGCAAACAAAGCGCGGTCCATCTGGACCGCGCTTTTTTAGGGCCTGGCCCCGCTGCTGCGCGCATGAAAAAACGAACCGCCGGTGAAGGCGGTTCGTTTCATTTCGCTCGGCTCCGGGCGTCGCGCTGGATTCAGACCCCGGCGGTGATCTCGGCGCAGGACTCCTGTCGCCAGATCACCGAGGCCACCTTCATCCGCTTGTCGAACAACAGTTTGTACTGGCAAACCCGGGCTTGCTCGCCGCCCTTGGGGCTCAGGTTCAACACATAATCCCACTCACGCACGCCCACCATGCCTTCCGCGAAGTGCGGGCGGCCGATCAGGCCGTAAACCTGTTCCTTGCTCAATCCCTGCTGGACCTTGGCCAAATTTTCGAGGTTGGGAACGCTGCCTTCCGGCTGCCAGCCATTGTGTTCAAGGCTGGGCCATGTCGGGCTGGCCTGCTCGGCCAGATGGCCGTCGTCTGTGATCTTGCTCAGGCGGCTGGTGCCGCAGCCCATCAAGGCCGCGCCGGCGGCCGCCAGCAACAGGTAGCGGAGAGAACCGCCGAATATCGGTTTTTTCATCATCTATCTCATTCAATATCAGCTGATTGATCTTGTGTCCCGCTTACCACTGGAAGCCCGCGCCCAGGCTGGCGCCGCCTTGACCACGGGTATTGGTGGAACCGGAGAACTTCACCACCCAGCGGCCGTTGTCGGACAACGAGGACAGCCCCACCGCAATGGCGGACTCGCCGCCGGTGGTGGCCGTGGCCACGGCCAACATGTTTTTGCCGGGCAAGAAGGCCTGCGGCAGACCGGCCATGGCCATCGCGCCGGCGGCGGCGCCGAACGCGTCGCGGCGCGTATCGGACAGATCGGACCGGAGCTGCTTGAATTGCTGCTGATTGTTGAAGTTGGCCGCATTCAGCTGATCCACATTCACCGCGTCCGTGCCCTGTGCGCCGGCCGCCACATTGTGAATGGTCACCGGTCTGCCCCCGTCCCCGCCCACCAAGGTGACGTCGTTGCCGGCGGTCGTCGTCGTTGTCCGGCCGGAGGGGTCGGAATACTGCACCGGTCCGCTTTTCTGCAGACGATCGATCGCATCGCCGACATTGTTCACGGTCTTGCCGTAAACGGTGTAGTCCGGGCCGCTCACCGCCCCGGTTTGAGCGTTGTAGGACGCGCCGCCGCCCAAGGCGGCCGCGGTTCCCGCGCCCGCCTTGTCCACTTTGGCGCTCACGCGCTGCACCGCCTGGTTGGTCGCGTTCAGCTGGCTGCCGTTGACCGCGTCCGTGCTGGTCCCGCTCACCCGGCCGGCGGCGACATTGCTGATTTGACGCTCATTGCCCGCGCTGCCCACGCTCACCACGCTGGAAGGCGCCGCGCCGGCATAGTTGTAAGTCACGCCGTCCACCACGCCGCTGGCGGTGGGATTGGCCGCCGCGGTCCGGCTGTTGGCGCCCAAGGCGACGTCGTTGGCGTTACCGGCCAGGGCATTGCTGCCTATCGCCAACGCATTGTTGGCTGTGGCCGCGGCGTTGTTGCCCACCGCCACCGCATTGCTGGCGTTGATGTTGGCGCCCGCATTGTTGCCGATGGCCACGTTATTGCTGCCGGACACGTTCTGGCCGGCCTGGCTGCCGGCGGCGAAGTTGCCGTTGCCGGTCACGCCGCGGCCGGCGGAAACACCCACAGCGGCATTGTTGCTGCCGCTGACATTGGAGCCGGCGTAGGAGCCGTTGGCGGTATTGTTGCTGCCGTTGATGTTCCAGCCGGAGAAGGTGCCGCTGCTGGTGTTGTAGCTACCGGTCACATTGCGATTGGAGTTGTTGCCCAAGCCGGAGTTGAAATCGCCCTGGATGTCCTGAGCCGAGTTAGCCCCGCTGCCGGTGTTGCCGGTGCCGGTAACGTTGCGGATGGTGTTGATGCCGGTGCCGACGTTGGCATCGCCGGTAACGTTATAGCCGGAGTCGTTTCCCATGAAGGCGTTATTGTTGCCTTGTACGCGGGTGCCGGCGTTCTGGCCGATCGAGGTGTTGTAGCCGCCGTTCACATTCACGCCGGCGGCGGCGCCGAACGCCGAGTTATTGGTGCCAGTCATATTGCTGCCGGCGCCCACGCCATAAATCGAGTTATTGCTATTGGTCGCCACCCCCGGATCCACCGAACCCGCGCCGTAGACATTATTGCTGCCCACGCCGGAGATCGTGTCGGCGCTCGCCAAGGCGGACCAGGAACAGGCCACGGCCAAGCCAATTGCGCTCAACGCCAAGGAAGACAAGGACAAACTCTTTGCTGCAGATACTTTGTTACTCATTTCACAGACCACATTCTTCAAGATTGATGGAATTCACCCAAGGCAAGTCTTTGCAGGCAAGCGCGCCGCCAGCTCCAGGTTTCCGGCGGGATAAGCGCAAATACGCGCATTCCGGCCTGAAACCCATGGCCGACCACGGTTCGGTCCAGGGGCGCGGCGGGGCTCCGCCGGCGGCGCTAGCTTGTCTCTGCATCCAGGCACTCCGTTCACGACAAACCGCGCTCGAGAAGGACGAGTACATGAAAAGTCCCTCTTCGGCGCGGCCAGGATCACGCTATGCCTTTGATTTTTATGAATCCTAACATTCTGTTAATATCTGTGAAAATTGAAATAATCGAATTAATTAATTCGTTTTAGCTATCAATCAAAATTGCTGATAATGAAATTCAAATAGAATATCCAAACGCCACACGCCGGATCTCTAGCCTAGGTCAAAACTATCCGGCTCCAGCGCTCGACGCGCCGTTCTGAGCATTCTCGCGAGCAAGGCGAAAGCGAGCGAAAAAGCAGAATGTATACGTGGTGCATGAGCATTTTGAGCTTGTTTTTAACGCTGTTTCGCCGACACATAGCCGATCGTAAACAGGTTCTGAGATAATTCCGTTCTAGCTTCCCTCATCCAAGCCATGTCCATCCGCCCATCTACACCGCCCATCCGCCGGCTAAGCCCGCACGACATCTCCCCCAACTGGCTGGATGCCTTCCAGCGCCGTCAGGACGTCCGCATGGTCTACCGCGCCGGAGCCGATGGCCGGCAAAGCGTGGCCGAGCCCTTCATTGATGACTGGTCGCCAACGGAACGGCGCGAGTTGGCGTTGGAACTGGCGCGCATCGCCGCTGCCGGCGTGGTCTTTGCCTTGGAAATCGATGGCCACCTGGCCGGCTTCGCCGCCATAGACCCTCAAGTCCTAGGCCCGGACGGCGGCTACCGGCAACTGAAAGAGCTGCAAGTGGACCGCCGCTGGCGAGGCCGGGGCCTGGGCCGCGCACTGCTGGCCGCCTGCGCCGCAGCCGGCCGCGAACTGGGCGCGGACGCGCTCTACATCTCCTCGCACTCCGCCGTTGAAACCGTCGCCTTCTACGAGGCCTGCGGCTGCGCGCCCGCCCGCTGGCTGCACGCGCCGCAACTGGCGCTGGAGCCTTTCGACTGCCAGCTGGAACTGGTGCTGACCGCACAGGCTGTTGATTTTATTTAGCTATCCGCATCGATACGGCCTGCTCGTGTGATTGAGCGCCCTTCTTTTCCTCACACACGGCTTTGCATGTTGGAGATGGCGGAACTCCGATGACGCTGCCCGCTTTTTATGGTCGAGTGGTACATGAGCATTTTGAGCGCGTACTCACCGTGCAACGCTTCGCGAAGCGCAGCAGACTTTGAACGGGTTCTTAGCAAATCAACAAAGCCGGCCTGCGTGCCGTGCATGGCCAGCTCGGCAAGCAGTGGCTGCCATCCCTGACGCCGCGGCTCTTTTCTCCATCAAATCAGTTTTTCATAAAATGATTTAATGTCATTTAAATATCTGTCACAAATGACAGTATCGCCTCCCCGCATTGTCAGACAAAAATCTTACCGCTTACTTAATAAGCAAACTGTTTGGCCGTAATGGCCTCCTTGAGCCTGTACAAAACTTCGCGCCAAGGGAGAGGCAAGGCGAAAACCATTGAGAAAGCGGAATGGCCAAGTGTTCCATGAACATTTCGAAAGGGTACTCGCCGTGTAACGCTTCACAACGCGCAGCAGATCGTGAACAGGTTCTTAAACATGAAAGAGCGATCCCATGGCTTACTCCCCGGATAATGAACAACCTTCCCCGCTCGCCGCGCAGTTGAACCGTCGCCAGCTCTTGCTGGGCGCGGGCGCGGGCGCCGCCGGCCTGATGCTGCCGGCGTCCTCATCGGCCTTCATCGGCACGGACGCGCTCCAGCTGGCCAAGTACCAGCGGCTGATTCCCGAACTATTCCAAACCGTGCCGCGCCCTCCCGCCTACACCCCCAACCTGGTGATAGGTTCCGGCTTTGGCGGCGCCGTCTCCGCGCTGCGCCTGGCACAGGCCGGCCTGCAGGTCACGGTGCTGGAACGCGGCCATCGCTGGCCCAATGGGCCTCGGCGCGACATCTTCTCCAACGACACCCTGCCGGACGGACGCGCGTTCTGGCACCGGCGCCAGGCCAAGATGCTGATAGGCGTGACCACGTACTTCGACTCCTTCGGCGGCGTGTTGGACTCAACCGACTACCCAAATATGAATGTCTGGCGCGGCGCCTGCGTCGGCGGGGGATCGGTGGTGTTCACCGGGGTGATGATTCAGCCGGAGCAACGCTATTTCGAAGCCCTGTTCGGCAACTGGGTCGGTTATGAGGAGATGAACAAGACCTACTACCCCAGGGTCCGGCAAATGCTGCGCTTGGACTCCATGCCGACCGACATCTACAACAGCAAGCCCTTCCACCATTCCCGCGTCTGGGACGCCCAAGTGCGCAAGGCCGGCTACGCCACCACGGCCAACGATTCCATTTTCAACTGGGACGTGATCCGCCAGGAACTGCGCTGGCAATCCACGCCCTCCGCCACCGTGGGCTTGTCCAACCACGGCAACTCCAACGGCGCCAAGTTCGACCTCAACCAAAACTACCTGGCCCAGGCCCAAGCCACCGGCCGCGCCGCCATCTATCCCGGCCATGAGGTGCTCAGCATCGCCTGGGACGGCAGCCGCTACGAGGTTGACGTCGTCAAGCGCGCGCCCGACGGCCGGCAACTGGACCGCTACCGCCTCAACTGCGACCGGCTCTTTCTCGCCGCCGGCTCTATCGGCAGCTCGGAACTGCTGGTCAAGGCCCGGGCTCAAGGCACTTTGCGCAATCTCAACGAACACATCGGCCAAGGCTGGGGCAGCAACGGCGACACCATCGTCACGCGCAGCTTCAGCACGCAGTCGCTGGCCACCCAGGGCACCCCCAGCGCCTCCCGCATCCACGATCCAAACAGCGGGCAGCCGCTCACTCTGGAAAACTGGTACGTGCCGGGCTTGCCGCTGGATTTGAGCACGGTGATCGGATCGCTGGGCATGGCCTTCGATCAAAGCAATCGCGGGCATTTCAGCTATAACCCGGCCACGGACCGTGTGGTGCTGAACTGGCCGCAGAACGGCAACCGCGACAGCGTGGCCGCCGCCAAGACGGTGAACGACAAAATCGCCGCGGCCACCGGCACCGTTCCGGGTTTTCCGGGGATCATAGCCGGCGTCACCGGACTAAACTGGACCGCGCATCCGCTGGGCGGCGCGGTGATCGGCAAAGCCACCGACGCCTGGGGCCGCGTCATCGGCCATCCCGGCCTGTATGTGATGGACGGCGCCTTGCTTCCCGGCAGCGCCGGCGCGGCCAACCCCTCGTTGACCATCACCGCGCTGGCCGAGCGCAACATCGAGCACATCATCAAAAACGGAAAGTAAGGCCCGCCGCCGCCAAGCCATGGCGGCGGCCGAGCCTCACGCTAAGCCAGACCTTTGCAGCAAGCGCGCGCTGCCCTCGCGCGACATCCGCAAAGCGCGTTCAGCCCGCCGCCGCATGTCCCGCTCCCAGGCGCGCAGGGCCGCCTCCGCCTCGGCCACCGTGCTCGCAGACGCCAAGACGCCCGCCAGTGCCGCGCCGTCGCAAAGAGCGGTATTGGCTCCCAGGCCTCCGGCCGGACTCATCGCGTGCGCCGCGTCGCCCAATATGGCCACCCGCTCGCAGCGCCATACCGGCACCTCGGCGGCCATCCGGATAGGACGCGCACCCAGGCAACGCGGATCGCCATGCGCGAAAACGGCCTGCAAACGCGGATGCCAACCGCGCGTCGCCTGTTGGACCCGCGCCCGCAACGCCACGCCGCTCAGGCGCTCATCCGGCAAGGCCCCGCCCAAGTCCTCGGCCCTCGCCACGCAGGCCCAATACCAGTAATCCGGCATCGCGCTCAGCTTCACTTCCGGCGCCATCCGCCGAGCCAGTTCCGGCAAGGGCGCGCGAAAGCGCATCGCCTCGATCACCGCCGTCAGGCCGTCGCCGAACACCACGCAGACGCCCTGTCCCAGCTCCGACGTCGACGCCTCGGCCGGCAAGGCGTCCCGAGGCGTGACACCATAGAGCACCACGGCGCCCTCGTCCTCCGGCTCCCCGTCCGGAACCAATTGCCGGCGCACCGTGGAGGCCACCCCGTCCGCGGCGATCAGCACATCCACCTCGAACTCGGGCTCATCCTCGAAGTCCAGCAACAAACCGCTGCGCGTTTCCCTAAAACCGCGCAACGCATGGCCCCAATGGATTTGTTCATCCAGGCCACTGGCCAGGATTTCCCGCAGCGTCTGGCGGTTGGCGCTCAGGTCGCGCTCCGCCGCGTCGCCGTCCTGCGCCGACGGTCGCCAATGCGCCGGCTTCCGCTCCGACCAAACTCGCAGTTGCGGGTCGATGAAACAATCGTCGCCGCCCAGCGAGCAGCTTTGACGGAACAACTCGAACTGCCTCGGCGTCAAGACCCGCCTCAACGCCTGCTGGCCGTCGCCATCGATACGCAGCCGATAACCTTGCCAGCGGCTGTCCGCAGCGTGATCGCGTTCAAACAACGTGGCGGCGACGCCGGCGCGCGCCAGGCCCTGAGCCAGGCACAACCCGCCCAAGCCGGCGCCGACGATGCCAATGCGTAGGGATTGCATCGCTTCTCCTTTGCTTTTCATGTGGACACCCGGCCTGAACCGCCGCGGCACTGGCGGCCGTCCAGGCCCTTGCCGGTGATTGTGCGCCCCGCCGCCAAAGCTGCTATAACGCTGTTTTGCCAATAAATAGTGAAAAATGGCCAATATCGTCGTCACTCCGCCGAAAGACGGAACGGACCTCAGCGAATGGACCGGCGGTCCGCCGCTGATCGCCGTGCCCGGCAACGATAAAGAAGACAGCGACTACCGGCTGGGCAGCCGCGAATACGCTTGGCACAGCCATGCCCGCGGGCAACTGCTGTGCGTGGACACCGGCCTGATCCAAATCCGCACCCCGCGCGGCGCCTGGGTTCTGCCGCCTCACCGCGCCGGCTGGATTCCGCCCGGCGTGCCGCATCGGGTGCGCGTCAGCGGCGCGCTGACCGGCTGGAGCCTGCTGTTAAGCCCGGACTGGAGCCGGATGCTGAGCCCGCAAGCGCAGGTGGTGGCGATCACAGAACTGATGCGCGCCGCAGTGCGCCGCGCGGTGACGTGGACGGATTATTCGTCATGGCGGCCAGAACAGGAGCGCATCGCCGCGGTGCTGCTGGACGAGTTGCGGCAAGCGCCGCAGGAGGCGCTCTGCCTGCCGATACCTGAGCATCCGCGCATCACGGAGCTGGCCCGCCGCCTGCTAACCGAGCCGGGCGGCAAATACACGCTGGCCGACTGCGCGGACGCGGCGACAATGTCGCCACGCACCCTGCGCCGCCATATCCAAGCGCATACCGGTATGAGTTTTGGACAGTGGCGGCAACAAGCGCTGCTGATACGCGGCATGGAAATGCTGGCGCGCGGCGTCGCCGTGGCCGCGGTGTCGGACGAGTTGGGTTACGCCTCGCCCAGCAACTTCATCGCGATGTTCCGGCGCGCCTTCGGCGATTCGCCGGCGCGCTTTTTCGCGCGGCAAGCGCCCACCTGACGAGAGGTTGGCTGGGAAAGGCACGCCGACGCAGGCAGTACAAGTGGTACGACAAGGAGGCGCAACGCAGGATCAGGGGTGTTGTTAGCGGGTCTAAGCAAGAGCACATGCCCGACCAGCCTTGACCCGTTTCTATCGAAACTTCCTATCTATTTTTACTCCGATATAACGCACCAACCTCTTGAAACACGCTCTCTAAGAGCCTGTTCAAAGTCTCGCGAACAAGGACGAGACAAGGCGAAAACGACTGAGAAAGCATAATGCACGCGTGTTAGATGAGCATGTCGAAGCCGGTTTCAATATCCCTTTCTATCCATCCCGCCGACGCGCAGCAGATCGTAAACAGGTTCTAAATCGACAGGCGAAATCCAGAAGCAATCAAAACCTAGCTTATATATGAAAGTCGGGACATAGCGACCAGGGCAGCCTAACTGGAGAGTCATTTTCCACTAGGGGACGACCAATCCGCTCACGGGTCAGGCAATATAAATTTCACCATGAACCATGCATAAAAATGACATACGCCTTACAGGCCAGACTGTTGATGTTTCGTACTTGAAAAATATTATTGCTTTCAGAAATGACTTATATTTCCCGGCAGCATACGCACTTACGATATTCCGATGGATATCAAGTGCTTAGTGCTTAGACCCTGGCCATCGCGGCTGTCTGCGGCCGCCAGCATTGTGTGGCTATTGGCTGGGGCCCTGCTTTTATGTGTCGCATGCATTTTGGCTATTTATCTAAATATCCAAATGAATCGCCATATCGCAGTCCAGCGTGTATCCATGAATGAAGCGGCTTACGCCGCCAAGGCTTTTTTCAATCGCCGCGTGGAATTCCTAAAAAATCTGGACAAGCCCGTCATAACCGGTTCAGAGCGGCCTCCAGGTTCATTGGACCACTCCAACCGGATAGGCGAACCTTCGCCTCCGCCCGGCTTGACCTTGTCCTTGAACGATCGGCTCCAGGCGGCCAACTTGGGCGTCAACCTGTTGTTGTTATTGCAAGGCAAGGATCAGTTGACCGTGCGCAGGCTGGAGAGCGGCTTTCCAATCGCGAAAGAAACGCCGGACGCCGTGCTCCGGCAGTTACGCGATAATCCGACGCCTCTGTACCAAAGCACCACGGTGTGGCTGTTCGATCCCAAAGATCCTCAGCGCCGCATTTACATAGCGCGGCCTTCCATCTCCCCCTCGTCGCTGGACAGCGGTGAACAAGCCTGGATGGTTTTGGAGTTCTTGGGACGAGACGTTCTGGCCAGCCAGCAGCCCTTTGCTGGCTATGAGTTCGCCTTGCTGGACGCCAATGAGCACGAGGTGGCCGCTTCAGCCGCGGCCTCTTCTGGGCGGGCGCAGGACATGTGGCAGCGTCTGTCCAACGCATTGCCTATTGTGTCCAGCGTTCAAACCCGATTCCCGCTTGGGCCTGACTGGGTACTGGCCTATCGCTACCCGGAATCGGCTCTCCTCAACGATATGCGCCATGCCTTGATGAAGTGCCTGGCCATCTTAAGCTGTGTTATCGCCGGGCTTGCTCTGGGCAGTCTATGCGTGCTGAACAGGTTTGTGCGTCCGGCGCTGCAACGGCTGCAACAGCATGCGGAAGCGGAAGCTTTTCTGCGTTCGGTATTCAACGCGGCACCTGTGGCGCTTTGCGCGCTGCGAAGACGCAATGGTCAGGCTGTCCTGGAAAACCAGTTAGCTCGCGACTGGCTGCCCGCAATCGATCCGAATTGGAGATCGACGGAGTGGGTGGAGCGCGTCTTCCTGCGGGCCCGCCTGCAACAAGTCGGCGTTGTCAGCGAAGAGCTGGCCACTCTGGACGGCCGTCATTTGTTCGCCAGCCTCGTGCCCACTCGCTACCGAGGAGAGGAAGTGCTGTTGTGCGCGTTGAGCGATATCAGCTTGCGCAAGCAGGCCGAACTGGCGCTGGAGCACGCCAAGCAATTAGCCGACGCCGCCAACGCCGCCAAGACCGCGTTTATCGCCACCATGAGTCACGAAATCCGCACTCCGCTGTACGGCGTGTTCGGCAACCTGGAGCTCTTCAAACACACCCGCCTGGATCCGCAACAGCAAGGCTATGTGCAGGCGATCCAAAGTTCCTCCACCACGCTGTTGGGGCTCATCAACGACGTCCTGGACCTTTCCAGAATAGAAGCGGGTCAATTGCGGCTGGAGATGGAAACATTCAATCTGTTTGAGCTGGCGCATGAGGTAGTGCACGGCTACGCCGCCTCCGCTCTGAACAAGGGCGTATTGATCTACGCTTGCGTCGACCCGCGTTTGAGCCTGCCCTTACGGGGCGACCCGCGCAAAGTACGACAGATTCTGAGCAATCTCCTGAGCAATGCGGTGAAGTTCACCGATAACGGCCGTATCGTCATGCGCTGCGGCTTGGTCAATGGAAACAACGGCAGTATCCGGGCCTCCATCCAGGTCGCGGATACCGGCATCGGGATTGCCGCCGAGGATCAGGCTTCTTTGTTCAAACTGTTTTTCCAGGTTGGCGAAGGTCGCCGCAGGGCCAACGGCACCGGCCTGGGCCTGCCGATCTGCCAGCAACTCGCCACCCTGATGGGAGGAGACATCACCGTAGTGAGCGAGCCGGGCCTGGGCAGCAGTTTCACTCTATGGCTGCCGCTGAAACCCCTGGCGGACAACCCTTCACGACAACGGCCTCTGAATCAGCAAGCCATCTACGTCAGCGCGCCAGTGCGAGAACTGGCCGATAGCCTATGCGACTGGCTGAACTTCCTCGGCGGCAGAGCGCTGGCCTGCGCAAGGGAAAACTTGCCGCGAGACAAGCTGTGCTTGGAAGTGCGCTTGGACATCGATCCGCACCGGCGAGCCAACTGGCCCGGACTGCGAATATGGCATGGCAACGAATCGTCGCGCTCTAGCGCCGAATGGGTCTCCTTGTATGCTCCGACAGTGATCTTGGATACCGTGCTTTCCACGCTGGGGCTCGCCCCCGCTTCTGCCACAGGGGCCGGCGCCTCAACACTGGGCAACTTGAATCTCAGAGTCTTGGCGGTGGAAGACAACGACATTAATCGCATGGTTTTAAAGGAACAACTGGAAACCTTGGGCTGCCGCGTGCAGTTGGCCGCCAATGGCCAGGAAGCGCTGCAGCGATGGAATGTCCACGAATTTGATCTGGTGCTGACGGACATCAGCATGCCCCGGATGGACGGCCGGGAGTTGGCGCGTAGAATCCACCTGCAAGCGCCAGGCTTTTTGGTCGTGGGAACGACGGCCAGCACCTTAAAAGAAGAGACCCAACTTGCGCGCGAGGCCGGAATGGCCGCGGTGATCATCAAGCCAGTCAGTCTGTCCAACCTGTTTCGGTGCCTAAACTCATTGAAGCAGAGGAGGGAGTACGGCGAACGTTCCTCCCCAGGCTATCTCTCTTCCAGTGGTGCTGTCTGAGCGTCGGCCCAGCCGGCGCGATATCGCTTCAAGCCATAAAGCGGCCGCAGGCTGTTTTACGCAGCGACGCTGCCGGCACTTGCAAGCCAATCCAAACATAGACCCGCGCAAGATGTGTAAATGAAACGGAGTCATGGAAAATAATACGCAATCCATCGGTAAGTTGATCAGAACATCCTTACGGCTCAATGTGAGCCTGATCTTGGTCCTGTCCTTGGTTCTACTCGCCTTAACCGCCAGCTACTGGGCCGCGACCTTACTGCTGGATGAAAAACAGAATATGGCCCAAGTGCACTTCGCATGCGTGACCAACGGCATTCAAGAGCATGAAGCCTTCCTCAGCCGCGGTGCGCGGCGCAACTCCGACATCATGGGCAAACGGCTGGGTAAACTGCTGGATACGACACGCACCCCTATTGCGCGGACTGGCGATTACCTGATGGTGGAGGGGCGCAGCTCGCCGTATTCAATGCCGTTTACTCTGGGCTACCAAGCAGATCAGTGGCCAGAGCCGCCAAACGGCCTGTATGCCTTAGGGGCCTTAAGCGCGGATTACTACAGCACTTACTGGTCGCTGGCCAAAACCGAAGCCCCCCAAAGCTTTCTATTGGCCTTGGATGAAGCAACCAGCCTGGCGGTACCGACGGTGGACAATACCGCAACCGAAATGGCGCTGACTCATACCAATTTTCCAACAATTACCTCTGCCATCCGCCAGTTTTTACTGCAACAGCGGCATGACACCACCAAGGTCAAATGGGTAAGCGGGAAAAGCGCCCAAGGCCTCGATCCAGATACTCTTCTTGCCTATATCCCGGCCTATATCAGCGAAAAGTTTTGGAAAAAAGGCAGCCGCTCCCAAATCATGGCGGTTTCAACGCTGGAGATTCGAAATGTTTGCTGGGCCGGCACCAGCAAGCGCCGGGTATTTGACGGCATCAGTCTGATTGCCCCCGACGGACGGGTACTGTTAGGCAAAACCTATTCATTGCCCACGTTAAAAGCGGGACTGAATTTTAGCCAAGATGGCCTGTTGCTTTATTTTCCCGCCAAAACCAAGCCGAATTGGTCCGCGGTCTATCGAGTGCAATACAACCGTTTGCTCGCCCTGGCAAACTGGCACGTCCAAGTCTTTATGATCAGCTTGCTACTGCTGACTTTAAGCGGCGTGCTGGCGGTACGCTGGTATCGGCTTCGCGTATTGGCGCCGGCACAAGCCTCGCACCAAGCAGTACTGGAAAGCGAGGCCTTCAATCGCGTGGTAACGCAAACTGCGCCCACCGCCTTGTTTGTTCTGGAATTGCCTCTCCTCCAACCCTTGGTGGTCAATCCGCTAGCGTTGGAGTGGTTCGACCGAGAACGAGATTACCCGCAGCTGATAGCATTCTGGGGCGAAATAATAGACGGGAAAGATATCTCCAACCGCACCGCTTGTCTTCGCATTGGAAAGCGCTATCTGCAAGCCAGCTTTGCTCCAGCCCGTCACCGCGGCAAAAACGTCATAGTATGCTCTTTTAGCGATATTTCTCATTACAAAGCAAGCTCAATGGCGCTGGAGGCTGCAAAACGGGCGGCGGATAGCGCGAATGAAGCCAAAACCCATTTCCTGACTACCATCAGTCATGAAATTCGCACCCCGCTTTACGGCCTGCTGGGCACGATAGAAATTCTTGACATGACCCCGCTAAGCCCGCGTCAGCGCGCTTATTTGAGCACCATGCAAGACTCGTCTTCTCTGTTGTTGCAATTGATCAGCAATGTATTGGATGTTTCCAAGATTGAGTCCGGGCAAATGGCGCTGGAGTCGCAATCATTCTCCCCAGTCAGCCTTTCCGAGGAGGTTGTGCGCGCTTTTGCCGCCATGGCTAAAAGCAAAAGACTACGCTTGTATTCCAATCTTGATGAGAGCGCCCCGGAGCTCGTATTGGGGGATGCCACGCGCATCCGCCAGATTTTAAATAACCTGCTCAGCAACAGCATCAAATTCACCGAGTCCGGCTGGATTGTATTGCGCCTGAAAGCCACAGCCTTGCCAAACGGCCGCGTCAATTTGGCCTGGCAAGTGACCGACACTGGCATCGGCATCACTCAGGAACAGCAAACCCGGCTGTTTGAACCCTTCTATCAGGCTCAAGCCCTGCCTGGCTTGATTGCGGGAACAGGGCTAGGCTTATCGATCTGCCGGCAACTCAGTCAATTGATGGGAGGCTCGCTTCGAGTCGTCAGCGATCTGGGGCTGGGCAGCAGCTTCACCCTGTCCTTGGAACTGGAACAACAAGCGCCGCCGCCCACGCTAACGGACTACCCACTGAGCCAGACTACCGTGTTGTTGCGCGCTCATCTGAAAGAGCAGGGAGAAAGCCTGATGCGCTGGTTGACCCGACAGGGCGCCAGCACTCGCTGGCTGGATCCGATGGAGCCTGTGCCGGAAGATTCCGGATTGATTCTATTGGATCTGGACCCTGCCGATGAATGGTCTAGCCACCCACTGAGCACACGCGTCATCGCCACTCCGGAAGGGCCGCTGCAGGCGCAACTGCAGGGTGATAATTGGTTGGTGAACACCCATCATCTCAAAGGCATCCTGCAAGCGGTATGGCTGGCAAAACACGGTCTGCCCGGCGAGGCCCAGCCGGCGTCGGCCAGCGATACTTCTCCACTAGGATTGAACGTCTTGGTCGCCGAGGACAATCCAATCAACCAGCACATATTGAAAGAGCAGCTGGAGTTGCTGGGTTGCCGCGCCAGTGTAGTGGGTAATGGCCATGAAGCCTTGAAACACTGGAATATGCGTCCGTATGATCTGGTGATGACCGATGTCAACATGCCGCAGATGAATGGGTACGAGCTAGCCATAGCCCTGCGGGCCCAAGGCGTGGACATTCCCATCATCGGCGTCACCGCGAATGCCATGCGGGTTGAGGAAGAAGCATGTCTGCGCGCGGGCATGGATGCCTGGCTGGTTAAGCCCATCAATTTGCACGGTTTGCGCACCGCATTAACGCGGCTAAGCCAAAAAGCTTTAGACAAGCCCGCTTTCCACTCTGCGCCTCCCATTCCCATCCCAGATGGATTGATAGTGCCAATGGCCATGCGCGAGCTATTTTTGCGAACCATGCGCACGGACCTAGACATGCTATACACGGCGTCAATGGCCAGAAAACCCCATAAAGCTGCCAGCATATTGCATCGCATTAATGGCGCTCTGGCGGTAGTCAACGCGCAAACGCTGATGAGCACCGGCCAAGCATTGGAAGCACAGCTCGCTGATTTATATGAATTAAATGACGAGAGCCTCGCCAAACTGGAACAATTTCAAAACCGTTTGAAGGCTGCTTTGCAACAACTAGCGGCTTCTTAAACAGTAACGGATGAGAAAAATCTCAATGATTTAAAAGCCCAGCTTATTGATAAAGAGATAGGCATTGGAATCAAATTCACTGGAAACACCATGAGCAAAATAAAAGTATTGATAGCCGATGATCATCCTATCGTTCTGATGGGCATTCGTGAAGAAGTGGAGCGCAATACACTGTTGGAAGTGGTGGGAGAAGCGCACAACTCTACTGAATTAGTCGAAACGTTGATTAACTTGCGGCAAAAAAATGAACTGCCTCATATAGTCATCGTTGATTACAGCATGCCCGGCGACACCAATTATGGCGACGGCATGAAATTAATAGAATATCTACTACGCCATTTCACCAATGTACGGCTTATCATTTATACAATGGTTTCCAACCACTTGATCGTTTCAAGCCTGCAAGATCTAGGCGTGACGGCGGTGGTTCTGAAAAGCCAACCCTTATCTGAGCTGCGCCGCACGCTTGAGCAAGTGGTGAATAGAGGGTCGGCTCTTCCTCCCCCCAATAGGGGAAATATTGCTGAGGCAACAATAGGCAGCAAGGTGGAAAAATTATCCGCCAGGGAATTTGAAGTTTTACGTCACTTCGTGGCAGGCATGACGCTAAACCAAATAGCAAAAATGCTCAGCCGAAGCGAAAAAACCATTAGCGCTCAAAAGGTTTCCGGCATGAGAAAACTGGGCGCTCGAAGCGATCAGGACTTGATTACTCTCTGCTTGGAAATGGGGCTGTTTCGCTAAAACATGGCTAAGAGAGCCTGTTCAAAGTCTCGCGAGCCAGGGCGAGACAAGGCGAAAACGAGCGAAAAGCGGAATGGTCAAGTGGAGCAGCTTGTACTCACCGTGCGACGCTTCACGAAGCGCAGCGGACTTTGAACAGGCTCTGGGCGCCATCCCTCAGCTCCATACCTTGCACAAGCGCCTGATCCGCCCGCTCGGCACGCGGGCGGATCGCTTGCCCTCCATCGCCACTCCTGGCGCATCGCGCAGTCGCGTGAAATAGCACTGTCTCGCCAATGCCGGCGACCTGACAGAAACCCGTCTTGCTCAATGGCGGGCCTCTCGGTTCCTGACCTGCGCTCGGGCCGCTGCCACACACCGCCCTACTCATAAGCCGCCTCGATCGAGGGGCGGCGTTGGCGCGCCTTGGCTCAGGTTTTCCGTGAGGCTTTGTTAACGCCTCTACGCCACGACATCTTCACTTTCCTTTTTTTATTAAGAAATTCCTTATTCTGCGGCCCAACCCTCAGCTTTAAGAAACGCCTTATTCAATTGTACGAAACACCTACAGATAATGCCCTTACTGATTGGCGGATGTTTCCGTCATTAGCGACAGACCGCGGTGATTTGATGAAGCGGCCTGTCTCGCGGGCGGTGGTCAGGAAACATGGTCACGGCTTTGATTTAACTTAATTTAAGTGTGGAGTGTTTTATGAATAAACTGGCAATCATGGTTTCGCTGGCCTTGGGCGTGGGCATGGCCTCCCAGACGTTTGCCGCCAACCGCGGCGAGATCGTATTCAAAGGCAGCGTAGCCACCAGCACTTGCCTGATCGATGGTCAGGAAGACGGCTACAAAGTGGTGGACTTCAACAACCTGACGCCTGATCAGATCCCTACCGCCGGCAGCGCTGAAGTCCCGTTCAGCCTGACCGTTTCCGGCCAATCCGACGTGTGCAACGCCTCCCGCGTGCAGATCGCCTTCAACCCCAACAACCAGAACGTGAACAAAGAAACCGGCCGCCTGAAGCTGAGCGGACCGAGCGCCGCGTCCAACCTGGAAATCGAACTGTACAAAGGCTCTGGCGGCAGCGCGGTCAAGATTCCGCTGGGCTCCACCAATAGCGCGGACATGCCGAGCGCGGCCTTGGCTCCCGATGTTCCGACAACAGGCCAGCCAGTACAACGCTCCGCCAATATCCCCTTGTCGGCCAAGCTGCAGCGCGTCAACACCGGCACCGTGCCGGGCAGCGGCGCGGTATTCAGTCAGATCGACTATGTGCTGGCTTACCAGTAATCAGCACGTTTTTCTGACTGTCAGCTAGGGAGGAGCGGCCATGGCATGGATGGCGCGCAAGTATGCGGGAATAGCGGCTGTGTGTGCTGTGGCGGCTTTTTGCTGGACGAGCGCCGTGGAAGCGGCGCTCGTGATCCGCGGGACGCGGATTATTTATCCCGCTCAGGAACGGGAAGTGAGCATCCAGCTGGAGAACAAGGGCAAGGACCCGATCCTGGTTCAGTCCTGGCTGGATTTGGGCGACGCCACCGTCGCGCCCAGCGATATTCAGGTGCCCTTCACCCTGTCGCCGCCGATTGTCCGCCTGGACGGCGACAAACGACAAGTGGTGCGCATGGTGTACAGCGGGGACGCTTTGCCGCCAGACCGCGAATCGGTGTTCTGGATCAACTTTCTGGAAGTTCCGCCCAAGGCGGCGGGGGACAACTACCTGCAATTTACCTACCGCACTCGGCTGAAAGTGTTTTTCCGGCCCCAGGCCTTGACGGGCGAGCCCGCGCTGGCGCCGAAAAAAATGCAATGGCGAGTGGTGACGGAAAACGGGCAGCGTTATCTGGAAGCCCAAAATCCCACGCCGTTCTTCGTCTCCCTGTTCCAGGCCAAGCTGGCCGCTGACGGCGCCAAACCGGTCGAGGTGGCGGTTGATATGGTGAAGCCTTTCTCCTCAGAACGGTTTTTGATCAAACGGCAAGCTCACGCCTTCAAGACTGGAGCCTTACTGCAATTTCAGGCCGTCAGCGACTTTGGCGGAACCATAGACGCGGAGGCACGGCTGCAATAAGTCCGGCGCGCGTTCCCAAGATTTCCATCCCCAACCGCCGACAAGGGCTCGCCCCTGCCGCGGCGGCACAGCGCAATACGAGGCACTTCATGATCGGCTTGAGCGTAAGCGACAAAGCCCGGGCGCGTGCGCCCAAAACCAAGCCTCTGGCTTGGTGGGCAGCGGGTGTGTTGGGCGGCATGCTGGCCGGCGCGGCGCCCTCCGTTGGCGCGTCCGGCAATACGGGTACGGCCGATTTGCCCGACTCCGCCAAAGCCCACAGCGCCGCGCTGACCGCCATCCGGCAGCCCGCAGCCCCCGCCGCAGGCCATGCGCGCGGACTGGTGTTCGACTCCGCCTATCTGTTTACCGGGACGGGTGGGCCGCCGCTGGACCTCAGCCGCTTTGAGCAGGAAGGAAAAAACCCGCCGGGGACCTACCGTCTGGAAATCAGCGTCAATGGCCGCTGGCAGGGCATGGAAGACATCGAATTCGTCGAAACGGCATCCGGGACGGGGGCGCGCCCCTGCTTCCGCAGGGAGCAGTTGGAGCGGCTGGGTATCGATATGGACAAGGCCGCGCGAGGCCAAAGCGGGTCAGACGAGCTCAACCCCATGCCGGACGCCTTGTTCTGCGGCGATCTGGCGCAATACGTTCCAGGCGCCAGCGTCAATACCGACATGGCCGAGCAAAAACTATCCTTGCAAGTGCCGGCCATCTTCGTGCATTTCGCCTCCGCCAGCACCTACGTTGGCCCGGAAAAATGGGAAAACGGCGTCACCGCCGGCCTGCTCAACTACAACGTCAACCTGTACAGCAGCGAAAACCAGGGCAAGCGCTCCAATAGCGGCTACCTGGGCCTCAACGGCGGCCTGAACCTGGGCGCGTGGCGGCTGCGTCACAACGGTGCCTTATCTTGGGGGACAGGACGCGCCGCTCGCTATCAAAGCGGCTCGGTCTATCTGCAAACCGATGTGCCGGCTTGGCGTTCGCAGCTAGTGCTGGGCGAAACCGCCAGCAGCGGCGAGCTGTTCGACAGCCTGTCCTTCCGCGGCGTCCAGCTCAGCAGCGACGAACGCATGATGCCGGACACCCAGCGCAATTACGCGCCGGTGATTCACGGCACGGCACGGACCAACGCCAAAGTCAGCGTAAGCCAGCGCGGCTATCTGATCTATGAAACCACCGTGGCGCCCGGCGCCTTCACCATCAGCGACCTGCAGGCCAGCGGCGAAGGCGGCGACCTGCTAGTCAAAGTCACCGAGGCCGACGGCCAGGAATACACCAGCGTGGTGCCCTATGCGGCCACGCCGCAGCTTTTGCGCGGCGGAGTCCAGCGTTACAGCCTGATCGCCGGCCAGGTCAAGCAGCCCGGCCTGACAGACGACCCGCTGTTCGCCCAAGCCATTTACCAGCGCGGCCTGAACGGCATGTGGACGGCTTACGCCGGCGCGACGGCCTCCCAGGGGTACGCCTCGGGACTGTTTGGCGTGGCGGCCAATACCAGCGTCGGCGCTTTCGCCGCTGACCTGACCCGAGCCGAAAGCCGCTTGTCCGGCGACCGGCGCATCCAGGGCAACAGCCTGCGGCTGTCGTACAGCAAAAAGCTGAACAGCACCGGCACCAACTTCTCGCTGCTGGCCTATCGCTACTCCACCTCCGGTTATCTGAGCCTGATCGAGCGCATCGTCGCGGAAGATCAATACCAGCGCCAGCGGACGCTGAACGCGATCGTGCGCCAGCGTCATCGCTTCGACGTCAACATCAGCCAGCAATTGGGCGGCGGCTCCTTGTACGCCAATGGCTCCATGCAACAGTTTTGGGGCAGCGACAGCAAGGAGGTCAACTTCTCGGTGGGTTACGGCGGCAACGTGGGCTCCGTCAGCTACACCCTCTCCGCCCAACGTGCGCGCAACCTGACCCAGGGCCAGACCACGCAGGAACGCAGCCGGACCACCTATGCGCTCAATGTAAGCGTTCCCCTGGGCGACAGCCGGCGTTTCCCCACCCTCAGCGGCTTCCTTTCCCATGACTCCGAAAGCGGCTTGCAAACCACCACCAGCCTGGCCGGCACGCTGGGCGACGACAACCGCGGCAGTTACTCCGTCTCCGCCAGTCATTCCGAACGCGGCGGCGGCAGCGGCAGCGCCGGCCTGGGATATCAGCTGCCTTACACGCAGTTGAACGCCAGCGTCAGCGCGGGCCGAGGCTACAACCAGTATTCCGCCAGCGCCGCCGGCGCCCTGGTGGCTCACCCCGGCGGCGTGACGCTGGCGCAGACATTGGGAGAAACCCTGGCCGTGGTGCGAGTGCCGGACGCGGAGGGCGCCTTGGTCGGAGCCGCTCGGGCGCGGGTAGACGCCCACGGCTACGCCGTGGTGCCCAGCCTGACGCCTTATCACCTCAACACCATAGAAGTGAATCCCAAAGGCATGCCGCTGGATGTGGAGCTGAAACAATCCACCAGCAAAGGCCTGGCCCCGCGCGCGGGTTCCGTGGTGATGCTGTCCTACGCCACCGAAGTGGCGCGCGCCACCCTGATCGACAGCCGGATGCCGGGCGACAAGCCGCTGCCCTTCGGCGCCGCCGCGCGCAACGCCCGGGGCGACAACGTCGGCGTGGTAGGGCAAGGCGGCCGCCTCTTCGCCAAAGGCTTGGAGCCCAACGGCTGGCTCATCGTCGAATGGGGCGGCGCGCCGGAACAGCAATGCCGCATCGACTATCAACTGCCGGAAAAACGCGCCGGCCGCCAACAGCGCTACGACATGCTCGTCGCCCCCTGCCTGCCTCAGGCGCAGGCGGCGGCATCCACATCCCAGCCTTCGCCATAACGATAAATCGAAAAACAGATGAAGAACCCACTCCACCTCCCGTCCCGCGCGCCCAGATTCAAGCAGCGCGCCCATAGCCTGCTGTTAACAGCCGGCCTGGCCCTGGTTTGGAGCGCGCCCGGCCTGGCGCAACGACCGGACGCCGGCCAGTCCTTGCGCGACATTGAGTCGGCGCGGCCGCAACTGCTGCCTACCCCGGCACCGCAGCTGGAGCTGACGCCGCCGGCCGCCGAATCCACGGCCGCCGAGGACGCCGGCCCGCGCCTGCTGGTGACCGGTTTCCGCTTCAGCGGCAACAGCGTATTCCCTCAAGACACGCTGGCCCGGCAACTGCAAGCCTTGGCCGGCCAGGAACTCAGCCTGGCCGAACTCCACGCGGCGGCCAAGGGCATCACTCGCTTCTATCAGCAACATGGCTATCTGCTGGCCAAAGCCTATCTACCGCCTCAGGACATCGAGGGCGGCTGGGTGCGCATCGACATTCAGGAAGGCCGTTACGACCAAGTGACGCTGGACAACGCCTCCGCCGTGCGCAACGAGGTGCTTCAGGTGCCGCTGCGCGCTTTGGCGGGCCAACTGGTGGAGCGCGACGCGCTGGACAGCGCCCTGTTGCGCTTGAATGACCTGCCCGGCGTCAAAGTGCGCTCCATCCTGCGGCCCGGCACCCAGGCCGGCAGCTCCGATCTGCTGGTGCAGGCCCTGCCTGGAGACCGGTTGAGCGGCAGCGTCGAACTCGACAACTACGGCAGCAAATACACCGGCGAATACCGGCTGGGCGGCAACCTCAACTTCAACAATCCTCTGGCGCTGGGCGATCAGCTCAGCCTGCGGGCAATGGGCAGCGACGGCCGCCAGCAATACCAACGCCTGTCCTATCAACTGCCGGTCGGCCCCTGGCTGACGCGGGTGGGCGCCGCTTACTCCAATATGGAATACCGTCTGGGACGGGACTTCACGGATCTGGAAGCCCACGGCAACGCCCGCATCCAAAGCGGATTTCTCTCCCAGCCGCTGTGGCGCGGCCGGAATGCCAGCGTCTACGCCCAACTGATGTATGACGACAAGCGGCTCAAAGACGATATCGACTTGACTGACAGCCGCAGCGCCAAACACGTGCGCCTATGGACCGCCATGCTCAGCGCCAACGGTCAGGACGGCTGGGGCGGCGGCGGCATCAGCCAGGCTTCTCTGGCCTACGGTTACGGTCGGCTCGGCATTGACAACCCGGTAGCGCGGAGCAACGACCGGCTGACCGCCGATACCCAAGGCCATTTCAGCAAGCTCAGCCTCAGCGCCGTCCGCCTGCAACGGCTCAGCCAACGCTTCAGCCTCTACGCTCAATTCAACGGCCAGTGGACGGACCGCAACCTGGATTCCTCGGAAAAAATCAGCTTGGGCGGCCCGTACGCGGTGCGCGCCTATCCGGCTGGCGACGCCAGCGGCGACCAAGGCTGGATAGGCAACCTGGAGCTGCGCTACGCCGCCTGGCCCGGCGTGGAAACCGCCTTGTTTTACGACTATGGCCTAACCCGCGCCAACAAGCGCGATTGGGGCGGTAGCAACCCCGTCCTGAGCCGCGCCGCGGCGGGGCTGGGCCTGAACTGGCTGCGCGACAGCCTGAGACTGAATGTGAGCGCGGCCTGGCGCGTCGGCAACGACGGCGGCCAGAACACGCGCAACCCCGCTATCTGGGCGCAGGCGACCTGGCAACTGTGACGTCGCCGCGCTGGATACCGCCTCCCTCACACGGGAGCCTGCATTTCGCTTATCAACAAGATGGAGTTGTCATGAATAAGAATTACGCTCTGATTTGGAATTCCCTGCGCCAGTGCTGGAGCGTTGGCAGCGAACTCAGCCGCGCTCGCGGCAAGCCGGGCAGCGGCAGCCGCCTCCTGGCGCGCAGCCTGCCGGCTCTGGCCCTGCTGCTGACGGCGCACGTCCAGGCGGCCAACTTGCCGGACGGCGGCAACATCAAGGCCGGCAACGGCAACATCCTGGTGTTCGACAACGGCAAGCAAATGTCCATCAATCAATCCAGCGACAAACTGGCGATCGACTGGAACAGCTTCAATATCGGCAACGGCCATAAAGTCACCTTCAACCAGCCCAACAGCGCCTCCATCGCCCTCAACCGCGTGGTGGGCGTGGACGGCAGCAACATCATGGGGCAGTTGAACGCCAACGGCCGCGTGTTCTTGGTCAACCCCAACGGCGTGCTGTTCGGCAAAACCGCGCAAGTCAACGTGGGCGGCCTGGTCGCCTCCACTCAGGACCTCTCGGTTGAACGCTTCATGGCCGGCAACTACCGTTTTGAAGGCAACTCCGCGGCGGAAGTCTCCAACCAGGGCACCCTCATAGCCCAAAATGGCGGCGCCGTGGCGCTGCTAGGGGCGCGCGTCAGCAATACCGGCGTGATCCAGGCCAACCTGGGCAAAGTGGCCCTGGCCGGCGGCAAGGCCTTCACCTTGAACTTCGACGGCTCCGGCCTCGTGAACCTGCAAGTGGATGAAGCGGCGATCAACGCCGAAGTGCGCAACGGCAACCTGTTGCGCGCCGACGGCGGAGAGGTGCTGATGACCGCCCGCGCCAGCAACACCCTCCTGAGCAACGTCGTCAACAACACCGGCGTGATCGAAGCCCGCACCCTGCAAAACCGCGCCGGCAAGATCGTGCTGGACGCCGGCGACAATCAGCGCGTCAACGTGGCCGGCACGCTTAACGCCAGCGCTCAAGGCAGCTTCCTGGGCGACGGCGGCCAGATCGAAGTCAAAGGCAAGGCCGTGACCGTTGCGCTGGCCACCAACGTGACCACCGCGGCCAGCAACGGCCGCACCGGCACGTGGAAAGTCAGCGCCGAGCAACTGGACCTCAGCCCCTCCGCCTCTACTCCGGTATCCAGCGGCCTCTACAGCGACACCGTCTCGCGCAACCTGGCCAACACCAATATCGAGCTGGTCAGCACTCAGGGCGACCTCAACGCCAACGGCAAGATCAATTGGTCCAGCGGCAACAAGCTGACGCTGCGCTCCGACCGGCAAAACGTCAATCTGAACGCCGACCTCAACGCCAGCGGCGCAGGCGCCGCGGTGAATCTGACCGCCCAAAAGCAGGTCATGCTCAACGCCAACCTCAGCCTGAGCGGAGCCGGCACCTCCCTGGCGCTCAACCACGAAGACACCACCGGCCAAGGTCGCGTGGTCGCCGCCGGCAAGCGCGTCACCCTGTCCGGCAAGGGCGCCGGCTTCGAATCCAACGGCAAGCGTTACACCGTGATCCAGGACGTGGCCCAACTGCAAGCCGTCAACACCAATCTGAACGGCCTCTATGTGCTGGGCAACGCCATCGACGGCTACGGGCGCGTGTTCAACTCCATAGGCGGCAACGGCGGCGCGGCGTTCTCCGGCGTGTTCGACGGCCTGGGCAACAACATCACCCGCCTGAACATCCAGAACGCCGGCCCGGCGCTGGGCTTGTTCGCCAACAACGCCGGCGTCATCGGCAACGTCAACCTGATCAACAGCTCCGTAACCGGCTACGCCAACTACACCGGCCGCGTCGAAATCGGCAGCCTGGTGGGCCGCAACACGGGCACCGTCCACAACGCCACCAGCAACGCCACCGTCAACGCCTACGGCAGCCCGATGAACATCGTCGGCGGCCTGATCGGCGCCAATACCGGCGACGTGTTCAACTCCGCCTATACCGGCAGTGTCTACGGCAACGGCTACACCCAAGTGCTGGGCGGCCTGGTGGGGGAAAACCGCGGCGTCATCCATGCCTCCCGCACCGATGCCCGCGTATACGCCTACTACATGCCGCGCAATGAAATCGGCAGCGGCGGCGTGGGCGGCCTGGTGGGCCTCAACAACGGCGGCACAATCAGCGGCTCCAGCGCCGCCGGGGCTATCGACGCCCGCGCCGGCGTCAATGTCGGCGGCCTGGTGGGCTACACCAAAGGCGGCCGGATTATCGACTCCCAAGCCAGCAACAGCGTATACGCCACCTACGACAGCCGCATCGGCGGCCTGGTGGGCCACAACGAAGGCGGTCAGATCGTGAAATCCAGCGCCAGCGGCAAGATCACCGGCGTGGGCAGCTCCGCCATTGGCGGCCTTGTGGGCCTTAACCAACGCGGAGAGCTGGAAGACGTCAGCGCCACCGGCGCGGTGTACGACACCTCCGGCGCCAGCCTGGGCGGCCTGATCGGCACCAACAACGGCGGCAACATCCGCACAGCGGAAGCGCGCGGCGCGGTGACCGGCGGCCATAACAGCCGCGTGGGCGGCCTGATAGGCAGCAACAACAGCGGCAACGTCAGCTATGCGCGCGCCAGCGGCAAAGTCAGCGGCTGGACCAATAGCCAAGTAGGCGGCCTGGTGGGCTACAACGGCGGCAACCTGGAATCCGTGGATGCTTCCGGCGACGTTTCCGGCGGCAACACCAGCCGCGTCGGCGGCCTGGTGGGCGTCAACAGCAACAGCGAAAACGCCGGCCGCATCACCACCGCCCAAGCCACCGGCAATGTGCGCGGCGAATACCGCAGCATCGTCGGCGGCCTGGTAGGGCTCAATCAGAGCGAAATCCAGAGCTCCGTGGCCAGCGGCGCGGTCAGCGGCGGCGTGGAAAGCATCCTGGGCGGCCTGGTGGGCATGAACGAAGACGGCGGCACCGTCGACTACTCCACCGCCAGCAGCAAGGTCAACTTCGTCAATGGCTGGCGCCAGACCTATGGCGGCCTGGTGGGTTGGAACTACGGCCTGATGCGCGCCAATGAAGTAACGGGCAATGCGCTGCTGGTGCCGCTGTACGGCGTCAACCAGGGCACCATCTCGTCTTACTACTACTTCTAAGCCCCGCCCGGCCGTCGGTCTATCCGGCGGCCTGACCAGGCTGTAATCCGGTTCGCGCCGCCTCCGCTGGAGCGGCGCGGACCGTCATCAGTTCCCAAGGAAGGAAAAATGGCCCACGCAATCCGCTCCACTCCACAAGCGCGGCTTATCCGGCGCGCATGCGCGGCCTGCCTGACCGCCCTTTTGCTTAGCCATGGCGTCACAGCCCACGCGGCGGCGGCGCGCAACTGCACTCTCGCCAACACCACGCCCGGCCCCTGGAACGGCTTGAGCGGCAGCGCCATCACCATTACCGCCGACACCCCGCCGGGCACCGTGCTGGCCAAGCGCGGCATTGCCGTGCGCGGGGAATATCAAGGCCAGGCCGTCGGACCGGACATCGTTCGCATCCACGGCGCCTGGACCAACGGCAACGGCGGCCAGCTTGGGCTCCATGAAACCATGCCCACCAATATCGCCGGCATCGGTTTGCGCTGGAGCTACCGAGCAGAGAACGGGGAGCCCTCTCTGCCGTACGACCCCACTATGGAGCGCGTGTTGACCTCGAAACTCGCCGAATCCACGAGTGGCGGCGCATTCGACACCCTAACCTTGCAGCTGTATCAGGAACTGATCTTGACCGGTCCCACGCCGGGCGGCACCGTGAGAAACGTGCCCGGCGCCGGCGCCTCCTTCTACATTGACGCCACCCGCAACGGCAACGTAACAAGAGATTGTTACCAGCAGGCCTCTTTTGGCGAGCTGTTGAACATCAACGTGCCCGTGGCCAACACCTGCGAACTACAGACCGCCAACGTCATCGTCCGGATGGGACAGTACACCCCGGCGGACTTCCCCGCCTTGGGCCAGCCATCCACCCAAGCGCCCCAGCAATTCTCGCTGCAGCTCAGCAAATGCGCGGCGCAAGCCCGGCCCAAGATTCAATTCAGCGACGCCAACCAACCTGGCAATCGCAGCCGGCTGCTCAGCATCAACGCCAACCCCGAAGGAGGCGTCGCCGCCGCCCAAGGCCTGGGGCTGCAACTGAGCCGGAGTCTGGCCGGCGCGGAAAGCGACATCATCGCGTTTGGGCCGGAAAACGATGCCGGCACGCCCAGCTTCGACATGGGTTCACCCCTGGACGGAATGGTCAGCATGCCGCTGTTCGCCCACTATGTGCGCACCGGCAATGTCACCGCCGGCCACGCCAATGCCAAGGCCGTCTTCATCATCACCTACCCCTGAGCCCGCGCCATGGAGCGGGTCAAGGAGAACAGAACAGCCATTCAGCGCCGTCCTCGCGGACGGCTGGCTCAAGCCAACGACTCGGCCAGCGCCGGATAGTCTGTCAGCCCATGCGCGCCGCCGCCAAACAAGGTTGCGCGGTCATGCGTCGCCAACGGCGCGCCGGTGCGCAAACGCTCAGGCAGATCCGGGTTGGCGACGAAGGGCCGGCCGAAGGCGATCAGATCGGCCCAGCCGGCGGCAATCGCCTCGCGCGCCCGCTCCGCGGTGTACTTGCCCGCGTAGATCAGCACGCCGGGAAAAGCCGCGCGCAGCTTTTGCTTGAAAGCCAGCGGCATCAGCGGCGCGTCGTCCCAGTCCGCTTCCGCGATATGCAGATAGCCGACGCCCAACTCGCCTAGCAGCTTGGCCGCGGCCAAGTAGGTGGTTTCCGGATCGTCGTCTACGCAACCGTTCGCCGTGGTCAACGGCGCCAGCCGGATACCCACGCACGACGCGTCGCCGCAGCCGTCGATCAAGGCCTGAGCGACTTCACCGAGAAAACGCAGGCGCTTAGGCAACGAGCCGCCGTATTCGTCGGTGCGGGTATTGGCGTTCGAATCGATGAACTGATTCACCAGATAGCCGTTGGCGCCGTGCAGTTCCACGCCGTCAAAACCCGCCGCCATCGCGTTGCGGGCGGCGGCGCGATATTGCTCCACCACCTCGCCAATCTCGGCCACGCTCAAGGCGCGCGGCGCCGAGGCCTGGACGAAGCCCGGCGTGCGGCCGTCTTCGCCGGCGATGAACACCTGGACCCCGACGGCCTGGATCGCCGACGACGACACCGGCTGCTCGCCGCCAAGCAAGCTGCTGTGGCTGAGCCGGCCAACATGCCAGAGCTGAGCGAAAATGCGGCCGCCGGCCGCGTGCACCGCCTCGGTCGTCTTGCGCCAGCCGGCCACTTGCGCCGGAGTATGAATGCCCGGCGTCCACGCATAGCCCTTGGCCAGCGGCGCGATATGGGCGCCCTCGCCCACGATCAAGCCGGCGCCGGCCCGCTGAGCGTAATACGCGGCCATCAGTTCATTGGCCTCGTCGCCTGGCTGGCTGGCGCGCGAACGCGTCATCGGCGGCATCACGATGCGGTTGGGCAGCGTCAGCGCGCCAAGCCGCAGTGTTTGAAACAAAGGATCATGGTTCATGCGGTATCTCCGGTTTCCGTCGCGGCCTGCCGGCCGCGGCGGCATTGATTCAAATACGGCGCGGCGCGCTCAGTCCCACCGCGGCGCAAGGCCAGCGGGGTCCACCTGACGGCCGTTGCGCTCCAACGCGGCGATCCGCGCCATGTCCTCCTCGCTCAGGCGCAGGCGCTGCGCCAGCAGATTGCTGGCCAGGTTCTCTCGCTTGGTGGACGACGGAATCACCGAATAGCCAAGCTGCAGCGCCCAAGCCAGCGCCACCTGGGCCGGCGTGGCCTGGTGCCGCTGCGCAATGGCGGCGATCACCGGATCGCCCAGCACCTTGCCGTAGGCGAGCGTCATGTAGGACGTGACGTGAATGCCTTGGCCCTGCAGGAAGTCCACCAGCTTGCGGCTTTGCAGATAGGGGCTCAGCTCGATCTGGTTGGTTGCAATCTCCTCCTTACCCACCACGGCGATCGCCTGACGGGTCAGCTCGATATTGAAGTTGGACACGCCGATACGGCGGGTCAGGCCCCTGGCCTTGGCCTCGGCCAGCGCGGTCATGAACTCCTCGACCGACACGCCATTGCCCGGCGCCGGCCAGTGGATCAGCGTCAGATCGACATAATCGGTGCGCAGTTTGGCCAGGCTCTCCTCCAGGCTGGGCAACAGCTTGTCCTTGGCGTAGTGGTCGACCCAGATCTTGGTGGTCAAAAACAGCTCGTCGCGGCGCACGCCGGAAGCGGCGATCGCGGCGCCGACTTCCGCCTCGTTACCGTAAATCTGCGCGGTGTCTATGGCGCGGTAGCCTAACTCCAAGCCATTGCTAACCGAGTCGATGACAAGCTGATCTTGCAAGCGGAACGTGCCGAGGCCAAAAGCGGGAATGGTGTTCATGATGCGTTCTCCATAAAAAGTAGTGGGCGGCTAAGTCGATGGCAGGGTTGTGCCCATCCAGACCCATGCGAAAAACAGCAATAAGCGCTTGCCGGCAAACAGCGGCAGCAGAGCAGGCGTCGTCATGCGGGCAACGCTCAATACGCCGGTTCCGCGGCTTCGGCGGTGCGGGCTGGCAGGCCGTCGCGCTGGTCCAGCGCGCCGCTCCAAGCGGTCAACGCGAAAGCGCCCAGCGTCACAGCCGCCGCAATCCACGGCGTATGAGCCAGGCCGATGCGTTCCACAATCAGCCCGCCCAGCGAGGAACCGCCGGCAACGCCGAGATTAAAGGCGGCGATATTGAAGCCCGACGCGATGTCCGCCGCTTCCGGCGCGAAATGCCGCGCCTGCTTGACGACGTAGACTTGCAGGCCGGGCACATTGCCGAAGGCGACGGCGCCCCAGGCCAGCATCGTCAGCACCGCCAACCCGGCGAAGTGAACGGTGAAGGTCAAGGCCAGCAACACCAGCGCCAGCAGCAGGAAAATCCGCTTCAACGCCTTGACCGGACCGGCGCGGTCCGCCAGCTTGCCGCCCCAGACATTGCCGAAGGCGACCGATACGCCGTAGCCAACCAACACCAAGCTGATCTGAGCCGGGGTGAAGCCGGCAATCTGCTCCAGCAGCGGCGCCATATAGGTGAAGGCGATCAGCGAGCCGCCGTAGCCCACCGCCGTCATTGCGTAGACCAACAGCAGCCGCGGCTGGGTCAGCACGCGCAACTGCCGCGCCAGCGGCGCCGGCTCCGTCTGCGCGATACGGCGCGGCATGAAGATCAGGGAGCCAACCAAGGCGACGAGGCCAAACAGCGCGACGACCAGGAAAGTAGCCCGCCAGCCAAAGTGTTGGCCGATGAAGGTGCCGAGCGGGATGCCGGCGACAAAGGCCACGGTCATGCCGCTGAACATGGTTGCAATCGCGCTGGCGGCCTTGTCCTTGGGCACCAGCGTGGTGGCGATGACGGAGCCGACCGAGAAGAACACGCCGTGGGCGAGGCCGGTGAGAATGCGCGCGACGATCAGCGACTCATAGCCGGGCGAACGCCAGGCGACCAGATTGCCAACGGTAAACAACGCCATCAGCGCGGCCAACAGCGTCTTGCGCGGCACGCGGCCGGTCAGCGCGGTCAACAACGGCGCGCCGATAGCGACGCTGAGCGCGTAGAGACTGACCAGCAAGCCGGCGGAGGGCAGGCTCACCTGAAGGTCGGACGCGATGGTCGGGATCAGCCCGACAATGACGAATTCGGTCGTCCCGATAGCGAAGGCGCTAATGGTCAGCGCGAGTAGAGCAAGTGGCATGTTTGAATCCATGGTCCTTAAGGAATGGATGCAGTGTGCCCGCTTTACTTTTGCGCAAAAACCAGCTTATAAACGAAATTATCTTGAATTAAATTCAACAATGAAAGTCACGCTAGACGAACTTCAGGCCTTCGTCGCCGTGGTCGACACCGGCTCCATCACCGCCGCGGCCCAGCAACTGGAGCTCACCGTATCGGCCACCAGCCGCTCGCTGGCGCGGCTGGAAGATAAGCTGAAGACTACGCTGCTGCGCCGGACCACGCGCCGCCTGGAGCTGACCGAGGAAGGCCGCGCCTTCCTGCACAACGCCCGCGCCATCATCGAATCGGTGGACAACGCCGAGGAGCAAATGCTGGCGCGGCGCGAACAGCCGTCCGGGCGGCTGCGGGTCGACGCCGCCACCCCCTTCATGCTGCACGTGATCGTGCCGCTGGTCCGCGCCTACCGCGAGCGCTACCCGCAGGTGGAGCTGGAATTGAACAGCAATGAAGGCATCATCGACCTGCTGGAACGCCGCACCGATGTGGCGATCCGCATCGGCCGGCTGAAGGACTCAACGCTGCACAGCCGCCTGATCGGCCATAGCCGGCTGCGCATTCTCGCCAGCCCGGCTTATCTGGAAGCCCACGGTCAGCCGCGCGATGTCCAAGCGCTGAGCCGGCACGCGCTGCTGGGCTTCAATCAGCCCGAGATGCTGAACAACTGGCCGCTGCTCGGCGCCGACGGCGAGACCTACCGGATTGAACCGGCGGTGCGGACCTCCAGCGGAGAGACGCTGCGTCAGCTTGCGCTGAACGGCGCCGGCATCGTCTGCCTGTCGGATTTCATGACCGAGCAAGACCGCGAATCCGGCCGTCTGGTCCAAATCCTCACACCGGACACCCTGGACATGCGCCAGCCGGTCCAGGCCGTCTATTACCGCAACACCGCGGTATCGTCGCGGATCGCCTCCTTCATCGACCACCTGATCCAGTCGCTCAACAACAAGACGCCCGCAGAGCGGGCGAGGCGATGGGCCGATAAATAACTCCCGCTCAAGAGACTTTAGCGCAGCTGAAGCGGTTCAAAGCGTGACGACGGCGGAACGGATACGGCGAGCAAGATGAAAGCAGAGGATAAGCAGGCAGTTTGGCCAAGACAGGCTTACGGTCACATGGGGAAACAAGGGAGAGGAAGATGGTGGACCGAAGGAGGATCGAACTCCCGACCTCTGCATTGCGAACGCAGCGCTCTCCCAGCTGAGCTATCGGCCCAAATCGACAGCCATGATATGACAAGGGCCTTGCGCTTGCCAAGCCCGACCCCACGGCTCCTGGCCAAGCTGGCGCATCCCCGCCACAACTCTTCATTTCAATGGCATGCCCGCCCCCGGCGAGACTACACTGCTCCGGTTCATCCCAACATCATCGCCGGAGATTTCCATGCTGCGCATCCTGGGCCGCACCAGTTCCATCAACGTCCGCAAAGTGCTGTGGACCTGTCATGAAATAGGCATCGACTACCAACGCGAAGACTGGGGCCGCGGCTTTCAGTCCGCCAGCAGCCCGGAGTTCCTGGCACTCAACCCCAATGCGCTGATTCCGGCGGTGGTGGACGACGGCCTGGTGCTGTGGGAATCCAACACCATCTGCCGCTACCTGGCCGATTCGCGCCGAGCCAGCCACTTGCTGCCCACCGATCCGCGCAGCCGCGCCCAGGTGGAAAAATGGATGGACTGGCAGGCCACCGAACTGAACGGCTCATGGGGTTACGCCTTCCACGGCCTCAGCCGCCGCAGTCCGGAACACCAGGACCCGGCGCTGATCCAGGCCAGCATTCAACAGTGGGGCCACTATATGGCCATTCTGGACCGGCAACTGGCCGCGCAGGATACGCCCCACATCTGCGGCGACGATTTCACCCTGGCCGACATCGTGCTCGGCCTGTCCATCCATCGCTGGCAGCTAACGCCTTTCGACAAGCCGGAACTGCCGCATGCGCACGCCTATTATCAGCGCCTGATTCAACGGCCGGGGTTTGTGACGCATGGGAGTGTGGGGGTGGCTTAATAAAATTCCTAATTCCTCGATTGGCGTACAGCCGTCACTATCATGGCCACTCAACGCGGCCCGACGGTTGCCACGCGCGCGGTTTACAAAGCGTGTTCCTTACAATTCAGGTTTGCCATCCTGGTGCCGCCATTGCGCGGCACCAGGCGGCTTGCCGCCGTGGCGGCGGGGAGAGGTCAATCAAGCTTGGTCCGGGCATCACGCCCGCATATGCAGTCCGTAGTAAACCGTCTCGTTCCAGTGACCGGTGGTGAGGCCGGCTAGGTATTGCGCCGCGCGGAACAAGTCCGCCGCGCTGCAGCAGCCGGCGCTGACATTGCCGCGGTAGAGCCCGCGGTTCGGATCGAACACCCAGATATAGTCGCTGCCCTTGTAGACGCCGACGGCGTGGCCGGAAGCGCCGCCGTTGCGCATCAGGTTGAGAAACAGGGCGTCGCCGCGCACCATCCGATTTTCGATGATGTCTTGCCAGGCTTGGGCGCTGGCGCCGTGGGCGTTGTTGCTGTAGTGGCAGAAGGTGAGACCGAAGGTTTCCGCATGATTGGCGTCGCCCACCCGGTTGTGGGCGGCCACCGAGGGGTAGACCTGCTGTTCCAGATAGGAGGCGAAGCGGAACAGGTAGGCCCCGTTGTCGAACTGCTGGTAGAGCGCGTCCGCCTGCGCGGTGGTGGGCAGGTAGTCGCCGGCGCTGCTGCCCATATTGAATTTGCCCACGCGGTCTTGAATGTGTTTGAGCCACAGGCAAACCGCGGCCTCGCACACCCCGGCGGCGTTGGCGCCGTTCCCGGCATTATTGAAAGCCCTTTGCAACGACCACGCCATCGCGTCCCCCCTTGTTGCTCATTGGTTTCAGATTTTCAAAACACGCGCATGTCATGGCGCGATATTTTGAAATAAACCGTAAACGGTGTTTGCGCCAGTGGATTCAAGCGTGACCACGGCCCGGCGGTGATGCCGGGCCGTGGCTGATCATGAGTGTTTCTCAGCGCCGGAAGAGCTCGGCCTCGCTGGCCGGCTGCAGCCGCGGCGGGCCGGACAAGGCTTGCAGGAAGGCGTGCAACGCCTGTTTTTCCGCGGCGCTGAGGCCCAGCGGCTTGAGCAGCGGCGAGGGCTTGGGCAGCGTGTATTTTTCCACGCCCACCGCCTCCACCAGATTGCCGCCGTTGTTGTAGAACTCGATCACGCCGGCGCCGTCCTCGTCCAGCGGCATGTCGCCGGTGTGCATGTAGTCGCCGGTGTAGAGCAGATCTCGCAAGGAGGGGGTGCGGAATTTGCCCAGGTCGGCGCGCAGGCCGGTGACGCCGCCGCGGCCCAGGTCTTCCTTGTCGCGGCCGATGTAGTTGAGGCCGGTGTTGTGGAACTGGTTGTCGGACAGCAGCGGGCTGTTATGGCAGTTGATGCAGCGCGCCTTGGTGCGGAACAGATGCAGGCCCCACAGCGCCTGGTCGTTCAGCGCGGCGCGCTCGCCCTTGAGGAAGCGGTCGAAGGCGCTGTCCTGGCTGATCAGGGTGCGCTCGAAGGTGGCGATGGCCTTGGTCATGCGGTCCAGGTCCACGCGGCTGTCGCCGTAGGCGGCGGTGAACAACGACGCGTATTCCGGCGCGGCGGCGATCTTGGCCACGGCCTGGCCCAGCGGCTGGTGCATTTCCAGTGGATTGGCCACCGGGCCCTTGGCTTGCTCTTCCAGGCTGGCGGCGCGGCCGTCCCAGAATAGCGCGCCGACGTAGGCGGTATTGAGCAGGGTCATGGCGTTGCGGCCGCCCAATTGGCCAATGTGGCCCTGGGACACCGAGCGCGGATCGCTCCAGCCATGTTCCGGCGCGTGGCAGCTGATGCAAGCGATGCGGTTGTTGCGGGACAGCCGGGGGTCGCGGAACAGTTTGTCGCCCAGCGCCACTTTGGCGGCGCTATAGGGGTTGTCGGCGGGAAACGGCACCGCCGGCAGCAGGCCCAGATCGCGGAAACCGGCTTGCGCCGCTGTATCCAATGTGGGCGCGGGCCAGACCGCTTGGCTGTCCGCGCCGGGCTGGTATTGGCTGTAGCGGGTCCGCCATTGCGCCAGCTCGGCGGCGTCCGGCTCCTCGCCGTCGCTATCCGGCAGCGGCGGTTTGGCCGGCCGGATGGAGAGGGCGACCAGCAGCGGTTGCTCGGCCTGGCCGGCGAAATGGGCCGCGCTCTGTTTTCCGCCGTTTCGGTCCAGGCCGTAGAGCTCGCCGCTCGCGTCGCGCGCCCATACTCGGGCGGCGGCGGCGTTGGCGGCGGGGTAGTCCTGATCTTGTTGCAATTGCAGCCAGCGGATGGCCTCGATCACGCTGGGCAGCCGCCAATTGTCCTGTTGGCACAACCGTTGCTGTTGCAACGCGGCTAGCGCCGGATTGAGGCTGGCCGCGCTGGCCGGCCGCGGCCGGGCTTGCCACAGGATGATGTCGCGCCAGCTGTCCGGGTGCAGGTTGTCGTCAACGCAGGCAGCCTGGGCCGGCGCGGCCAGTTGGCCGTCGGCGCTCACCGGGATGTAGGCCGGCTGCGGCGGTGGATTGTCTTCCGGGTTGGGATCGTCCGCCAGCTTGGGGCCGCGCACCAGACGCAGCCGCGCCGGCTGGCCCAGGCTGAGACTGACGCTGGACAGGGTGCGGTGGGTATCGTCGAAAGCCACCGCCACTGCGCCTTCTCCCCGGCGGCTGGTGGCGGTCCAGTAAAAGGCGGCTTCGGCGTCCGGGAAGGCATGGCGGTCCATGGCTGGCAGGCCGCGCGAACGGTCGTACTGGCTCCAGTCCAACAGGGTTTTCAGTTCTCGCTCGGTGGGCAGCCGCCAGCCGCGCTCCGCGGCGATGTCGTCTTCGCTGTCTTCGAAGCCGCAGAGTTTTTGCTTGTTCACGGCTTCGGTGTAGGTAACGGCTAGGCAGTCTTCCTGGCCGGGCTCGCATTGGGCCGGGCGTTCCGGTTTGCGGCTGGCGCTGGCGTAATAGCTGTGGAACTGGCTGCGCAGGCCCTGCACGGACTTCACTTCCCAGATCAAGCCGGTCTGCTTGTCTTTCACGCAGCCGGCGCGTTCGCCCGCGTCGCTCAGGGGCGCGCCGTCGGTTTCGGCCAGCGGGGTAAAGCGCGGACCGGGCGGCTGTTCGCGCAGCGCGGCCAGGCTCAGGCGAAAGTGGCTGGCCGCGTAGTCGGCGGCCACTACGCTGCGGGCAATACCGGCGGCATCCAGCAAGGTTTGCAAATCGCCGGCCTGTTCCAAGCGCATGCTGCGACGGAAGCGGGCTGAAGTGTCAGCGCTGATCTGGATGCCGTTGTTGGGGTTGTCGTCTTCGTCCAGCGTCAGCAGCAGCTGTACCTGACGCAGCACTTTGGGATCCGCCGGGTTCTGGCTGCCAACCAGTTGCAGCGGGGTAAGCTGGGCCGCACCCAGGCCACGGCCCAGTTCCAGCTGACCGATGCGGAAGACGACGATTTCGCCGTCCAGGTAGTGGAATTCGCCGCTGGCGGTGGTTTTGCCGGCATGGCTGCCGCTGTCGTAGTCCAGGCCCGCTACCGGGCTATCGACGAAAACACCGGTCCGGACCGGCTGGGCGGCTGGGCCGCCGGAGCAGGCGGACACGGCCAGGCTGCCTGCCAGGATGAAGGGAAGAACAAGGCGCGAGTGCATTTTTGTAATTAATAATCATTTTTATTTGAAGACAGGAATTATGCGTTTGTAGAGTTGTTCGTACAAGAAGCATGTCGGGAATAGACAAGGCAGGGTCGCGCCTTGCCCGCCCGCGGTGACATAGGGCTGGGCTTGGGGTTCTAGATGGGAGTTGAGAGCCGCGCCTTTCTAGGCGCGGCAACAAGGTGTGGCGAGCCGCCGATAATCAGAGCGGACGGCCCGAGGCATGGAGGATGGATGGCCCCTCGGAGCGAACCGAGGCATAAGCCGACAAGGGTTTGTCCATGCCGTGCGGCGACGGTTCGTCGGCCAGCTTGGGACCTCGCACCAGACGCACCCGCGCAGCCTGGCCCTGGCCCAGGCTGATGCTGGCCAAGCTGCGGTGAGTATCATCAAAGGCAACCACCACGGTGCTTTCTTCCGAATGGCTGGTGCCGGTCCAATAGAAAGTGGCCGCCGCATCCGGAAACGCGTAGCGGTCTAATGCCGGCAGGCCAAGCGCTTTGTCCCGCTGGCTCCAATCCAGCAGCGTTTTCAACTCCCGTTCTGTTGGAAGCCTCCAGCCACGATCCCCGCCCGCCGTCTCATCGTCGAATCCGCAAAGCCTCTGCTGCCTGACAGACTGGACATAGGTGGCGACCAGGCAATCCCCTTGGTCGGATTCGCATTTGGCCGGCTGCGCCGCATTTCCGCTAGAGCTGGCGTAGTAGCTATGAAACTGGCTACGCAAGCCTCGCTCGGCTTTCACTTCCCAAATCAGGCCGGTCCGCTTGTCCTGCACGCAGCCGGCGCGTTGCCTGGCCCCACCCAACGGCGCACCGTCGGCTTCGGCCAAGGGCGTGAAGCGCGGGGAGGGCGGCTGCGCACGCAAGGAGGCCAGGCTGAGCTGGAAATGCTGGGCAGCGCGATCGGCACTGACCAGGCGACGAGCAATGCCGGTCTGATCAAGCAGGGTTTGCAGATCGCCAGCCTGTTCCAGGCTTTGGCTACGGTTAAAGCGGGCGGCGATTTCCGTCTCAATCTGAATGCCATTGTCGGGATTGCCGTCCTGATCCAGCGTCAGCAGCAGCTGTACCTGACGCAGCACTTTGGGGTCCGCCGGGTTCTGGCTGCCGGTCAATTGCAGTGGAGTAAGCTGGGGCGCGCCCAGGCTGCGGCCCAGTTCCAGCTGACCGATGCGGAAGACAACGGTTGCGCCGTCCAGGTAGTGGAATTCGCCGTTGGCGGTGGTTTTGCCGGCATGGCTGCCGCTGTCGTAATCCAGACCCGCTACCGGGCTATCGACAAACACGCCGGTGCGGACCGGCTGGGCGGCTGGACCGCCCGAGCAGGCGACTAGCGTCAGGCTGGCCGCCACAACAAGTGAAAACTGAGAATACCGGATCATTCTGACAACAAAATATCATTTTTAGGACGATTGATTATGCGTTTGTAGATTCGTCCACACAAGGAAAATGTCCGAAACAAGCAAGCGAAGGTCGCGATCAAGCTTTTGGCATACGATATGTTAAGCAAACATCGCGCGATCTAGGCGATGCGCAGCGTCGGAACGCGCTGGCAGCAACAGCAGACCCCTCCAAGCAGTTCAATGCCTGCTGCGCTACGGCGATACGACGTTGAAAACGGCTTCACAATGCCCATTTAGCATATTTATATTGTGCTTTCTCGGCCGTTTTCGTTCTGGCTTGCGGAACTGTGAACAGACACAAAGATCCGGAGCGCAATGACTGAAACTAAAAAGCAGCCCTTGGGCTGCTTTTGTATTTGCGCTCCGTTTCAGCGCAATGCGGCGTCCGGCCATACCCAGTCCCCTGGCGGCGGGACTTGGCTGCCGGACGGACTTAATACTTCGGACCAGGCCTTGATGCTGCCCGCGTATTTGCACAATGCGGCGAAGGCGGAAACGTTGCCAGCGTTGCCGTTGTATACACCCACCTGCACCCCCTTGGGCGACAGCAGCGGGCTGCCGGAGTCCCCGCCGCGGCCCACCCTGCCGTTGGCAAGCAAGGACAGGCCGTTGGCCAAGGGCGACGGCCCCAGCTGCTGGATATTGGCGACGCGGACATCCATCAGACTGGCCGCCAGCTGGCCGCCGGTCTCCGCCATGCGTAGATTGGCCTGCATTGCGCCCATCCCGCCGTTGCAGTCCTCTTGCGCCACTACCGGCACTGCCCTGGCTCCGTCTAGGCCGGCGATGGGGCGGGACAGTTTAAGTAAGGCCAGATCCACCGCCACGCCGTTATGGTCGAACTTGATCCAGTTGGGCTTGGCATTGTTGCGCGTGGTTTCCACGCGCTGGGCGAAGTGGCGGCCGTAATAAGCGGTCACACCGTTCCAGTTATCCAGAATGCAATGCGAGGCGGTCAGCACCAGATCCGACCCCACCAGCGAGCCGCCGCAGATATTCCCGCCGGACGAGCCGCGAAAATCGAGCTTGACGTAGTGGGTTTCGGCTGGAGAGAAAGGCGCGGCGGCGACCAATTGCGCACTGGCCAGCAGGCCTGCGGCAAAGATAATTTTCTTCACGGAATATCCTTTTCAAAATCGTTATTGCGGTTTTCATCATCCAAAAAGACCGGCCGGGCCGGCTCGCTTAATTCAAGCTGGAATCTGCCCATTCCCCATCGCAAGCTTTCCCGGTCGGTTGCAATGATTATGTGATTTGCAAAACAATTTTTATGTGTGAATTTTCCATGCTTCGTCGCCACAAAAACAACAAAGTCATAGGTTTTTATTAAAACCAATTACCCTATATACCGCAAAATAGCCTGTGGCGGGCTCTGACATTTTTTAAGCGGCGCTTAAATAGCTGCTTTGTTAATTTTCACCGATTAACCGTTAAATTTAATAGTCCTAATTTAATTAATTTCGAATGATTTATTATTTTTGTGGAGTAAATAAAAAACCGCATCGTTAACAATGCGGTTTTTTACGATTCTGGCCGGCGCCAAGCAATATTCAGCGCATGAATACGGCGGGCTGCCCATTTATCCACAGGATGCCGAGAATAAAGTTCTTATCCACAGTCACGCACTTGGCCCAGCCGACAATCCTCCCCCGGCAGCAAACGCGAGGTCCACGCCAACAATGCCGCCCATAACGGGGCCAGGATCAGCAGCGCCAGCCACGGCGGCGCGCCGGCTTGCAGTGCGCGCAGTTGCAGCCCTCCCCAGCAGACTAGCGGCCCCGCCAGCGCGCCGATGAGCGCCAGCAGACGCGGCGACGGCCGCCAGACAGCCAGCAGCCTCAGCCACCAACAGCTGAAGCTCAGCCACAAGACAACCCTCCACAAGGGCAGGACGCCAACGCCGACAAAGCGGTAGAGTCCCAAGCCGACAATGGTGAAGTCCAACAGACAACCCGCCGCGGTCAACAGCAGCGCGCGGGCTTTGAGGCCGGCCGGCAATCCTTGCCAGGCCAACAGCGCGCCGGCCAGCAACAGCACCACGTAGCGGTCGCGGAAACTGAGCAACAGCCAGGCGGCGGCGCCGAAGAGCAGGCCGCCCAGCAGCAGCCTGGGCCATGGCTTGCCCGCCTCAGGCGTCATAGCCCAGATTGGGGGCAAGATCGCGCTCGGCCTGTTCCACGCTGACGCCGCGGCGTTCGGCGTAGCTGGCCACTTGGTCGCGCTCTATCTTGCCCACGCCAAAGTAGCGCGCGGCAGGGTGACTGAGATAAAAACCGGACACGGCGGCGGTGGGCAGCATCGCGTAGCCTTCGGTCAGCGTCATGCCGATGGCCGGCGCGTCCAAGAGTTCGAACAGCGCGGTCTTGACGGTGTGGTCCGGACAAGCGGGGTAGCCGGGCGCGGGGCGGATGCCCTGGTACTTTTCATCGATCAGCGCTTCGTTGTCCAGTTGCTCGGCGACGGCATAGCCCCAGAATTCCCGGCGCACGCGGGCGTGCATCAGTTCCGCGAAGGCTTCGGCCAGCCGGTCCGCCAGCGCCTTGAGCAGGATGGAGGAATAATCATCGCCGGCGTCTTCGAAGCGTTTGACGTGCGGCTCGATGCCAATGCCGGCGGTAACGGCGAAAGCGCCGATGTAATCCTGCACGCCGCTGTCCCGCGGCGCGATGTAGTCGGCCAGCGCCCAGTTGGCCTTGCCGTCCATCTTGGGCAGTTGCTGACGCAGCCCCACCCAGCTCATCAGGCTGGCGCGGTTGTCCGGATCGCGGATTTCGATGTCGTCGTGATTGACGCTGGCGGCCGGGAACAGACCGATCACCGCGTTAGCCCCCAGCCAGTTCTCGGCGATGATCTGCTTGAGCATCACTTGCGCGTCCTCGTACAAGGCGCGCGCGGATTCGCCGACAATCTCGTCGTTCAGAATGCGCGGAAAGCGGCCGGCCAGCTCCCAGCTCTGGAAGAACGGAGTCCAGTCGATATAAGCGGCGATCTCGGCCAAAGGGTAGCGCTCGAAGCGGCGCACGCCCAGCCATTTCGGCTTGGGCGGCTGGTAGGCCGTCCAGTCTATCGCTTCCTTATTGGCGCGCGCGCGCTCCAGGCTGACCACCTTGCGGCTCGCCTTGTTGGCGTGGCCTTCGCGGGCGCGGTCTTGCTCGGCCTGGTTTTCCAAGACGAAGGCGTCGCGCAGCGTATCGGACAACAGGTTGGAGCAGACGCCGACGGCGCGGCTGGCGTCCGGCACGTAGATCACCGGATGTTGGTAGTGCGGAGCGATCTTGACGGCGGTGTGGACCTTGGATGTCGTCGCGCCGCCTATCAACAACGGGATGGTGAAGCCCTGGCGCTGCATTTCCTTTGCCACATGGCTCATTTCTTCCAGGCTGGGCGTGATCAGGCCGGACAGGCCGATGATGTCGGCCTTGTGCTCAATGGCGGCGTCCAGGATTTTCTGGCAGGGCACCATCACGCCCAGATCGATCACCTGATAGTTATTGCAGCGCAGCACCACGCCGACGATGTTCTTGCCGATATCGTGGACGTCGCCCTTGACCGTGGCCATGATGATCACGCCCTTGGCCGGCGCGTCGGCCAGGCCAAGCCGGATTTTTTCCTCCTCGATGAAGGGCTCGAGATGAGCGACGGCGGCCTTCATCACCCGCGCGGATTTGACCACCTGCGGCAGGAACATCTTGCCGGCGCCAAACAGATCGCCCACCACGTTCATGCCGTCCATCAGCGGACCTTCAATCACGTGGATGGGACGCGCGGATTTCTGCCGCACTTCCTCGGTGTCTTCGACGATGAAGGTGGTAATGCCCTTGACCAGCGCGTGCTCCAGCCGCTTTTCCACCGGCAGCGCGCGCCAGGCCAGGTCTTCGCCCTTTTTCTCGCCGGCGGCTTCCCCTTTGTATTTTTCCGCCAGCGCGATCAGGTGTTCGGTGGCGTCGCCGCCGTCCTTGGGCACGCGCATCAGCACCACGTCTTCAATGCGCTCGCGCAGTTCCGGGTCTACCTCGTCGTAGACTTCCAGCGCGCCGGCATTGACGATGCCCATGGTCATGCCGCGCTGGATGGCGTGGTAGAGGAAGACGGCGTGGATGGCCTCCCGCACCTTGTTGTTGCCGCGGAAGGAGAAGGAGACGTTGGACACGCCGCCGGAAATCTTGGCGTGCGGCAGCTGCTGCTTGATCCAGCCGGTGGCTTCGATGAAGTCCAGACCGTAACGCGCGTGTTCCTCGATGCCGGTGGCCACGGCGAAGATATTGGGATCGAAGATAATGTCTTCCGGCGGGAACCCCACTTCGTCCACCAGAATGCGGTAACTGTTCTCGCAGATTTCTATCTTGCGGGCATAGGTGTCGGCCTGGCCGGCTTCATCGAAAGCCATCACGATCACCGCGGCGCCGTAACGGCGAATCAGCCGCGCCTGCTCGACGAATTTGTCCTTGCCTTCCTTCATCGAGATCGAGTTGACGATGCCCTTGCCCTGTATGCACTTGAGGCCGGCCTCGATCACGTCCCATTTGGAGCTGTCGATCATGATGGGCACGCGGGCGATGTCCGGCTCGGAAGCGATCAGGTTGAGGAAGCGCACCATGGCGGCGTGGGCGTCCAACATGCCCTCGTCCATATTGATGTCGATCACCTGAGCGCCGTTCTCCACTTGCTGCCGCGCCACGTCCAGCGCGGTGGCGTAGTCGCCGTTCAGAATCAGCTTGGCGAAGGCCCGGCTGCCGGTGACGTTGGTGCGCTCGCCTACGTTGACGAACAAATCCCCGTCGCCGATGTTGAACGGCTCCAGGCCGGACAAGCGGCACTTGGCCTCGATCTGCGGCAACGGCCGCGGCGCGACGCCGTCCACCGCGCGGGCGATGGCGGCGATGTGTTCCGGCGTGGTGCCGCAACAGCCGCCTACGATGTTGATCAGGCTGGACTCCGCCCATTCGCGGACAAACTCGCCCATCGCATCCGGCTCCAGATCGTAGCCGCCGAAGGCGTTGGGCAGGCCGGCGTTGGCGTGCACCGATACATAGCCGGCGGACACCCGCGCCATTTCCTCGACATAGGGCCGCAGCAGGTCCGGACCCAGCGCGCAGTTGAGGCCGTAGCTGACCGCGTCGGCGTGGGACAGCGAGTTGTAAAAGGCCTCGGTGGTCTGCCCGGTCAGGGTGCGGCCGGATTGATCTGTGATGGTGCCCGAAATCATGATGGGCAAACGCGGCGTGTCCGGGCGCTCGTCGAAGTATTGGTGGATGGCGAACACCGCCGCCTTGGCGTTCAGGGTGTCGAAAATGGTTTCCACCAACAGCAGGTCCGCGCCGCCCCGCACCAGGCCGTCTATCGCCTCAGTGTAGGACGTCACCAGTTCGTCGAAGCTGACGTTGCGGTAGCCCGGGTCGTTGACGTCCGGGCTGATGCTACAGGTGCGGTTGGTGGGACCGAGCACGCCAGCGCAGTAGCGCGGCTTGGCGGGATTGGCGGCACTGGCCTTTTCGCACAGTTCCTTGACCAGCCTGGCCGCGGCATGATTGATTTCCCAGACCAGGCTTTCCATGGCGTAGTCCGCCATGGCGATGGAGGTGGCGTTGAAGGTGTTGGTTTCGATGATGTCGGCGCCGGCGTCCAGATACGCCTGGTGAATGCCGCCGATCACATCCGGGCGCGTCAGCGCCAGCAAGTCATTGTTGCCCTTGACGTCGCAAGGCCAGTCGGCAAAGCGCTCGCCCCGATAATCGGCTTCCTCCAACTGATGGCGTTGGATCATGGTGCCCATGCCGCCATCCAGGATCAGAATGCGTTGGGAGAGGTGTTGCCGGAGGGGATGCGAGAATGTTTTTGTCATGGCGGCTGAACTTTTTTTGTCTACAACGATAACAAGCGCAACGGACTCAAAAGGTCATCTTAACACTCGCAATCAACTGTCCGGTCGCTTGCTTAAGAATAAAGAGAGAACATCCATATGGCCATTACGAATAAGCTGTGGCTGCTCGCGGGGCTGGCGGCGGCAGGGTGCGGGGAGGCGTGGGCGGCGGGTAGTTTGCGGATAGGCGTGGCGGATACCGACGCGGCGCCGGTCGTGATGCTGTCGCCGGACGGCGAGCATCTGCGCGGCGGCTTGTCCAAGGACCTCGGCGAGATGCTGGCGGCGGAATTGGGCCTGCGGCCGGAGTTCACCCTGATCGCCCGCAAGCGGGTGGAGTCTTCTATCGAATCGGGCCGGGTGGACATTATCTGCAACGCCAATCCGGACTGGTTCGGCAACGCGGCGCGTCTGGGCTGGACCCATGAAATCTACCCGCAATTGGAACGACCGTTGACGCTGAAGCAGCCGACGGAGTTGCGCCAGGTGGGCGACCTCGCCGGCAAGCGCATCGTCACCATCCGCGGTTACACCTATCCCACGCTGGAACGCTTCTGGCGCGGCAGCCCGGCCTTGCACAACGAGGAGGCGCGGATAGAGCTGCTGATCAAATCGGTGCAAAAACGGCTGAGCGACGTCGCCATCGTGTCTGAACTGGAGTTCGCCGCCTGGGCGCGCGCCTGGCCGCAGGATGCGGCGCAATTCAAGCTGCACTCGCTAGTGGTGACCTTCATGCCCACCATGTGCGCGGTGGCGCCGCACTCCGATATCAAGGTGCCGCAGCTGAATCAGGCCATAGACCGCCTGCAGAAAAGCGGCCGCATCAAGGCGGTGTTGAAAACCTATCAGTGGCAGCCGCAGGAATAAAAGCCGTCGGCCGGCGGCGCCGGCTCTAATCCTGGCCGCGGAAACGCTGTTCCAGCCGGTGCAGCACTTCCAGCGTGGTTTCCATCTGGCTGGCGGGTATGTCGGCCAGCGCATGCTGGAAAAAAGCCTCGCGCTTGGGTTGTACCGCCTCTATCAGCGCCTGACCCGCCGGCGCCAACGTCACCAAGGTCTGGCGGTTGTCGGCCGGGTCGGTGATGCGCCGCACCAACTCTTCCTCCTCCATCCCCTTCAGTTGCCGCGTCAGCGCGCCCGGATCCATCATCAGCCGGGTAGCCAGCTGTTTCTGCGTCGCCTGCTCCAGATCGGTCAGCGCGGCGAGGATGCGCCAGCGCGGCAAGGGGTAGCCCACCTGTTGCTCAAACGCCGCGTACATGGCGCGGCCTGTGCGGCCGATTTGCTGCAGCAGATTGGGGGCGCGTTCAGTCATGGATTACCGCCGTCTTGGTTTTGACATCGCGCAATTCTACATGCGGGACTCGACGCACAAGCAATAAGCCAAGCACAACCAGCGCAGCCACCAGCCACTGGCTAAGGTGGATGGCGTCCACCAGCGCCAGCCGGGAAGCGCCGAGCAAGGCGCCGCCATTGATACGAGCCGCCGTTGTCAGCTGTTCGAAGCGAGCGGCGGTTTCCGGGCTGAGCAGGATTTGCGGATCGCGCAGCCAGGCAAGCCATTGCGGTTCGGTCGACAAGACGTTGACGCCGGCGACGTAACGGTGGGTGACGAACACGCCCACCAGCGCGGTGCCCAGCATGCCGCCTATCATCCGCGTGGACTGGATCATGGCGGTGGCCACGCCAAGCTGTTCTCGCGGCGCGCTCTGTTGAACGAAGATGGTCAGATTAGGCAGCAGCAGGCCCAAACCCAAGCCGCCCACCGCCATCAGCATGGCCACCACCCCATGCCCGGTGGCGGCGTTCACCCAGCCCAGCGCGCCGGCGGTGAAGGCGAACAGCAGCAAGCCCAAGCCCAGCAACAGGGTGGGGCGGCGCACCCGGGTGACGATGCGGCCGTTCAGGATGCTGCCCAGAGTGATGCACACCACCAGCGGCGTCACCAGCAGGCCAGCCTGGTTCGGGGACAAGCCAAAACCGCCCTGGAACATCAACGGCGCGTAATACATCACCGCAAACATGCCGCCGCCCAACAGCAAAGACAGGCCGAACAAGGGCGCCAGGCTGCGGTGGCTCAACATGTCCAGCGGCAGCAGCGGATTGGCACAACGCCGCTCCCACCACAACAGGCCGGCCAAGGCGGCAAGGCTGCTCAGCCCCAGGCCGGCCATCAGCCACAGCGGCTTATGCAGCGGCAGCCATTCCACCAGCAATTGCATAGAACCCAGCAGCGTCGCGATCAGCAAGCCGCCCTGCCAATCCAGCTTGGACGCGGTTCCGGCCCGGCGCATCGCCGGCAAATAGCGCCAGACAAACCACAGACTGGCCAGGCCCACCGGCAGGTTGACGAAGAAGACCCAGCGCCATCCCAGATATTCGGTGAGAAAACCGCCCAGGGTCGGACCCACCGCGTTGGCCAGGCCGAAAGCGGCGGTCAGCATCACCTGCCAGCGCAAGCGCTGCGCGGTTTCGGGAAACATGTCCGGCACGCAGGCGAAGGTGGTGGCCACCAGCATGCCGCCGCCCACGCCTTGCAGCGCGCGCGCCAGCACCAGCTCCAGCATGTTCTGAGCCAGGCCGCACAGCATGGAAGCGACGGTGAACAGGATGATGGCGGTCAAGACGAAGGGCTTGCGGCCGTGGTCGTCACCCAGCTTGCCGAAGATGGGCACGGTGATGACCGAGGTCAGCAGATAGGCGGTTCCTACCCAGGCGTAGAGATCGAAGCCGTGCAGCTCCGCCACCACTGTGGGCATGGCGGTGCCCACCACGGTCTGATCCAGCGCCACCATCAGCAGCACGAAACAGAGACCAAGCATGGCCAGCACTTTCTGGCGGAAATCCAGCGCGCCGGCCGCTCCAGCGCTTGCGGCTAAAGTGCTCATTTTTGTTGACCTATCAATAATTGACTAGTCAATTATTTTGCGCCGATAACGCCCTGGAATCCAGAACCGGACACAAAGATTTACAAAGCAGGCTTGGGACGGGCTTTTAGAACCTGTTCAAAGTCTCGCGAGCAAGAGCGAGAAAAGGCGAAAACGGCAGAGAACACGAAGTGTACACACCGTATATGAGTATTTCGAAGGCATGCTCACCGTGTCAGGCGTCCACGACGCGCAGCAGATCGTGAACAGGTGCAGAGGCGGCGGCGCGGCCACGCCGCCGCGCGCTTCAATAGCCGCGCCGCGCCAGCCAGCTGCTGGCTTCGCTCTTGGCCAGGATGGCCACCAGCCAGTCGCGGAACACCTTCACCTTGGGCAGCTCCGCCAGCTCGTGCGGATAGACCAGGTAATAGCTCCACTCGGTTTCCAGCACCGTGTCGAAAGGCATGACCAGCCGGCCTGAATCCAGGTCCTGGGTCACCATGGACACCTGGGCCAGGGTCACGCCCATGCCGGCGACGGCGGCATGCAGCGCGTATTCGGAGGCATCGAAGGTGACGCCGCTTTCCGGGTTCACGCCGTTGACGCCGGCCAGTTTCAGCCAGCGCTTCCAGGTGTCCTGGTCGCGCCAGGGGTGCAGCAGGGTGTGGTGGCGCAAATCGTCCGGGGTGTTCAGCGGATGCTTGCCGTTAAGCAGGGCCGGCGAACAAACCGGAATCAGCTTCTCGCGGCAGATGCATTCGGTGCGCAGATCCGGCGCCACCTCGGCGCGCGCCATGCCCACCACCGCCAGATCGTATTCCGCCCGGTTGAACGGCTTGTCGTGAATCAGTTGAGTCACCAAGTGCAGCGTGTACTCCGGATAGCGGGTCTGGAAATCCGGCAGATTAGGCAGCACCCAGCGCATTGCCGGGGTGGGAGGCATGCGCACGCGCAAATCGCTTTGCCGCAGCCGCAGCGCTTCGCTGGCTTCGTTCAGCAATTGAAAGGCTTCGCGCGCCGGCTTGATCAGCGCCTCGCCTTCGGCGGTCAGCGACAGCCCGCGCGCCTGCCGGGTGAACAGCGTGGCGCCGTAGTATTCCTCCAGCGTTTGCACGTGGCGGCTAACCGCCCCTTGGGTGAGGCTGAGCGCGGCGGCGGCGCGGGTAAAGGACAAATGCTCGGCGGCAACGACAAATACGCGTAATGCATTCAGCGGTGGCAGCTTCATCTTACATGCCTTTTTATCATGGTTATCATGAAATTAACTGCTTTGTCATGCCAGGCGCAACATCGTATGCTAGGCATGCCGGACACGGCTGGGCTTTTGAACGGCGCTCCGCGGCATGCAGACCGCCGTCATGCAACAATGGCATGGCGATTCGCTCTCCCCGCCGATTGAGCCGTCTATGCCGCGCTCCCCGATTTCCAACGCGGCGTCCACAGCCAAAACCAAGCCTGGCCTTGGCTTGCCCGGAAATGGAATCGTCATTCCCGAGCCTAAGGCTTTATCCGTACTGAAATAGTAACGGATTATAAATATTACAGGATGACATCCGCTTGCAACGGAGAATTTTCCACCGCTTACCGCGTGTCGCCGCAAGATGCGGCGGCGTCGCCAGATTGACTGCCAATCCACGTTGGGCATTGCCGGGTTCAGACAGGGCCCGGCTTTTTTTTGCCCGCTCTCCGGTGAACGGACAAGAAAAAAGGCCACGCGAGTGGCCCAAAGTTCGGAGAATAAGCCCGCGCGACAATCCTGCCCGCGGGCGCGGGCGGCAAACCGCCCGTTCTTGAGTTTGCGAGTGTAGCGCGTTGCGCCGACAGCGGCAACGCAATAATCCTTGCTAGTACCGACCCGCGGTCACTCTCCCAATTCCGCCAGCAATTCCGCCTGCTGTTCTGCGATCAAAGCGTCGGTCAGTTCGCTCAGGTCGCCGTCCATCACGTAATCCAGCTTGTACAAGGTCAGGTTGATTCGATGGTCGGTGATGCGGCCCTGTGGAAAATTATAGGTGCGGATACGCTCGGAGCGGTCGCCGGAGCCAATCAGGCTCTTGCGTTCGGCCGCCTCTTTCTGCTGCTGCTCGCGGCGCTGAATGTCCATGATGCGCGCCGCCAACACTTGCATCGCGCTGGCCTTGTTGGCGTGCTGGGAACGGCCGTCCTGACACTCCGCCACAATCCCCGTCGGAATATGGGTGATGCGCACCGCGGAGTCGGTCTTGTTGATGTGCTGGCCGCCGGCGCCGCTGGCCCTGAAGGTGTCGATGCGCAGGTCGGACGGGTTCAGCACCACGTCGGCCAGTTCGTCGGCTTCGGGCATCACCGCCACGGTGCAGGCGGACGTGTGAATGCGGCCCTGGGTCTCGGTCACCGGCACCCGCTGCACGCGGTGGCCGCCGGACTCGAACTTGAGCCGGGAAAACGCGCCGAAACCAATCAGGCGCACAATCACTTCCTTATAGCCGCCCAAGTCGGATTCGCTGGCGGAAACAATCTCCACCTGCCAGCGGTTGCGCTCCGCGAAGCGGGTATACATGCGCAACAGGTCGCCGGCGAACAGCGCGGCCTCGTCGCCGCCGGTGCCCGCGCGGATTTCCAGAAAGATGTTTTTCTCGTCGTTGGGGTCCTTGGGCAAGAGCAGCTTTTGCAACTCCAGTTCCAGCGCCGCCAGTTTGTCCTTGCCCTCGGCGATTTCCGCCTGAGCGAATTCCTTCATCTCCGGGTCCGACAGCATGTCTTCCGCCGCGGCGATGTCGCTCTCGCACTGGCGATAGCTTTGGTAGGTTTCCACCACCGGGGTGAGTTCGGCATGCTCGCGGGTGAGCTTGCGGAACGCATCCATATTTTGAGTAGCCGCTTCGCTGGCCAGGAGGTGGGTCACCTCTTCCAGACGGTCGGCCAGTTGCGCCAGTTTGGCCGCAATTGACGCTTTCATTACGACTCCGGGTGTAAACGATAAAGACGCGCCACGGCTTCCACCTGCGCGTCGTGCTCCGCGCCGCGCCCGGACGACAAGGCCCGGGTGGGGGGATGCATCAATTTATTGGTCAGTTGCACCGACAGGGTTTCCAGCACCCGCTCCGGCGCTTCGCCGCGCGCCAGTTGCTTGAGCGCGGCGTCGAGCGCGGCGCGGCGCAGCCGGTCGGCGTCGTCGCGCAGCGCGCGGATCAGCGGCACGGTTTCGCGCTTTTTCAGCCAGTCGCTGAATTCGCAGACTCGCGCCTGGATGATGGTTTCGGCCTCCGCGGCCGCGCTCTGGCGCGCTTCCTTGCCCACTTCCACCACGCTGGCGATATCGTCGACGCTGTACAGGAACACGTCGGCCAGCTTGCCCACTTCCACTTCGATGTCTCGCGGCACCGCCAGGTCCAGCATGAAGATGGGCCGGTGGCGACGCGCCTTGATCGCCCGCTCCACCATGCCCTTGCCGATGATGGGCAACTGGCTGGCGGTGGAAGTGACCAGCACGTCGTAGCGCGGCAAGATGTCCGGCAGCTCGGCGAGGGTGACGGCGTTGCCGCCGAACTGCTCCGCCAGCCGCTGGCCGCGCTCCAGCGTGCGGTTGGCCACGGTGATACAGGAGGGGTTGCGCGCGGCAAAGTGGGTGGCCACCAGCTCTATCATTTCCCCGGCGCCGACGAACAGGATATTCAGTTCGCCGATGGTGGGGAAAATCTGCTCGGCCAGCTTGACCGCCGCCGCCGACATCGACACCGAGCTGGCGCCCACCGCGGTATTGGACCGCACTTCCTTGGCTACGGCGAAGGTGCGCTGGAACAGGCCGTTGAGCAGGGTGCCCATGGTGCCGGCGTGTTCGGCGCTGCGCACAGCGTCCTTCAACTGGCCCAGGATCTGGGTCTCGCCCAGCACCATGGAGTCCAGGCCGGAAGCGACGCGGAAAGCGTGACGCGCAGCGTTGGCCTCGTCCAGTTGATAAAGATAGGGCTGCATCTCCGCCAGCGCCAGGCCGTGAAACTTGGCCAGCCAGCTGAGCGCCGCCTGCGGATCGCTGCCGGTGCAATAGATCTCGGTGCGGTTACAGGTGGAGATGATGGCCGCCTCGTGCGCCGCATGCGAGCTGACCAGGCTGTCCAGCGCCTTGGGCAACACCTCCGCAGGAAAAGCCAGCTTTTCCCGGATGGAGAGCGGTGCGGTATGGTGGTTCAAACCAAGGGCGAACAGATGCATGGGCGGATAAGCCGCGGAAAGAAATGGGGTATTTTAGCCTAACTTGAACCGCACGTCCTGCGCTGCGGGGGCCAGCCCCGCCGGTCCGTCGTCAGCGCCTTATATGACATAGCAGAATCCAGCGCCGCGCGCCGTCTAAAATAGCGCGCTCTTCTTGCGCAAACCCCCTATATGGTCCAAGCGGAGCTGGCATAAGATAGCCCCTTCAAGGAGGACGAAATGTCGCTGAACCTCGCAGACATCCGCAAGGATTTTTCCAAGCAAGAACTATCGCCGGAGGAGTGCCTGCCGGACCCGTTGGCCCAGTTGGAGAACTGGTTGAACCAGGCCATCTCCGCGCAAGTGCCAGAGCCTACGGCGATGAACCTGGCCACGACCGGAGCGGACGGACGTCCTACTTCGCGCATCGTGCTGCTCAAGGGCGTGGAGGACGGCCAACTGCTGTTCTACACCAATTATCTAAGCCGAAAAGGCCGCCAGTTGAACGACAACCCTTATGTGGCGCTGACCTTCTTCTGGCCGGAGCTGGAGCGGCAGATCCGCATCGAGGGCCGCGCGGCCCAGGTGGCGCCGGAAGTCTCTGACGCCTATTTCGCCAGCCGGCCTTACACCAGCCGCGTGGGAGCCTGGGCCAGCGAACAGAGCAGCGAGATCAGCTCCAAGAGCGTGCTGGTGTCGCGCGCGGCGATGTTCGGGGTCAAACACCCCTTGAACGTGCCCCGGCCGCCGCACTGGGGCGGTTACGCGGTGACGCCGGACCGGCTGGAATTCTGGCAAGGCCGCCCCAGCCGGCTACATGACCGAGTGCAGTATTCCTTGCTGGAAGACGGCGCCTGGAAGATTGCGCGGCTGGCGCCTTGACCCTACCCGGGTGAGAACAACTCATTGATATCATGTGCTTTATGCATGAGCAAAAAATTGCAACCATCCATAATTAGACAGTTTGTCCGCTTTTATAGCGATTTGGATGTTGCCGCATAGCAACAAGCCGCATCCGGATGATGCGGCTTTTCATTTTCTTGATGTTTCCCTCTCTTCTCCTTGTCTACCAAGGATTCGATGCCCTGCTTTGATTTCGGTCATGCCCGCCGCCGCAAGTATCCAGGCAACTGGCACTTAGAACAGATGCATATCAAGGCGGAAAAACCAATACATAATTTATGCATTTGGCAAGTGGTCGTCAGAACAAACCAAGCCAACGTCCTCTGATTTCAGCAACCCCTTTCCCATGTTCAGAGCGATGTCCCATGTCGGGAACGCATAAGGGACGCAGAGAATTCCAACCCCGCCCGATGGCGGCAGCCATCTTCGGAGAGATTTCCAAGCGTCCGAAAGGGCAGGCGCAAGCCTGTCTGGCGCCGGCGGCCTTTACGCAAGATCCGTCGGCTTGACGCGGGCCATTACCGTGTCCCGCTGATCTACATTGGAGAAAATTCGTGATGAAAACCCAAACTGCGATGGTTCGCGTATTGGTGTTGTCTGCGCTGGCTCTGGCTTACGGCTCCGCCCAAGCCGCCGAGCGCGTCAATCTGGATGCGCTGAGCAAATCCAACAAACTCGCCGCCGGCACCAGCGCGTTCAGCGCCGCCGGCATCAACCAGGGAGAACTCAAGGCGCAGCGCAGCTCGCAATTCCCCAACGGCAAAGTCATCACCCGCTACCAGCAGTACTATCAGGGCGTGCCGGTATGGGGCGAAGCCGTCGTAGAGGAAAAGCAATTCGCTAAGGGCTCGTCCACCGCCGCGGCCAGCAAATTGTCCGGCTACTATGTGCGCGGCATCGCCTCCGACCTGGCTTCGGTCAAGCCGGCGCTCAGCGCCTCCCAGGTACTGGCCAACGCCAAGGCACTGAAGGCCAACGGCTATGAAACCCGCAACGAGAAGACCGAACTGGTGGTGCGCCTGGACAAGCGCAACACCGCCCAGCTGGTCTATCTGGTGTCCTTCCTGGTGGAGGGCGGCAAGGAACCCAGCCGTCCGCACTTCATCGTCGACGCCAATAGCGGTCAGGTGCTCAAACAGTGGGAAGGCCTGAACCACAACGACGCCAACGGCCCCGGCGGCAACGCCAAGACCGGCAAATACCTGTACGGCACCGACTACGGCCCGCTGGTCGTCACCAGCGATTGCAAGATGGACAGCGGCAATGTCGCCACCATCAACCTGAACGGCGGCACCAGCGGCACCACCCCGTACAAGTTCGCTTGCCCCACCAACACCTACAAGGCCATCAACGGCGCCTACTCGCCGCTGAACGACGCCCACTACTTCGGCAATGTGGTGTTCAACCTGTACAAGGATTGGTTCAACCTGCGTCCGATCAACCAGAAGCTGCTGATGAAGGTGCACTACAGCCGCAACTATGAAAACGCGTTCTGGGACGGCAGCGCGATGACCTTCGGCGACGGCGCCACCCGCTTCTACCCGCTGGTATCGCTGGATGTGTCCGCTCATGAAGTCAGCCACGGCTTCACCGAGCAGAACTCCGGCCTGGTCTACAGCGAGCAGTCCGGCGGCATCAACGAAGCGTTCTCCGACATGGCCGGCGAAGCCGCCGAGTACTACATGAAGGGCAAGAACGACTTCCTGGTGGGCGCGGAGATCTTCAAGAAGACCGGCGCGCTGCGCTACTTCGCCGACCCGACCAAGGACGGCCGCTCCATCGGACACGCCAATGACTACACCAGCGGCCTGGACGTGCACTACTCCAGCGGCGTGTACAACAAGGCGTTCTACCTGATCGCCACCAGCCCCGGCTGGAACACCCGCAAGGCCTTTGAAGTGTTCGTGGACGCCAACCGCCTGTACTGGACCGCCAACGCCACTTACAACAGCGCCGCTTGCGGCGTGGAGAAAGCAGCCGAAGCGCGCGGTTACAACAGCGCGGACGTCACCAAGGCCTTCTCCACCGTGGGCGTGGCTTGCGACAGCTGATGACCGTCTGACGGCGGGGTCATGACGATTCGCGCCGTTTCTCCCATCCGCCGGCCATGGTCCGCCCATGGCCGGCATCGCTCAGGAATTCCGGAATGCTCACTCTCAAACCAAGTCTCGTCGCGCTGCTGGCCGCCACCAGCCTGGCCAGCGCCGTCCAGGCCGCGCCGGTATGGATTTCCATCGGCGACAACGCCTACCAATTGCTACAACAAGTCAGCCCGAAAAGCCGCAGCCAGGAAAGCCGCCAGCTGGCGGTGAACGCGCTGCCGGCCGGCGTGTCCGCCAAGGGCGTGGCCACCGAAAAAGTCCATCTGGTGCAAGTGGACGACAGCGTGCTGCCGCAGTTGTCGGACGCCATCCACCACAGTCTGCGTCATTGCGGCGGCTTCATCGTGCACAAGGATCTGCAGGACGCGCGCACCGCGCTGAAGGCGCCGGTGGCCGGCACGCTGCTGCCCAGCTACCAGATCAACGACCAGGCCACCGTCAACAAGCTGTTGCCGCAGCTGCAGGACAGCAACATTCTCGGCACCATCCAATCCCTGTCCAACTACCAAAACCGCTTCTACACCACCAGCCACGGCGTCAACGCGTCCAACTGGATCGCCAATCAATGGCGGCAGTTGGCCGCCGGCCGCAGCGACGTGACCGTGGAGCAGTTCGCCCACAGCGCCTGGCCGCAAAAATCGGTGATCCTCACCATCAAGGGCAAGGACAATGCCGCTGAAACCCTGGTGCTGGGCGGCCACCTGGACTCCACCGTGGGTAGCGGCACCGGCGAAAACAGCCGCGCGCCGGGCGCCGACGACGACGCTTCCGGCATCGCCAGCCTGACCGAGGTGATCCGCGTGCTGCTGGCCAACAACTATCAGCCGCGCCGCACCATCAAGTTCATGGCCTACGCGGCGGAAGAAGTGGGCCTGCGGGGTTCCTCCGACATCGCCAACCGCTACAAGCAACAGAAGGTCAACGTGGTGGGCGCCTTGCAACTAGACATGACCAACTACCAGGGCAGCGAGGACGACATCTTCCTGTTCACCGACTACACCAACTCGGCGCAGAACACCTTCCTCGCCAATCTGGCCGAAACCTATCTGCCCAATCTGACCGTCGGCTACAGCTCTTGCGGCTATGCGTGCTCCGACCACGCCTCCTGGCACAAGAACGGCTATCCGGCATCCTTCCCGTTCGAATCCGCCTTCAACCAATCCAACCCCAACATCCACACCGTGCGCGACACCCTCGCCAGCGCCGGCAACCAGGCTCGCCACGCGCTGAAGTTCTCGCAATTGGCGCTGGCTTACGCGGTGGAACTGGGCAGCGACGGCCCGGCGGTCAAACGCTGAGTCCGCCTTTCCGCTTGATGCGCCCACCCCTTTGCGGGGTGGGTTTTTCATTGCGGAAGGCTCGATGAAATGGTTTTAAGCGCCGGCCTCGCGCCGCATATCCACATGCAGGATTCCGCCGTCGTCGTAAGGCTCGGACACCGCGTGGAAACCGAAGCTCTCGTACAAGGCCTGCGCGTCGGTCTGCGCCGACAACATGATGGCCGCCTGGGGGAAATGCGCGCGGCACTGCGCCACCGCCTGCGCCAGCAGCGCCTTGCCCAGGCCCTGGCCGCGCGCCTCCGGCGCCACCACGACCCGGCCTATCGCCGCCGCGTCCGGGTATTTCTCCCCCGGCGCAATCAAGCGCGCGTAAGCCAGCAGCCGGCCGCCGTCGTCGTGCCCGGACAGGTGCAGACAGTGCACATCCACGCCGTCCACATCGCCGTAAATCGACTGCTGCTCCACAACGAACACCTGGTCGCGCAGCTGCAAGGCCCGATACAACGCCAGCGGCGTAAAACCATCGAAACGGTGGCAGTGCCACGCAACTCGGTTTGCCATAGTAGAATTCCCCTGAACTGATTCATTATCATCGGCCGGCTTGTGGCGCGTCCGGGCCAAGCTTACGACAACGCGTCCTCGCCAGCTATAACCGTGAGGACAGGCTTTGCCGTGGCGCAAACGCCGGCCGATGAACGCTAACCGATTCACCTCCTGCCTTGCCCATATGAACGATAACGATCTGTTTGCCGAGAATACGCCGGACGGCGCCGCCGCCCTGACCCCGCCGCCGCCCACTCCGCCCGCGGCGGACGCCAACGACGGCGAGTGGATTCCACTGGACCTCTACGCTGAGCGCGCCTATCTGGAATACGCCATGAGCGTGGTCAAGGGCCGCGCGCTGCCGGAAGTGGCCGACGGCCAGAAGCCGGTGCAGCGCCGCATCCTGTACGCGATGCGCGACATGGGCTTGGCCCACGGCGCCAAACCGGTGAAATCGGCGCGCGTGGTCGGTGAAATCCTGGGTAAATACCACCCGCACGGCGACAGCTCCGCCTACGAAGCGCTGGTGCGCATGGCGCAGGACTTCACGCTGCGCTACCCGCTGATCGACGGCCAGGGCAACTTCGGCAGCCGCGACGGCGACGGCGCGGCGGCGATGCGTTACACCGAGGCGCGGCTGACGCCGATCGCCGACCTGCTGCTGTCGGAAATCGACATGGGCACGGTGGACTTCGTGCCCAATTACGACGGCGCCTTCGAGGAACCGCGCTTGCTGCCGGCGCGCCTGCCCATGGTGCTGCTCAACGGCGCCTCCGGCATCGCCGTGGGTCTCGCCACCGAAATTCCCCCGCACAATCTGACCGAAGTGGCCAGCGCCTGCATCGCCTTGCTGGACAACCCGGAGCTGGATACCGCGGCTCTGATGCAATACGTGCCCGGGCCGGACTTCCCCGGCGGCGGCCAGATCATCACCCCGGCCGAAGACATCCTCGCCGCCTATGAGAGCGGCCGCGGCAGCGTGCGCGTGCGCGCCAAATGGGAAGTGGAAAAGCTGGCGCGCGGCCAGTGGCGCGTGATCGTGTCCGAGCTGCCGCCCGGTTCCAGCGCGCAGAAAGTGCTGGCGGAGATTGAAGAAGCCACCAACCCCAAGGTCAAGACCGGCAAGAAGGCGCTGACTCAGGACCAGCAAAACCTGAAGAGCCTGATGTTGTCGCTGCTGGACCGCGTGCGCGACGAATCCGACAGCGAGTGTCCGGTGCGCCTGGTGTTCGAACCCAAGTCCAGCCGCCAGGACCCGGACGAGTTCATCAACATCCTTCTGGCGCAGACCAGCCTGGAAGGCAACACCTCGATGAACCTGGTGATGATAGGCCTGGACGGCCGGCCGGGTCAGAAAGGCCTAAAGCCCATTCTCAGCGAGTGGCTGGACTTCCGCCGCGTTACCGTCACCCGCCGCCTGCAGCACAGGCTGGCCCAGGTGGAAAAACGCATCCACATCCTGGAAGGCCGGATGATCGCCTTCATCCATATCGATGAAGTGATACGCGTGATACGCGAATCCGACGAGCCCAAGCCGGACCTGATCAAGGCCTTCGGCCTGACCGAGATCCAGGCGGAGGACATCCTGGAAATCCGCCTGCGCCAACTGGCGCGGCTGGAAGGCTTCAAGCTGGAGAAAGAGCTGTCCGATCTGCGCGAGGAGCGCGAAGGCCTGCGCCACGTGCTGGACACGCCGGACGCGCTGCGCAGCATGATGCGCGAGGAAATCCAGGCCGACGCCGCCAAGTACGGCGACAAGCGCCGCAGCGAGATCAAGACCGCCGAGCGCGCGGTGCTGACCCAGACCATAGCCGACGAACCGGTCACCATCATCCTGTCGCAGAAGGGCTGGATCCGCGCCCGCGTCGGCCACAACGTGGACCTCGCCGCGCTGGCCTTCAAGGACGGCGACGCGCTGCACACCGTGGTGGAAACCCGCACTGTGTGGTCGGTGATCGTGCTGGACAGCAAGGGCCGCGCCTACACCGTGGACCCGGCCGACGTGCCCACCGGCCGCGGCGACGGCGTGCCGGTGGCGTCGCTGGTGGACCTGCAGGACGGCGCCAAGCCGGCCCAGATGCTATCCGGAAAGGACGAGGCCCGCTTTGTCGTCGCCGGTTCCGGCGGCTACGGCTTCATCGCCAAGCTGGGCGACATGGCCGGACGGGTCAAGGCCGGCAAAGCCTTCCTGACGCTGAATCCGGAAGAAACCGTGCTGACCCCCGCGCCGCTGCCGGCCGCCGGCATCATTGAAGCCACCCAACTGGTGGCCGCCGCCGACAACGGCCGCCTGCTGGCCTTCCCGGCCGCCGAACTCAAGGAGCTGGCCAAGGGCCGCGGCTTGATGCTGATGGCGGTGGAAGAGGGCGAAGCCGTCACCGCCATCGGCCTGGTCAACGGCGAAAAAGCGCTGCTGTCCACGCTGTCGGTGCGCGGCAAGGCCTCCGATGAAAAACTGGCGCTGGCGGAGTTCGCCGGCAAGCGCGGCAAGAAGGGCAAGCTGATGCCGAAGAAATGGAGCGTCAGCGCCATCAGCGAGCTGCCGACGACATGAACCGGGACCGCCCGCCGACGCCGTTGACCCCGCGCAGCGGGCTGGTCTTCATCAACAGCTTCCGGGCGGCGCTGCTGCTGGTGCTGCTGGCGATGTCCTTGTTCGCCAACCGCGAAGGCGAATCGCTGGTGGCCGGCGGCAAGGCCTTCTATCTGTGGAGCGGCGTCTACGCCGCTCTGATCGGCGCCTGGTTCCTGCTGCGCAACGGCCGGCTGGCCCACACCCTGCAACTGACGCTGGCCATCGCCGCCGACATCGCGATGATTGTGCTGCTGATGGGCATCAACGACGGCGTCCGCAGCGGCTACGGCATCCTGCTCTTGCCCTATCTGGCGGTGGCCGGCCTGCTGTCATCGGGCCGCTATGCGCTGTTCTACGCCTCCATCGCCACACTGATCCTGCTGTCCTTCGTCGGCGTCGAGCAATACCTGGGCATAGGCCGCGGCTCGGATTTCTACTACTCCGCGCTGCTGGCCACCGCCGGCTTCATCACCTCCATCGTTACCTGGAAGCTGGGCCGCGTGGCGCGCGACTCCGAAGCGCTGGCCACCCGCCGCGGCGGCGAGATCGCCAACCTCAACCGCCTGAACGAACTGGTGTTGCAAAGCCAGCGCGACGCGGTGGTGGTGCTGGATCCCTCTGGCCTGCTACGCCAGTTCAACAATCAGGCGGCGCGCTACTTCGGCGCCATGCGCCGCGGCCACGTCGTTCCCGAACTGCTGCCGCTGGTGGAGCGCTGGCGGCACAACGGCTGCCAGCCCAATCCCAGTTTCATCGACCGCAACATCCGCGGGCGTCAATTGGTGGGCCGCATGGTGCCAGTGCTGGTGGGCGACGACCACGCGCTCCTGCTGTTCATGCGCGACATGGCGGACATGGCGGAGGAGGGCAAACGCGTCAAACTGGCGGCGCTGGGGCGGCTCACCGCCAATATCGCCCATGAAATCCGCAACCCGCTGTCGGCGATCAACCACGCGGCCGACCTGCTGGCCGAAGACGAAACCGACCCCGCGCGCCAGCGGCTGATCCGCATCGTGCAGGGCAACAGCAAGCGCATCAACCACATGGTGCAAGAAGTGCTGGCCTTGAACCGCCGCGACCGGATCAAACCCGAGCCGATACGGCTGCAGCCCTTTCTGGACGAGCTGCTGGACCACTTCGGCGTAGTGGAAGCCGCCGCCGCCGGCGCAATCTGCTGCGTCTACCAGGCGCAGGCCGCCGCGGTCCAGTTCGACCGCGGCCACTTTGGCCAGATTCTCAACAATTTGCTGGCCAACGCCTGGCGCTACTCCAGCAAACAGCCGGGCGCGGTGCGCATCGAAGTGGGCGAAGTGGAAAATCACCTGACCATCAGGGTAATGGACGATGGCCCAGGCATGAGCGAAGATGCCCAGGCCCGCTTGTTCGAACCCTTTTTCACCACGGAAAGCGCCGGCACCGGACTGGGCCTGTACATCGCGCGCGAACTGGCGGAAGCCAACGACGCGCGCTTGGACTACTGCCCGCCCGGCGGCGTGTTCCGTCTGATCTGTCACAAGGCTTATGGCTAAATCCTCCCTGCGCGTGCTGGTGATCGACGATGAACCGGACATCCGCGAACTGCTGGAACTGACCCTGATCAAGATGGGGCTGGACGTGGCCACCGCCGCCAGCGTCGGCGCCGCCAAACTCAGCCTGAACAGCCAGCCCTTCGACCTGGCGCTGACCGATATGCGCCTGCCGGACGGCGAGGGCATCGAAGTGGTGCGCCATATCGCCGAACAGGGCCTGGACGTGCCCATCGCCGTGATCACCGCCTACGGCAACACCGACAACGCGGTGCTGGCGATGAAGGCCGGCGCCTTCGACTATCTGCAAAAACCGGTCAGCCTGGCTCAATTGCGCAGCCTGGTGAAATCCGTGCTGAGTGTGGACAACGGCAAAACCGAGGCCGCGGTGCGGCTGGACGGCGAATCGCCGGCGATCCAGGAAGCGCTGCGCTTGATCGGCAAGCTGGCGCGCAGCCAGGCCGCGGTTTACGTCAGCGGCGAATCCGGCACCGGCAAGGAACAGGCGGCGCGGATGATACACGAGCACAGCGCGCGCGCCGAACGGCCATTCATCCCGGTCAACTGCGGCGCCATCCCGGAAACGCTGATGGAAAGCGAATTCTTCGGCTACCGCAAAGGCGCGTTCACCGGCGCCGACAACGACCGCGACGGCTTCTTTCAACAAGCCAACGGCGGCACGCTGTTTCTGGACGAAGTGGCCGACCTGCCGCTGGCGATGCAGGTCAAACTGCTGCGCGCGATTCAGGAAAAGAAAGTGCGCCGCCTGGGCAACGCCCAGGAAGAAGCGGTGGACGTGCGCATCATCTGCGCCACCCACAAGGACCTGGCGGCGCGGGTAGACGCCGGCAACTTTCGCCAGGATCTGTACTACCGGCTAAACGTGCTGCCGCTGCGCATGCCGCCGCTGCGCGAACTGCGCGAGGACCTACCGCGCTACATCGCCAGCCTGCTGGAACGCTTTTCCCCCGACGAAAAGCCGCGGCTGGCGCCGGCGGCGCTCAAGGCCTTGCTGGAATACAACTATCCGGGCAATTTCCGCGAACTGGAAAACATCCTGGAACGCGCGGTGGCCCTGGCCAACGACGCCCGGATTGAGTTGCGGGATCTGCAACTGCTGCCTAGCGATCACGGCGGCCAGGGCGATGGAGAGGCGCCAACCTGCGCCGATGGCGAGGCGCTGCAGGACTTTCTGGACCGGGTGGAGCGCGAAGCCATCCTCAAGGCGCTGGAGAGCACCCGCTTCAACCGCACCCAGGCCGCCAAGACGCTGGGCGTCACCTTCCGATCCATGCGCTATCGGATGGAAAGGCTGGGCATCAAGTAAGAGCCTGTTTACGATCTGCTGCGCGTTATGAAGCGTTACACGGTGAGTACCCTTCGAAATGCTCATTTACCGCTTTTGTACATTCCGCTTTCTCAGCCGTTTTCGTCTTGTCCCGCTCTTGCTCGCGAGATCGTAAACAGGCTCTAAGCGCGCTGTGGATAAGCACGGTATTGCGCCAAATCCTGTGGATAAGCCATATTCTCGCTTTTTGCCGGCTCTCCGCCGGAAACCTGGGAAGCACTGCCTCGCAATCGCTACAATGCGGCAGCCGCGGCCCGCGTCCTCTCATCAGACAAGGCCAGACCCGAGCCAGCGGCTATAAAGAACCTATTCGACGGCCCCGCCCGCGGGCGCGCCATTGCAACCATATCGATATTCGCTACCGGCCCATGGCTTTCACGCCGCTCCATCTCGTCCTCCGCGCCCTGCCGGCCCTGCTGCTCAGCGCCCAGATCGGGGCCCTGCCGTCGCTGCGGGTGGCGCTGGGCGAAACCAAACAACCCTATATCGACGCGGAGCGCGGCAAGGGCGTGGAATACGACATCGTCAGCCAGGCCTTGAGCCAGGCCGGTTATCAGCCGCGGATCCGCTTCGGCCCCAATCTGCGCGCGCACAACTGGCTGGCAAGCGGCCAGGTGGACGCCGCCATCGCCAACAGCGGCGGCCATGTTTCCGAGCCCTACATCGTTTACCAGAACATGGCGATTACGCTGTGCAAACGCCGCATCCACCTGCAGCGGCTGGAGGACCTGGTTCGCTTCCGAGTGGCCGCCTTTCAGGGCGCCCACCTTTATCTGGGGCCCGCCTTCGCCGCGCTGACGCCGCAGATTCCGTCCTATCGCGAGGAATCGCCACAGATCACCCTCAACCGCCTGTTGTACAGCGAGCGCGCCGACGTGGCGATTTCCGACGTCAATATCTTCCAGCAGTTTAGCCACGATCTCCGCCGCGAGATCGACATCAAAGCCAGGCTCTGTCCATACGCGCTATTCACGCCCACTCATTACCGGCTGGCCTTTCGGGATGTCCGCGATCGCGACCGTTTCAATCTGGGCCTGCGCCGCTTCGCCGCAGCCGGCGGCTACGAGAAACTGGCCAAGCGCTATCAGCTTCCCACCCAGCACGGACGCCCTTGGTTCAAGCCCTGAGAACCTGTTCATCGTCTGCTACGCATCGGCGATACCGCGTTGAAACCGACTTCGAAATGCTCATGTACCCCATGTACACTCCGCGTCACGCTCTTGCTCTCGAGACTTTGAACACACGCCCTGAGAACCTGTTGCTGCGCTTGGCTGGCCTAAGGGTGGGTATCTGCGCTGGATCAATAACCTTCGCCGCCGCGCGGTGTTAGCATGGTTTGGCAGTATCCGATCGCTGACGACCACAGGATTTTGCCCTCACGCTTCGCTCAGGCCCGTGTCGTTAGCCGCTCCATGTATCCACCCGCCCAAGGAGTCGCCCATGTTTCCCGAATACCGCGAATTGATCAGCAAGCTGAAAACCGAAGACGATCACTTCACCCGCCTGTTCAACAAACACAACGACCTGGACCAGAAGATCAAGAATATGGAAGCGCGCATCGAGCCTTCCGCCGACTTCGAAATCGAAAACCTGAAGAAGGAAAAACTGCGGCTCAAGGACGAGTTGTACGCCATCCTGAGGAAGGCGGCCGATTAGAACGTGTTTACGATCTCGCGAGCTAAGGCGAGACAAGTCGGAAACCAGCGAAAAAGCGGAATGGTCAAGTAGTACATGAGCATTTTGAACTCGTGCTCACCGTGCAACGCTTCACGACGCGCAGCAGATCGTAAACGGGTTCTTAGGTCCGGCGTCTCCGCGCAATGACGAAGCCCGCCATCTGGCGGGCTTTTGCATGAGCCATGTACGGAATCAGACCTTGGGCGCGCCCTTATCCAGCTCCGCCAGGATCGCGTCCGGCTCCTGGGTGACTTCCAGCACTTTACGGATGCGGTTGAACGCCTCGCAGGCATCGGCCGGGTACTTGCCGAACGGCGTCAGCCCGCCATGGCTCCAGCCCGCGGCGGCCAGCACATCCTTGCGGAACTGCGAGCCGTCGGCGCTCCCGCCGGCGATCTGCTGCAAGGCCCGGTCAATCAGAATATGCGGAAACGGGTTGCGGGACAGCGTGGTGAAATGCTCGGGGCGAACTTCGTCGAACTGCATGGCTTACTCCTGATGCGGGGACATGATTCATCTAAGTCCAAACCAAGGCAATTCGCCAGCAGACTGTGAAGACTCACACTGCCGCCGCCGCTGGCGGCGGCGGCGACGCGGCCGGATTTAGCGGTTCACCAGCAGTTTGGGATTGGAATTGCCCCACACGGTGTAGAGGTCCGCCAGCAAGGCCCCGTTGATGTCCTCCAGCTCGGCGGCGCTGATTTCGGCCTTGCCCTGCTTGCCGAACAACACCACCTCGTCGCCTATCTTGGCGCCCGGAATCTCGGTCACATCCACCATCAAGGTGTTCATCGACACTTTGCCCACCACCGGCGCGCGCTGACCATTGATCAATACATGCGCCTTATTGGTGAAAGCGCGGCGATAACCATCGGAATATCCGACCGGGATGTTGGCCAGCAGAGACTCGCGCTTCAAGGTGTAAGTGCGGTCATAGCCCACGGTATTGCCGGCCGGATAACGGTTGACCGCCGCCACTCGCGATTTGAACGCCATCACGCGCAGATACTCGGTATGGCTGGGCACGGTGTCGCCGAAGATGGCGCCGCCCGGGCGCACCATGTCCAGTCGCGCTTCCGGCACTTCCAGCGTGGCGAAGCTATTGGCGCAGTGCAGGGTGATCTTGCTACGGTCCAGCCCGCCGGCCTTGATCAGCCAAGCGCTTTCCTCATTGAACGCCGCCAGGCCTTTTTGCACATCGGCCTTATCCTCCACCGGGAAGTGGGTCATGATGCCCACCACTTGCAGATTAGGCAGCTTGAGCATGGCCAGCGCGTCGCGGCGGCCTTGCTTGCTGGCCAGTTCCACGCCGTTGCGGCTGATGCCGGCGGAGTTGATGGCCAGATGGATTTGCAACGTCTTGCCCTGACGCTTGGCCAGCGCGGAAGCCTGACGCGCCAGCTCCAGATTGCCCACCAGTTCTTGCATATCGTATTGCAGGCCGTCTGCTATCTCTTCCTGCGTGGCGCTGCGCACGCGCGCCACCACGCCTTTGTAGCCGCTGGCGCGAGCCACGCGGGCTTCTTCATTGCTGGCGATGCCCACGCAGGGAATGCCCTGAGCGATGATGGACGGCATCACGTTGGCAATGCCATGGCCATAGGCGTCCGCCTTCAAGATGGCGCACACCTTGGTGTCTGCGCCCACCAGGCGCTTGAGCTCGGCCAGGTTGTGATCCAGCGCCGCCTTATCAATTTCCAGCCAGGCGTTGCCGCGCGCGGCTTCCGCGGTGGAGCCGCTGTTGGCGGCGGTCAACGGCGGCGCCGCCATGGTCAGCGCAGGCGCCAAGGCCAGGCCCAGCGACAAGGCCAGCAGTGTTTTTTTGAATTGCATAAGTCGTCCCCCGAGTGTGAATGCCGCTTGCCGACAAGGCCGTTCCGGCATCCGGGAGATGATAGGAGGCTGATATATTCATGTCGATATGAATATTCACTGCTAGGCCTTGTTTTGCATAATCGCTTGACTGCACGCAAATCCGGCAACAGCGAGCGCCCCTTGCGCGCCGCGGCGCCGCTATCCATGATGAAGAAGCGGAGCACTGCGTCTGCGCGCTTTTTCGAGGTTCTTCCGATGCGGCAATCCCTATTTCTACGCCGGTTGGCCGGCTGTTGGCTGGCCGTCCTCGGCGCGTTCGGCTGTGGGTCGCCATCATCCGCCCTGGCTGCCGGCATGATCTATATCGGCCACTCGCCGGAAACCTCCGTCGATGAACGCTACGACTACCATTGGGCCATTCTGCGCGCCGCGTTGGACGCCACCCGCGCCAATTGGGGTGATTACAGTCTGCGCTTCGCGCCGCGCATGAACGAAGCGCGTCAATTGCAGGAACTGAGTCATCCCCGCGGCCGGCTCAATGTGGTGATCCGCGAAACCAACCGCGACTACGAACGTCGCTATTTTCCGGTGCGGATTCCGATAGACCGCGGCTTGCTCGGCTATCGCGTGCTGTTGATCCGGGACACGCGGCAAGCGGATTTCAACACGGTGGCCAGCTTGGCGGACTTGCGCCGCTTCAGCATCATCCAAGGCGATGGCTGGGGTGACAACGCCATCCTGAAACAGGCCGGGCTGACCGTGGTGACCGACCCCAATTACGACGGCCTGTTCCGCATGTTGGAGCGCGGCCTGGGCGACGCGTTTTCGCGCGGCGTGGCGGAGGTGGAGGAGGAAATCCGCGTGTACCAGCCGCAATATCAGCACATGGCGCTGGAGCGGTCTTTATTGCTGTACTACCCACTGCCCACGTATTTTTGGTTTGGCCGCGACGCGGAAGGGCAACGGCTGGCGCAACGCGTGGATCAGGGCATGAGACAAATACTGCGCAACGGCGAGTACCAGCGGCTATTCCAGAAATACCATGCCGGCCTGATCCAGCGGCTGGACCTGAAGCATCGGCGGCTGATCCGCATCGACAACCCCTTCCTGCCGCCCAGCACGCCTTTCGCCGACCGCAGCCTGTGGTTTGATCCGACCACGGCTAAATGACAGCGCTAACAAGAGCTCGCAAAGAACCCGAGCCAAGGCGCGCCGGCGCAGGCAGTACCTGTGGGGATCAGGGGTTTACTTAAGAACTGGTTCAAAACCTCTCGAGCAAGGGCGAGACAAGGCGAAAACGGCTGAGACAGCGGAGTGTACATAGGGTACCTGAGCATTTCGAAGCCGTACTCACCGTGGGGCGTCTCACGACGCGCAACAGTTTCTTAGTCCGGCTGCAAAGCCTGACGCACGCAAAGCCGCTGAGCGATCTCACGGTCCGCGCATTTGAGTTCGGCTTCAGCGCGGGCTCGACAACGCGCGGGATTGGCGGAGCGCGCGCAATCCGGCGGCGGCAGCCGCTCATTGACGCAGACGCGTCGCGCCTTGCCTTCCAACCCGTCGCAAGAACTGTGCGCCGCCCGCAAGGCTTCGCAACGCTTGGCGTCGCGCTCTCGCAGGCAACTCAAGGCCGGAGTGTAAAACTGCATGCAGGCGTGCCGGCCGTTGACCGGCAAATCATTGCAGGCCATGGCGCCCTGGCGGTACAGCTCGCAACGCTGCGGCGCGGTAGCGCGGCTGCAATCCCATTGCGCCGCCGCCGCTTCCGCCAGCCAGCACAAGGCCAGCCCCAGTCCCCAGGCGCGCCGCAACGCGCCGTATCCCCTATTGTTTTTCAAGGCATGCCCCTTGCGCATGACCGGTTATCTCCGCGCCCGCCTATGAAGCTGTTCAATGTTTGCCGCGTTCCAGCGATACGGCGTTGAAGCACCGATGCGCCGTGTCCGCACGCCGCAGCCCCCGACTCGCGGGATCATGAACAAATTCTATTGGGCGAAAACGACGCTGCGCGCTATCGGCGCGGCGGGTGGCCAGCCAGGCTCATGCCCGCGAAATCGGTTTGCTTCGCAAAACGTTCCGGCAATGAGAATTTGAATTGGAATGAAAAGGCTGGCGTACTCTATTCAAAGCTTATCAATAGAAATCCCGCTTCGCCAGCCGGGCTTGACGCTGAGAAGGCTCATTCCGAACCATGTTTGCGGCGGTCTCGCCAGAAATGAGGCTTGATGCGATCAGGCGGCGGCGGCGGCGCGGCGCCGTCCGGGCTCATCCGCCAGTACGGGGGCGGCGGCCGGTGCATCTGCTCCTTCGGCAAATCGCCGTCCTGCACGGCCTCGCGCAGGCGCAAATTGCGCAGACGACGCAATTCCTTGCAGTCCGGATCGGGCTGCGCCTGGCAGCGGCGGCCCTGCGCCGGTTCCATATCCGGCGGCATGGGGCCGCGTTCCTTCCCTCGCGCCAGGGCCGGTGCGCCGGCAAGCGCTTGCAGCAAGGCAAATATGAGAAGAATCGGCAACCGCATCATGAAACCTGTTTTATCCTGTCGAACATGCTGGAAAAGGGACTCCGGACCCAAGTCCGGCGAGGGCGGACAGCATACACCATGCGCCGCGGATGCCAAAGGCATCGAGAACCGCCCAAGGCGCCGGAACACTTCATTACGGAGCCTAGACTCGCGGCATGAGGGAGACATGAGCGACAATCTCTGATTTGTTAAGGTGTGTGATCGCGAGAACGGGCTTAACATATCTTCATCAGGCGCGCTGCCGCAGCCCGGGGCCAGCCGCTAAGCTGACACACCGCTCCGAGGAAAAATCGCATGGAACACAATAAGATACTGGTCGTCGACGACGACGCCAAGCTGCGCGAGTTGCTTACCCGCTATCTGAGCCAACAGGGCTACGCGGTGGAGGCCCTGCCGGACTCCAAAGACCTGGACCGCAAGTTGGCGCGCAATCGCCCGGACCTGATGGTGCTGGACGTGATGATGCCGGGCGAAGACGGCTTGGCGGTGGTGCGCCGGCTGCGCGCCCAGGGCGAAACCATTCCGGTCATCATGCTCACCGCGCGTGGCGAGGACATCGACCGCATCCTCGGCCTGGAGATGGGCGCCGACGACTACCTGCCCAAACCGTTCAATCCGCGCGAACTCACCGCCCGCATCCAATCGGTGCTGCGCCGTCATCACGCCACGCCGGCGCTGGGCGCGCGCCACGACGCCGACGAGGAAGTGAGCTTCGGCGAATTCGTGCTCAACCTAGGCCAGCGCGAATTGCGCAAGGCTGGCCAGCCGGTCACGCTGACCAGCGCGGAATTCGCGGTGCTGTCGGTACTGGTCAGCCACCCGCGCCGGCCGCTGACCCGAGAGCAACTGATGGAAATGGCTCTGGGCAAGGGCAACGGAGAATCGTTGGACCGCAGCATAGACGTACACATCTCCCGGCTGCGCAAGGCGCTGGAAAGCGGCGACAGCCAGCTGCGCTTCATCCAGACGGTATGGGGCTACGGCTATGTGTTCGTGCCGGACGGCACGCCGCGGGAGTAAGCCGTGCGCAAGCTGACCGGCTCGCTGTTTTTCCGGCTGGCCGTGCTGGTGGTGCTGGTGGTGCTGACCACTCAGTTCGTCACCCTGTGGATGGCCGCCGGCGAGCGCCACAAGCTCTTGGACAAGCAGCTGTATTCGCAAACGGTGGACACTCTGGCCTTCCTGGAAGGCACGATGGAGGCGATGACCAACACCGAGCGCGCCGAATTCCTGGCCGGCTACAACCGGCCCGGCCTGCCGCGGTTGCTGCCGATCAACGCCGATCAAGGCGTCAACTTCACCGACTACGTGCCGCGCTTGGGCGAAACCCTGGCGCAGCGGCTGTCGCACGGCCTCAACGAAGCGATCGAGGTACGCTACGCCCAGATCGACGACCGTCGCGAACTGTGGGTCAATGTGCACGTGCTGGACCAGGCTTACTGGCTGGTGCTGCCCTTCGGCCGCTACAGCGACCGCTCGATCAACACCATCATCCAGGCGGCGCTGTTGGCGTCCATCGTCGCCAGCTTGCTGGCCTTCGCCGTCGCCTGGCGCGTGGCGCGGCCAATCAGCCGCGTGGTGCTGGCCAGCCGAGAACTGGCCGCCGGCAACATGCCGGCGGCGGTGCCGGAGGACGGCCCGCGCGAGGTGAAAGTGCTGGCCCACAATTTCAACCTGATGGCGCAGGCGCTGGACAGCGCCGCGCGCGAGCGCAGGTTGATGCTGGCCGGCCTGTCTCATGATCTGCGCACACCGCTAACCCGGCTCAAGCTGACGCTGGAGCTGCAGCAGGACAGCCCGGACCAGCACGATATGTTGGCCGACATCGACGAGCTGTCGCAGATCGTGCGCCAATTCATCGACTTCGCCCGCGCCGAGGAAACCACCCGGCTGGAGCCGGTGGCATTGGCCGACCTCGCCGCCAGCGTGGTGTCTCGCTTCGCCCGCGAAGGCATGGACGCGCGCCTGGAGCGGCGAGCCGAGCCGGAGTTGCAGGGCGACGGACTGGCGCTGGAGCGGCTCTTGTCCAATTTGCTGGAAAACGCTCGCCGTTACGGCGCGCCGCCGGTGGAAGTCTGCGTCGAGCAAGTCGACGGCTTCGCCGTGCTCAGCGTGCTGGACCACGGCAAGGGCATCCCGGCCGAGCTGCGCGAAATCGCGCTGGCTCCGTTTGAACGGCTGGCCGAACATCGCGGCACAGACGGCGGCAGCGGTCTTGGCTTGGCCATCGTCAGCCGCGTGGTCAAACAGCATAGAGGCCGGCTGGAGTTCTGCGATCAGTCCGACGGCTTCAAGCTGGCCGTTTACCTGCCGTTGAACGCCGGTTGAGAATCGGTTTAAGAACCCGATCAGCTGCGCATCGTGAAACGTGGCACGGTGAGTACACCTTCGAAATGCTCATGTGCCACGTGACCATTCCGCTTTCTCAGCTGTTTTCGCCGTGTCTCGCTCTTGCGCGCTAGATCGTAAACACGTTCCAAGCGCCGCCCGCCGGGCGGCGCTCAACGGAAACGCAGCATCATCCACAAGCCGGCCATGCTCAAGGCCATGCCGCCGAGCTTGCCCAGAGACGGTTGTTCGCGAAACAGCAGATAGCCTAGCGGCAGCAACACCAGCGCGGTGAGCACATTGGAACTGAGCGCCGCGTAGCCGACATGCCAGCCGGCGCGATAAGCCAGCAAAAAGCCCAGCTCGATGCCGACAATGCCCGCCGCCACCCCCAGGCTGCTCCAATTCAGCGCGGCCAATCCTCGCTGGCCGCCTCCAGGCAACCACCACATTCCCAGCACGCACACCAACATGGCCACGCCATAACTAACCGCCAATGAAAAGAAGGGATTCGCCGCTTCCGGCACCTGCTTGATCGACAAGTGATAGACGACGGAGCCGGCGACCGCCAGCAGTAACGCCGCGATAAACATGTTTGCGCGCCTCATCAGAAATATTCGCCTACAGGCTAAACCTTCCCGCCAGTTATAGGTAGACTGAAAATTCAAGGCATTGTTATAAGAAAAAATCATGACTAGAGACTTGGACACCGGCTTGCTGCGCGCGCTGATCGCCGTGGCCCGCCGCGGCAGCATCAATCGCGCGGCAACGGACTTGGGACGCACTCAACCGGCTTTGAGCCTGCAATTGCGCAAACTGGAACAGCACTGCGGCCAAACCCTGCTGCAGCGTTCGCCACGCGGCGTCAGCCTCACCGCGGCGGGGCAGCAATTGCTGCCCTACGCCGAACGCATCGTCAGCCTGACTGAACAAATGCGTCCCTCCACGCCGGTCGCACCGGCCAGCCGCTGCCGCATCGGTTTGATCGAGGATCTGGTCAGCCGCAATCTGCCGCAGGTATTGGCGGACTTCGCCGCGGCTCGGCCGCAGCTGCAACTGGATATCCGAGTGGCGCCGGGGCGGGAATTGAGCGCGGCCTTCCAGCGCGAAGAACTGGATTTGCTGATCGCCAGCCCGCGGGTGACGCAGCTGGACGCCACGCCCAGCTGGGTGGTGGAATGCCCGTTGCCCTGGTTGGCTCAGGACGGCAAGATGCCGGCCGCAGATCCCCTGCCGTTGATTCTGTTCGCCGCGCCCTGCAGTTGGCGCGACGCCATGCTGCAAGCGCTTGAAACGGCCGGCCGCCCCTACCGCGTGGTCCTGGAAAGCTCTAGCCTGCTGGCGGTGCAGGCCGCCTTGCAAGCCGGCCTGGGCGTCGGCGCCTTGCTGTCGGACGACGAACTGCCCGGCGTCGCCCCGCTGCCGCGGGACTCGCTGCCGCCGCTGCCCGCGGTGCCGATGGCCTTGTACCGGCGGCCGGAGAGCCTGGGGGACTCCGCTCTGGATCAATTGGCGCGGTTGTTCTTTCAACAGCTCAGCCAACGGATGGGATAAACCGAAGCCGCATCAAGCCGGCTGCAAGCCGGCCATCACCGCGCCCTCCCAACCTATCAGTTCCACTTTGCGCTCCGCCCCCCAGCGGTATTCGCCCAAAGCGCCCTCGGCGCGAATCACCCGGTGGCAGGGAATCAACCAGGCCACCGGATTGGCGCCCACCGCGCTGCCCACCGCCCGCGCCGCCCGCGGCCGTCCCACCGTGGCGGCAATCTGACCGTAGCTGGCGAAACCGCCGTAGGGAATCGACAGTAGCGCGCGCCAGACCTGAATCTGGAAATTGCTGCCCTGCACCCGCAGCGCCAACGGCGCCTGGCCTTCCGCGCGCAGCGGTTCGAACATGGCGGCGGCCACCGCCGCGCCGCCGCCCGGAACGTGGCGCAGCGCGGCCTTGGGCCAGCGCCGGCTCAACCAGGCCACGGCCTCCATTTCATCCGCCACGAATTGCGCCGCGCACACGCCGCGCGCGGTCCGCGCCACCAGCACCGAACCAAAACGGCTGGCCTCCACGCTCCATTCGATTTCCAGCCCGGCCCCGCCGTTGCGGTATTCGCCCGGCGTCATCGCCTCCAGCGTCACGAACAGATCGTGCAGGCGTCCGCCGCCGGATAGGCCCAGCTCATGCGACAACGGCAACAAGGCCTGTCCACTCAGCCTCGCCTTGGCCGCCTCGCAAGTCAGATGCTGCAAAAAGCGCTTGGGACTGACCCCGGCCCAACGAGTGAACAGCCGCTGCAGCCTCGATTCCGACAGATGCAGCGCGCCGGCCAGCTCGGCCAGTTCCGGCTGGCGCTCCGCGTTCGCCACCAGGTAGCGGATGGAGTCGCGAATGCGGCCGTAGTCGCGGTCTTCTTCGAGAATTTCACCGTTCATGGTCTGTTCTCCATTCGATCACAGCGCCAGCATAAGCAGATCGGGCCGCCGCGGCGACCCGATTCTTGCCGACTTGCGCGCAGCGCCCCTCATATCGCGTGCAGCAGGGAATATTGAATTTCCGACAGGGCTTGCGGCACGCGGATGAAGGAAAGCGGCATGCCCAACAGCCTCGCCATATGGGAGGTGGAGAATAGCCCGCACAACTCGTGATGGCCGCTGCTCGGATTAAGCTCCACCACCAGCGCGTGCTGACGCCCCATCTGCTTCATCGTCGCCACCATGTGGCCCACGCTGGCGTGCTCGATATCAATCAGGTTCAAGGCTTCTAGTTGCTTACGCGGCGTCATCACGTCGCCAACGCTGATATCAACATAATGTTTGCCGTGTTCCTTCATGCATTGGATAGGCCGCTCTCCCAGCAAATCCGTGGCCGTGATCAGGCCGGTGAATTGCCCGTCGCCATCATGGACGAACAACAGCCGTATGCCGTGGCTGATCATCCGGTCGTGCGCTTCGCGCAAGCTGGCGCCCTGATGAATACCCACCGGATTGATCAATCGCAAATCGGTCATGACCTCCAGGGCCGAGCTGTTCAGGGTGACGGGCGGGTGCGGGCGCTGATCCAAACGCACCAGGTCGGTGGTGGACGGCAGGCTCATCGTGGGCAACACGCTGTAATTGGCTAACATGGTAGCTCCTTGTCTTGTTAGACAGCGGAGTCGATGCGGCGGCGCGTTGCGCCAGTCATGTTCGATCAGTCCGCTCGGAAGTTTTCCGACGGCGTGGACCGGCCTGGGGCATGACTGGGTTTTGCACGTCCGTCCCGGGCCGGCGGCCTCGGGAGAGCCGCGTCGGCGACGCGGCTCTTGTTTGAAGAGTAGAAGAAGGCGCGGCGCAGATCAGCCGGCGAATCATTAATTTTTTCGCACGCGAGGACGCTGAGCTCTAGCCCTTGCGGTTCAGGCCTGCAACTTGCGGCGAAACAGGGCGCTCATGCGCTGGCTGGCCCCGCTATGGGCGCCGCTGAAGGCCAAGGCCGATTCGCGCATCGACTGGCGGCGACCTTCGTCGCCCAACAGCTCCACCACGGCGCCGATCAACTCCGTAGCGTTGGCCACCTGGCGCGCGGCGCCGGCGGCCAGCGCCAGCGCCGCCGCCTGTTTGAAATTGAAAATGGACGGGCCAAACAACACCGGCACGCCCACGCTGGCCGGCTCGATCAGATTATGACAGCCCAACGGCAGCAAACTGCCGCCGACAAAGGCCAGATCGCCGCAAGCGAAGTAGGCGAACGCTTCGCCCATGCTGTCGCCCAGCCATACCTGGGTGGCGGGGTCCACCGCGGCATCGTCGCTGCGGCGCTGTACTTTCAGGCCGCGGCTCTCGGCCAGCGCGGCCACATCGTCGAACCGCTCCGGATGACGAGGCACCAACACCAGCAGCGCGTCGCCCAACGCTTGAGCCGCCGCCCGCCACGCATCCAGAATCAAGGCTTCCTCACCGTCGCGGGTGCTGGCGCAGACCATAACCCGGCGGCGGCCTATCCTGGATTTGAACTCGCCGGCCAGCGCCAGCTGCGCCGACGGCGGCTGAATATCGTACTTGGTGTTGCCGCAGACTTCGACTTCGCTGGCGCCCAATTGCCGCAAACGTTCGCCATCTTCCGGCGTTTGCGCGGCAACAGCGCTCAACGCCGCCACCGCGGGTGAAATCAGCCCGCTGATTTTGAGATAACCGTTCAGGGATTTTTCAGACAAGCGCGCATTGGCCAGAAACAAGGGCACCTTCTGCTCGGCGGCGGCATGAATCAGATTGGGCCACAGCTCGGTCTCCATCAACACGCCCAAGCGCGGCTGATAGGCGGCGAGAAAAGCCTGCGCGGCTTGGGGATAATCGTAGGGCAGATAGCGCACTTCGGCATCGGGATACAGCTGCAAGGCGGTGGCGCGCCCGGTGGGGGTCATCTGCGTCATCAGCAAGGGCGCGTCCGGCCAGACTTCGCGCAACGCCGCCACCAAGGGCTGCGCGGCCCGGGTTTCGCCCACCGATACCGCGTGTATCCAAATCGCTCCCTGCGCGCGCGGCTGCAATTGACTGCCGAAACGCTCGTCCCAATGCTCCAGATAGGCCGGCGCCTTGCGCGCCCGCTTCTTCAGGTAGTGCCGCACCAGCGGGGTGGCCAGCAGCCAGGCCCAAGAATACAGTCTGCGTTGCCAATTCATGTCCAGTCCTTGCGCGTGAACAAGGCTTGCAGCGCCTCGTCCACAGACGGGCACAGCCCGATTCCGCCCAAATTGGTGGCCCACGGCGTTTCCACCACGCCCGTGGCGGCCGGATCCGTATCAGTGTAAATCGCCGCCAGGGGCACGTTCAGCGCGTTGGCCAGATGAGTCAGCCCGGTATCCACGCCCACCACCGCATTGGCGTGGCCAAGCAGGCCGGCGGCCTCGATCAGATTCATCTTGGGCGCCACCACCGCGGCCGGCATCTGCGCGGCCAGCCTTTCGGCACGCTGGCGCTCGCGATCATTGCCCCAGGGCAGCACCATCACCAGATCATGCTGCATGGACAAGTGTTTGCCCAGTTCCGCCCAATGGCCTTCCGGCCACTCTTTGGACGTTTTGCTGGTGGCGTGCAGCAATACCGCGTAACGGCCGGACAGCACCCAGCCTGGCCGCTCGCCGGCCGGCACACCAAAACAAGGCGCGCCCTGCGGCTGATAACCAAATACCCGCGCGAACAACAGACGGTTGCGTTCTATCGCCGACAAGCTCCAGTCCACCTTGTGACGCTTATCGTAAAAACAGCTGGCCAACGATTCCCTCGCGCTGCCCCATCCGTAGCCGGTCAGCGGCGCCTTGGCCCAACTGGCCGGCAAGGCGCTTTTCAACAAGCCCTGGCTATCCACCACCAATTCCCAAGGCGTGTCGCGCAGTTGCCGCCGCAAGGCCCGGATCTCTCGCCAGGTGGACGGCAGCCACCAGCGCTTGCTCCAGCGCCGCCAATTCAAGGCAATCACCCTGTCCACCGCCGGATGCAAACGGGCAATGTCGGCGAAAGCCTCTTCGGCCAGCCAACTGATGCGGAAATTGGGGTAATGCGCTTTCAGCTCGGAAATGGCGGGCCAAGTGTGGATAAGGTCGCCCATCGACGAGGTGCGCACAATCAGCACATTCATCATGGCGCGCATTGTACCCGAGCATGCCTGTGGTTAACCAAGTAAAATCCCTGCAGTTCAATTGTGGATAAACAGCTGTGGACAACTAGGCTCGGATTTATCCACAATTTGCGATGCCGCAGCGCACCCAAACTATCCAAAGCCCATCAACAGGACAAGTAACTGAACCCTTTGAAGTTTTTGTCGCTTATCCACAGCAATGGCCAACTATATCAGTTTCATCAATATAAAATTGCGTTAAAGAGTTATCGGTGGCGTAAGAAGGTTTGCAGGCAAATTTACGCCATGCACAAGCAAGTGGGAACAAATGGGATCGGGCCTGTGGACAAGTGGTAGCTTCAAGGAACAGTCAGATTTATCCACAAGTCTTCAGTCTGCAAAAAGATGGATGAACAACAAGATTCCAGCTAATCCAACACCATGAAAACAATGTGAAAAACATAGTTATCCACAGAAAAGAGACGACTTCTACCAGTTTCTTCAAATTACATATGGGAAAACATATAACAAGATGCGTGCGCGAATTAGCGTGGTGCTAATCACCAAGAATGCGGAAACTTCGTTGGAAAAATGTTTGGACAGCGTGGGCTTCGCCGATGAAATCGTGCTTGTGGATTCAGGCAGCACGGACAGGACATTGGCGATAGCTTCCGCCTATAAGGCAAAAGTTATCCACCAAGACTGGCTGGGATTCGGTCCTCAGAAGCAATTGGCGGTAGAAGCCGCCAGCCACGACTGGGTGTTGTGTCTGGATGCCGACGAGTGGCTTTCCCCTGATTTGATCAATGAAATCAAAGCCATGCTGGACAATCCACAGGCCAAGGCCTTTCAGTTTCCGCGTTGCAACCGTTTCATGGGCCGTTTTCTGAAACACGGCGAAGGTTATCCGGACTGGTCTTTACGCTTGTTCCATCGCGGACATGCGCGCTGGTCGGATGATCTGGTGCATGAGTACGTGATCTCCAACGGCCCTGTGCATAAGCTGCGGCACGAACTGATGCACGAGTCCGGCGAAGACATCGCGCTATATCTGAACAAGCAGAACCGCTACACCAGTTTGCAGGCTGAACGGCTTTTTCAACGGGGAAAACGTGTGGGTATCGCGAAACTTATCCTCAGCCCCTTGCTGCGCTTCATCAAGTTCTACTTTTTCCGCCGTGGTTTTCTCGATGGCGTGCCCGGTTTGGTCCACATCAGCATCGGCTGCTTCAACAGCTACATCAAATACGCCAAATTGATCGAACTACGACGGTTGAAAAGCAAATAGCCGGCTTGCCGGCAGTCTCGCCTTGTGCTGACAATGTCATTTCCTTGAGCAACTGGACGAAGATAGATGGCGGAGATCAGAACAATGCGGGCAGAGGATGCGCTCGCGGTGGCGCGGCTATGCCTGGATCTGGGCTACGTGGCGACGGAGACGGAAATCGGCGAGCGCTTCGTACGGCTGGCAGCGCTGCCGGACAACCAGGTTTGGGTGGCGTTGTGGGAGGGAGCCGTGGTCGGTTGGATCCATGGCCATGGCGTTCGCCTGCTGGAAGCGCCTCCGGCGATCGAAATCGGCGGACTAGTGGTATCGCCGGCTCACCAAGGACGAGGCCTTGGCAAGCAATTGTTGCGCGCTTGCGAAGCCTGGGCGCGGCAATTGGGTTATCCACGTATTCGACTGCGTTCCGGTGTACACCGGGAAGCTGCCCACGCCTTCTATCGTCATCTCGGCTATCAGCAATTGAAAACCAGCCACAGCTTCGCCCTGGATCTGAGGGATGGACAATGATTGACTGCCCATGATGCTTATCCACAGGAGACGCTTTCCATGATGGTTTTTCCCGCGCCGTTGCAGCCGGGGGATCGCATCGCCGTCACCGCCTTTTCCTCCGGCGTGCCCCCTGTCTTGCACGGACAGTTGGATCGCGCTTTGCAGTGCCTGCGAGATCAGGGCTGGCAGGTGGTGGAGGGCGCTTGTCTGCGCGGCGAGTCCCAAGACGCCAGCGCGCCAGCTGTTGAACGGCTGGCTGAGCTGAAACGCTTTCTTTTCGATCCGGACATTCGCGCCATCCTGCCGCCCTGGGGCGGCGAACGGGCGATGGAACTGCTGCCCGGCATCGATTTTGCCGCCTTGGCGCGGCTGTCGCCCAAATGGGTGGCCGGGTTTTCCGATATTTCCACCTTGCTGACGCCGCTGACTCTGCTGGCGGGGTGGGCGACGCTGCACGGTCCGAATCTGTTCGATCTAGGCAATCCGCAGCGGGCGGAGGAGAATTCGGCGCTCTTGCATGCCTTGCACCACGGTTTGCCGCCGCAGCAAGGCCATTACAAGGCGTTTTGGCGTTGGGACGCTCCCGGAGAGCGTTATCCGTCCACGCTGCGCGTGTTGGGCGCGCAAAAGGCCCGCATCGCCGGCAGGCTGATCGGCGGCTGCCTGGATACGTTGAGCCGGCTGCAGGGCAGCCCTTACTTTGATTTGCGCGCGTTTAAACGGGAACCCGCGCTGCTTTACCTGGAAAACTGCGAGTTGAGGCCTTGCGAGTTGATGCGCGCCTTGCTGGGCCTGAGGCTGTCCGGCGCGCTGGACGGCTTGAGCGGGCTGGTGTTGGGCCGCAGCAGCGGACCGGACGCCGCCGACGCCAAGGCCTTGAGCTATAGCGGGGCTCTGGAGGCCGCTTTGGATGGACTGCCATACCCGGTGATCGTGGATGCCGATATCGGCCACGTGCCGCCGCAATGGACGTTGATGAACGGCGCCTGGGCCGAACTGGAAGTAGACGCGGGCCAGGCCACGCTGCGTTTTGAGAAAGGATGCGAATGAGTTGGCAATATCGCTTGGCCGCCGCGGGGGATGTGGACGCGCTGCGGCAACTGATCATGGAGCATGGGCCCAATCCGTGGAACTGGCTGCCGGCGGACGGCGTGGAGGAGAGTCTGCGCCAGGTAGCGGCCGGGGAAGCCTGGGCGGCGCTGTTCGAGCGCGACGGCCTGCTGGGTGCGGCCATTTTGTATCGGATGCAGGACCGTTTTCCGCAATATCGTCCGAACGGGGTCGCGGCGGAAGCCGCCGGCTACATCATGGAGGCGGTGGTGCGGCGAGATCAGGCCGGACAGGGTCTGGGCAGCCTGTTGCTGCAACAGGCTTGCGACGATTTGGCCGAGAGAGGCGCACGCTGGGTGGCGGCGGACAGGCATGAGGAAAACGCCGCGTCCGGCGGCATGATGCGCAAGGCGGGTTTCGCCGAGCTAGCCAGTTTCGACGATTGGGAACGCCGCGCCGGCGGCAGCCGTCGCAGCACGGTGTGTGGACGAGCGCTTACGACCCGCTAAGAAGCTGTTCAAAGTCTGCTGCGCTTTGTGAAGCGTTGCACGGTGAGTACGAGCACCCCTCGTACACTCCACTTTTTCGCTCGTTTTCGCCTTGCCTCGTCCTTGCTCGCGAGACTTTGAACAGGCTCTTAGCGGCTCTAAATGCCGTCGTCGGCCGGAAGCGCCGTCGGCGGCGCTGGCAGACGGGTCACCAGGATCTTGTCGACCCGGGTTTTGTCCATATCCATCACTTCGAAACCGAAGCCGTTCCAGTCTAAACGGTCGGTGACGCTGGGCACCCGGCCCAACTGGAACATCATCATGCCGCCCAGGGTGTGGATATTGCCGCCGGCTTCGCCCGGCAGCGCTTCGTCGATGTCGAAAAACTCCTTGAAGCGGTCCAGCGACAGCATGCCGTCTATCAGCCAGCTGCCGTCCTCGCGTTGGGCGATGTCGTCGTTTTCCGCGCTGATCGCCGGCATGTCGCCGACGATGGCTTCAAGCACGTCGTTCATTGTCACCAGCCCTTCCAGCTCGCCGTATTCGTCCACCACCAGGGCCATGTGATGACGGGTTTGCTTGAACTGCTCCAGCAGCTGCATCAAGGTGATCTTGGCCGGCACGTACAGCGGCTGGGACAGTTCGGCGGCAACATCGGGCTGCTGCCCGGTCAACATGCGGTCCAGCACGCGTTTGGCGTGCAGCACGCCGACGATTTGCTCTACGCTGCCGCGACACACCGGGAAATGGTTGAAGTGGTGGTCTTGCAGCAGGCGGTGGTTCAGTTCGGGCGCATCGTCCAGATCCAGCGCCACGATGTCTTTGCGCGGCGTCATGACCGCCGCCACCTTGCGGTTGTCCAGACGGAAGATATTGGTCACCAGCTCCTGTTCGGCGCGGTCGAACACTCCTTCGTCCGTGCCTTGTTCCATCAGTACCCGGATTTCTTCCTCGGTGATGGACGGGTCACTGCTCTTTTTGGCGCCCATCAGGCGCAGCAGACCGTCTGTGCAGCGGCTCAGGGCCTGGACCAGCGGCGCGCTGAGCCGCGACAGCAGCAGCATGGGCCTTGCCAGCGTGGTGGCCACCGCCTCGGGGTTTAGCAAGGCCAGCCGCTTGGGCACCAGTTCGCCGAAGATCAGCGACAGCAGGGTGATGATGAAAACCATCAGCGCCACCGACAGCGGCTTGCTGTAGGGTTCCAGCAGGGGATAGTCGTGCATCGTCCGGCGCAGCTGTTCGGACAGCGCCGCCTCGCCGTAGACCCCGGACAGAATGCTGATCGAAGTGATGCCTATCTGCACCGTGGACAGGAAGCGGCTGGGGTCGTTGGCTAGTTTCAGCGCGGCTTGCGCGCCGCGTTGGCCATCGTCCGCGCGTTGCAGCAGGCGGACCTTGCGGGAGGAGACGATGGCGATTTCCGCCATGGCGAACAAGCCATTGAGCAGAATCAGGCACAGCAGGACGAGAATTTCCACGGCGCTAACACGGGATAGAGGCGGGAGCCCTAGCTTAGGGCATGGCGGCGCGGCGGAAAAGAGTCAAACGGGCAGGAACGGGGATGTGTCTGCCCGTGTCCTGGGTCAGAACAAGTTGTTCTGCGGTGTCGGGACGCCCCATTCGATGGCGCCTCGGCCGCGCGACAGCAACCAGGCGTTGACTTGCGAAAAATGGCGGCAACCGTGGAAGCCGCGGCTGGCGGACAGCGGCGATGGATGAGCAGCGTCCAGCACCAGGTGGCGGCTGGCGTCGATGCGCTCGGCCTTGGTTTTGGCCCAATTGCCCCATAGCAGGAACACGCAGCCGGCGCTTTGCGCGTTGACGGCGTCTATCAGCGCGTCGCTGACCATTTGCCAGCCCAGTTTGGCGTGGCTGCCGGCCTTGTCCCGCTCTACGGTGAGCACGCTGTTGAGTAGCAGCACGCCTTGCTGCGCCCAGTGGGTCAGGTCGCCGCTATTGGGCACGCCGCAGCCCAGATCCGCCGCCAGTTCCTTGTACAGATTGCGCAAGCTGGGCGGCACCCGCACGCCTGGCGGCACGGAAAACGACAGGCCCATGGCCTCGCCGTCGCCATGGTAGGGATCTTGCCCCAGTATCACCACGCGGACATCGGCCGGCGCGGTGAAGGTCAGCGCGTTGAAGGTCAACGGCGCAGGCGGGAAGAGGACTTTGCCCTGCGCTTGCTGAGCCTGTAGTTCCCTGTCGATGCCGGCCAGTTGCTGTTGAATGTCCGGTGTTGACAGCACTTGTTCCCAAGCCGGATGAACGCGGGCCAGGGCGGGAGACAGGTAAGACAATGCTTGCATAGAAAATTACGGCTCTTGCTATCGTGAGGGGAATTGGAATCCGGCAAACCGGTTTCGTTCCATGAAAAAGCCGTTCCCTCGGGAACGGCTGGCGATGCGCGCTGATGGCGGGCGTGTCAGTAGCGCGCCATTTGCGGGTCCACTTCCGCAGCCCAGGCTTCCACGCCGCCGGCCAGGCTCAGCACCTGTTCGAAACCGGCGTCCAGCAGGAAGCGCGCCACGTGCGCGCTGCGCACGCCATGGTGGCAGATCACCACAATGGGCGCGTCCGGCAGTTCGCTCATGCGCAGCGGGATCAGGTTCATCGGAATGTGCAGCGAGCCGGGAATCATGCACAGCTGCACTTCCCACGCTTCGCGCACATCCAGCAGCACCGGGGGCTCCGCGGCGGTGTCGGCCAGCGCTGCCGCCAGATCGCGGGCGCGGATTTCCTGGACCATCAAAACGCGAAGCGTTCCGGTTCCACCGCTTCCGCCTTGGCCAGGCGGGCGATACAGGTTTCGAATAAACCGGTTTCGCTGAAGCTGGATTCGGTTTCGCGCTTGATCAGCTTGCAGGTCATCACCGGCAGATCGCCCACCACCATGATCAGGCGGCCGCCCACGGCCAGCTGGTCTTTCAGTTCCTGCGGCACCACCGGCAGAGAACCGCCGACGACGATCACGTCGAACGGCGCTTGTTGCGGCAGGCCCAGCACGCCGTCGCCTTCCACCAGCGTTACATTGGAGATGCCGGCCTGCTTCAGGTTGGCCGCTGCGGTTTCACGCTGGGCAGGGTCGATTTCCACGCTGTAAACGTGTTGGCCCAGCTTGGCCAGCAAGGCGGTCAGATAGCCGCTGCCGGTGCCGATTTCCAGGATTTTGTCCCGGGGCTGGATGGTGGCGTCTTGAACCAGGCGCGCTTCCATTTTGGGCTGCAACATGAAGCTGCCGTTGGGCAGCGGCAGCTCGGTGTCGACAAAGGCCAGGCTGCGTTTGTCCGCGGCGACAAACTGTTCGCGTTTCACGTGAAACAGCAAGTCGAGCACGTTCGTGTCAAGTACGTCCCACGGACGAATCTGCTGCTCGACCATGTTGAAACGGGCATTCTCAAAATCCATCAGCTCACTCCGGAGGGGCTTGTCGCCGCAAGAAAAACGCGGCGGCGTGTCATGACGATAACTTGCGATTATCCCACATTTGCCGTACCTTCACAGCATCGCTAGGGGTCCTGCGCGACGGTCGGAAAGATGATCCATATCCTTGAAAGGATAGGATAATCGTTAAAGATTGTTGCGCGGGTGAGAAACACCCTTGGAACCTGACCCGGATAATACCGGCGTAGGGAAGCGTAAGCTGCTTTCGGCCCGACCTTGTCGGACTGGCCCGCAGCCCGCCCAGGCGGCGGCCCGCTCCTTGCGCCATTCATCGACCAGGAGAACCGCCCGATGAACGCGCCCGCAACACAGAAGCCTTCCATGGTGGTGGATACCGCCGCCATTCAGCCCTTGCCCAATTCCCGCAAGATCCATGTCGTTGGCAGCCGGCCTGACATCCTTGTGCCGATGCGCGAGATCAGCCAGAGCGACACGCCCACCCAGTTTGGCGGCGAAGCCAATCCGCCTATCACCGTCTACGACACCAGCGGTCCTTATACCGACCCGGACGCGCGCATCGATATCCAGAGCGGTCTGGCGCCGCTGCGCGCCGGCTGGATCGCCGAGCGCGGCGATTGCGAGCAGCTTGCCGGCTTGTCCAGCGAATACGGCCGCGCCCGAGAGGCCGACCTCAAACTGGCCGAACTGCGCTTCAATCTGACGCGTAAGCCGCGCCGGGCGTTGCCGGGCCGCAATGTCAGCCAGATGCATTACGCGCGCCGCGGCATTATCACGCCGGAAATGGAGTTCGTCGCCATTCGCGAAAATATGCGGCGTCGTGAATATCTGGATTCGTTGCGCGAAGCCGGCGGCAAGAACAGCCGGTTGGCGGAACTGATGACGCGTCAGCATCCGGGCCAGGCTTACGGCGCGGCGTTGCCGGAGGAGATCACGCCGGAATTCGTGCGCGCGGAGATCGCCGCCGGCCGCGCTATCTTGCCGGCCAACATCAATCACCCCGAATCCGAGCCCATGATCATAGGGCGCAATTTCCTGGTCAAAATCAACGGCAATATCGGTAATAGCGCGGTAACGTCTTCGATCAGCGAAGAAGTGGATAAAATGACCTGGGGCATCCGCTGGGGCGCGGATACCATCATGGACCTGTCCACTGGCAAGAACATCCATGAAACCCGCGAATGGATCATCCGCAATTCCCCGGTGCCCATCGGCACGGTGCCCATCTACCAGGCGCTGGAGAAAGTGGGCGGCAAGGCTGAAGACCTGAACTGGGAAATCTTCCGAGACACTCTGATCGAACAGGCGGAACAGGGCGTCGATTACTTCACCATCCACGCCGGCGTATTGCTGCGCTATGTGCCGATGACCGCCGGCCGCATGACAGGCATTGTGTCGCGCGGCGGCTCCATCATGGCCAAATGGTGTTTGGCCCACCATCGCGAAAACTTCCTCTACACGCATTTTGAGGATATCTGCGAGATCATGAAGGCTTACGACGTGGCCTTCAGTCTGGGCGATGGCCTGCGGCCGGGCAGCGTCTGGGACGCCAACGACGAGGCGCAGTTGTCGGAGTTGAAAACCTTGGGCGAGCTGACCCAGATCGCCTGGCGGCACGATGTGCAGGTGATGATAGAAGGCCCCGGCCATGTGCCGATGCAGTTGATCAAGGAAAACATGGACAAGGAGCTGGAGTGGTGCCGCGAGGCGCCGTTCTACACCCTGGGGCCGCTGACTACCGACATCGCGCCCGGTTACGATCACATCACCTCGGCGATAGGCGCGGCGCAGATAGGCTGGTACGGCACCGCCATGCTGTGTTACGTCACACAGAAAGAGCACTTGGGCCTGCCGGACAAGAACGACGTCAAGGAAGGCATCATCACTTACAAGCTGGCCGCGCACGCGGCGGACTTGGCCAAGGGGCATCCCGGCGCGCAGATTCGCGACAACGCCTTGTCCAAGGCGCGGTTTGAGTTCCGCTGGGAAGACCAGTTCAATCTGGGCTTGGATCCGGACAAGGCGCGGGCCTTCCACGATGAAACCCTGCCCAAGGACAGCGCCAAGGTCGCGCATTTCTGCAGCATGTGCGGACCGCACTTCTGCAGCATGAAGATCACTCAGGACGTGCGCGAATACGCGGCCAAGCAGGGCATCAGCGATCAGGACGCCTTGACGCGGGGCATGCAGACCAAGTCGGTGGAGTTTCTGAAAGGCGGCTCCAAGCTTTACGACAAGGTGTGAGTGTGAGCTTATGAGAAAACGGCGGCCGCGGCCGCCGTTTTTGATGGCGCAAGGGACGGAGGCGGCGCCGCTGATTCGGGTCTATCATCAGACATCCCTTCACAGGAGAAGCGTCATGGACACCAGCGAGCACTCTCTGTCCGGCCTGTTCCGCCAGTTGGGCCTGGCCGACGATCCCGCCGCGATTCGCGCCTTCATCGCCAGCCATCCCTTGCCGCGCAACGCCGTGCTGGCCGATGCGCCGTTCTGGACGCCGGCGCAGGCGGATTTCCTGCGCCAGGCCCTGGCGGACGACGCGGACTGGAGCGAGGAGGTGGATGAACTGGCGGTGTTGTTGCAGCTTGGCTAGTGCTTCAACGCGCGCAGCAGCGCCCGCACGGTATTGGCGGCGTTGTCGGCGGCGATCTGCATGAAGGTGTCCATTTCATTGGCGTGCTCGCTGCCGCCGGCCAGGTCGGACAGGCTGCGGAAGGCGATGAAGGGCACGCGGTTGGCGTGCGCCACTTGTGCCACCGCCGCGGTTTCCATATCCACCACCTGGGCCTGGTAAGTCTTGGCCAGATAGTCGCGGTAGCCGGCGTTATCCATGAAGATGGGGCCGGACAGGCCGTTGCCGCCGGCGACGATGCGCGGCGGCGCGGACAGGCAGCGTTTGGCGGCGTCGCAGCCGCGCAGGATGTCGGCCGGCAAATCTTTGGCCAGCCGCAGCAGTTCCGGGTCCACCTCGAACCAGAAGCGGGTTTCGCTGCCGCCGTCGGCGGTGGCCAGCTTGACGTCGCGCGGGTGGATCATGCCGTAGTTGGCGCGCGCAGCCGGGTCCGCGTAGGGCGGCGGCGCGTAGGGCGGCGGCGCGTAGCGTCCGGGCGCGGTTTCGCGCGCGTAGATCGCTTCCGCGTAATTGCCCCAGCGCCGCGGCACCGCCACGTCGCCGATGCGCAGCCGGTCGTCCACGCCGCCGGCGATGCCGCTGAACACGATGCGGCTCACATTGAAGCGATCCAGCGCCAGTTGAGTATTCATCGCCGCATTGCCCATGCTGACCCCGCTCATGAACAGCAGCACCGGTTGGCCTTCCAGCTGCGTGGTGGTGAAGCGCACGCCGTTGACCCGGTATTCTCGTTTGTCCGAGGCCTGGCTCAGCAGCAGGGTTTCCTCCGGACCGAAAGCCGAAACCACGGCGGTGCGCGTCGTTGCGTCTAGGACGGGGGCGGCGTGAACGGCGGCGCTCAGCGCCAGTAGCGCGGAAACTAACTGAACCTTGAATGATTTCATGACGAAAATTCGAATAGAAATGGAATCGCGTCATGATAAACGGTTTTCGCGTCGAAACCGCGCATCAAGTCAGCAAGAATCGGAATGCCAATCGGGTTGATCGGCCTGAAACTGAAGCTGTAACCGCACCGAAAACCGGCGCGGGCCTCATTCACTTTCAGGAGGAAACCCAATGAACGCATTGATCAATAAAACCGCCATCGTCACCGGCGCCAGTTCTGGCATCGGCATGGCGGCTGCCAAGCTGTTTGCGCGAGAAGGCGCGCGCGTGGTGTTGGTGGCGCGGCGCGCGGCCAAGCTGGACAGGCTGGTGTCGGAAATCGTCGCCGACGGCGGTCAGGCGGTGGCCTTGGCCGGGGATCTCACCTCGGAGGATTGCGCGCGCGCGGCGGTGGAGCTGGCGCTGGATAGATTCGGCGGCTTGGACATCGCTTTCAACAACGCCGGCAGCCTGGGCGCGTTGGGCAGCCTGGATCAGATTTCCCTGGACGACTGGCGCGCGACGCTGGACGGTAATCTCAGCAGCGCCTTTTTGTGCGCCAAGCACCAGTTGCCGGCCTTGCTGCAAGGCGGCGGTTCGATGATTTTCACCTCGTCCTTCGTTGGCCACGCCATCGGCTTTCCCGGTATGGCCGCGTACGCGGCCAGCAAAGCGGGGCTGGTGGGCCTGGCGCGCACATTGGCGGCGGAATACGGCGCCAGAGGATTGCGCGTCAACGCTTTGCTGCCGGGCGGCACCGATACCGAGATGGGCCGCGCCGCGGCGGCGACGCCGGAGCAGCGCGAGGCGGTGGCCGGCCTGCACGCGCTCAAGCGCATGGCCGCGCCGGAGGAGATTGCGCGCGCGGCCTTGTTCCTGGCGTCGGACGCGTCCAGCTTCGTCACCGGGACCACCTTGTTCGTCGACGGCGGGGTATCGATCAGCAAACTGTGATCAGAAACGCGCCACCATCTTGCGCTTCACCGTGTAATCCGGCCGCAAGCTGGCTTCGCTGTCCATAAAGTAGCGGTTGCTGTCCAGCAGGAAGTGCGGATCGTTCAGCTCTTCCGGATCGGCCCAGTCGCACAGCAGGTGATAGAGCGCCTGCGCGCTGTGGCAGCGTTCCAGCGCTTGGCGGAACGGCCGCTCCGCGAACATGCGCGCGCAGCTGGACAGCAGATGCAGATGAGCTTCGCGGCTTTGCCGCGGCAAAAGAAGCACCAGCGCTGTATGCACCGGCTGCTGGTCGGGAGCGTCGAAGGCGATGGGGGTTTGCAGTCGCAGCATTAGCGCGCGGGCTTCCGTCAGGCCCTCTATGCGGGCGTGTGGCAGCGCGAGGCCATGGCCAAGCGCGGTGCTGCCGGCCTGTTCGCGCTCATGCAGCGCCGCGGCCAGCGTTGGGCGGTGCAGCGCGTGGCGCTGGGCCAGCTGGGAGGCGGCGTGCTCCAGCAGGGCGGCCTTGTCAGCCAGGGTTTGATTGAGCAGGATGTCTTGCGGGCTGCAGAGGTCGGGCAGGGTCAGCATGGCGGATTTCTCCTTTGGCTAGGGTGCGACCTCATCCTAGTCAGAGGGGGCTAAAGATCCGCTAAAGAAAAAGCGCGGCGGCATAAAAATGCCGCCAACGCGGTTGGGCTTATTTTTGCTCGGATTGCAGCTGTTCGGCCTTTTTCTCCTGGGCCTGCAACGCGCCTTTCACGGCGGAAGCCTGCTCTTTCAGCTTATCCACTTGTTCTTTCAGTTCCGGGCTTAACGCGGCGCCGGCTTGTTTGGCCGCGCCGATGGCGGCGCTGGCTTGTTCTTTGAGCTGGCCCAGCGGCGCGCTGCTGTCCTGCAGCGAGTTGTGCACCGTGCCGATGGCGCTGGAGGCGGATTCCTGCAATTGGTTGGTTTGCTTCTCGCTGCAAGCGGCCAGAGCCAGGGCGGAAGCGACGGCGATCAAAAGCGTGGCGCGCATGTAAACGTCCTCGTTGGGGAAAATGCTGTATTGAGCGTCGGCGAAGGCCGAAGTTCCGTCGGTGGCTCCTGGCTGCAAGGCCAAGTGGTTCTTATGACTTCGTCTTGGCTGAGCCACAATGCGCGTATTGGGCGCGTTCGCGCCGCCACTGGAGATCGGCATGAGCAATACGCTTTCCATCCGTCCGCTGCGGGCGGAAGACTACGAGGCCTGGCTGCCGCTTTGGCGCGGTTATCAGCGTTTTTACCAAGTGACGATGGACGAGGCCACCATCAACGGGACCTGGCGGCGTTATGTGCTGCCGGATCACGCGATGCGCGGCTGGCTGGCCTGGGACGGCGAGCGGGCGGTGGGCTTGGTGCATATCGTATTGCACCCCAGCAGTTGGACTCTGGGCGATTATTGTTATTTGCAGGATCTGTTCGTGGCTGAGGATTGCCGCGGCCTGGGCGCCGGGCGGCAGTTGATCGAATGGGTGTACCAGTGGGCGAGCAAACGGGAATGCTCGCGAGTGTATTGGCTGACTCATGAGACCAACGCCACCGCAAGACGGCTCTACGACCAATTGGCGGAGAACCTGGGCTATATCCAGTATCGCAAGCAACTGACGGCCATCTAGGAGCGTCAGGCCATCAGCGCGGCCGCCAGCGCTCCCGGCGCGCGCTCCACGCGCAGCCGCGGCGCGCCGTGCCAGTCCGCCAGTTTTTGCAGCGCGGCCTTAAGGTCCGCTGTGAGCCGGGCACTGTGGCGGACGCCGGGTTCCAGGTACAGCGCCTTGACTTCGAATACGCCCTGGGCGCGGTGGGCCTTGGCGTCCAGCCGGCCCACCAGTTTACCGCGGTTGAGAATGGGCAGCACGAAATAGCCATACTGGCGTTTGGGCGCCGGGGTATAGCATTCGATGCGGTAGTCGAAGTCGAACAGTTCCGAGGCGCGCTTGCGGTCCCAGACCAGCGGGTCGAACGGCGACAGAATGGCGGTGGCGCTGGCTTTGAGTTCGCCGGAGGCGGCTTCCGCCAGATCGGCGTCGACGAAGACGTCGTGTTGCCAGCCGTCGATGCGGGCTGGAATCAGTTCGCCGGCGTCGGCCATCTGGTGCAGCATGGCGTCGTAGCGGCCGCGCTTGAGGCGGTAGTAATCAGCTACCCAGCCGGCCTTGACCACGCCCAGCGCGCGGCAGCTGTTGCGCAGCATCCGCCATTGAGCCTGTTCCTCCGTGGGCAGGTCGCGCGCGTCATCCCAGCCGGGTTTCACCCGTTCCGCCAGATCATAGACGCGCTGAAAATTGCGCCTTTCCTTGACCATCAGCCGTCCCAGCGTGAACAGGACTTCCAGGTGGCGTTTCTCCGGTTTCCAGTCCCACCAGCCGTTGCCCTTGCCGTCTTTGCGTTCAAAGTCCGCCGAACGCGCCGGGCCGTTGGCGCGGATGCCTTCGACCAGCGCGTCGATGTCTGCGCGGTGTTGCTCCAGCCAGCGCAGAGAGAACTTCCAGCCCATCGCCTCCGGTTTGAGCATGCGGTGACGGAGCAGACCGTAGTCCTCGGCGGGGACGAAACAGGCTTCGTGCGCCCAGTATTCAAATAAACGGCCTTCGGCGAGCAATTCGTCCAGCCAGACGGGGTCGTAAGATCCCAGCCGGCTGTGCAGCACTAGATAGGGGCTGCGCGCCACTACGTGGATGGTGTCGATCTGCAATAGCGCCATGCGGCGGATGGCGGCCAGCACGTCGGCCTTGCCGGCTTTGCGGCGCGGCGGGTTCAGCAGGCCTTGGGCGGCCAGTTGCAGATGGCGGGCTTGCTGCGGCGACAGGTGCAAAAGGGACATGGCATAGTCATCGGTAGGACAAGTGGATGACTATAACAAAAACCGTTTTGCTCATGGGGGAGAGAGCGATCTACCTAGAATTTGTTCCAAGTTTCGCGTGCAAGGGAACAGGTTCTTAGGGTTTGGCGGAGGCGTGGCCGGCGAAGAACTGCTTCACCAACTGTTGATAACTGCCGTCCTGACGCATTTTCTCCAGTGCCTGATTGAAGCGGTGCAGCAGTGGCAGTTGCGGCGAGGTTTTGTTGATGGCCAGATAAGTGGCTTTGCTGGCCAGGATGGCCGGCGCCACCGCCAGGTTGGAATAGGCGCCGTTTTGCAGCCTGGCGTCCATCGCCTCCTGTATCGCCAGCACTGCGTCCAGATTGCCGCGTTGCAGCAGCAGAAGGTTTTGGCGGTCCGAGTCGCCCTCATAGGCAATGAAACGCTTGTCGGCGCGCGCGCGGTCAAACTCGTCGCCGTAGCTCCAGCCCGCCATTACGCCGACGCGCTTATTGTCCAGGTCCGGCAGGCCTCGGAACTCGATCGGGTGCTGGCGGAGATAGACCACCACGATGTGCTCCTGATAAAGCGGCAGACTGAAGTCATAGCGCTGCTCTCTGTTGACGGTTTTGTAGATGCCGGCGGCCGCCATCGCGCTGCGGTCCAGTTCGAACAGCGCGCGGCGCCACGTCAAAGCCCGAAATATGTGGGGAATGCCGGCTTTGTCGCAAACGGCGCTGACCAGCCGCGGGTAGAGGCCGCCGACCCGCTCGTTCTCCTCGTACATGAACGGCGGCGCGTTGGCGTCCACCGCTACGGTCAGGGTTTCCTCGCCCTGTCCGCGGCAGGGCCCGGCCAGGCAAGCGCCGAGCAGCAGCAGGGTCAGGCCGAAGCGGCGGATGCTAGCGGTCATCGAGGCGAATCCGGAGCGTGCTGATCAACTAAGCATAGCCGTTGCCGCGGCCGGCGACGGCCAAACAAAAACGGAACCCGCGGGTTCCGTTTGCTTTGACGTTCAGCCTGCGCTCAAGGGTAGACGATGCGCAACAAATTAGTGGTGCCCGGCGTGCCAAACGGCACCCCGGCGATGATCACCATGGGTTTCCCTTGTTCCGCCAGGCCCAACTTGGTGGCTGCGAAGGTGGTTTTCACCACCATGTCTTCCAGGTTTTCCGCGTCCGGGCTGTTATAAGCCACGACTCCCCAGACCAGGGTCAGCCGGCGCGCGGTGTCCAGCCGAGGAGAAAGGCCGAGAATGGGCGTGTGCGGGCGCTCGCGCGCCAGCCGCAGGCAGGTGGAGCCGCTGGTGGTGAAGGCGGCGGATACGGTGACCGGCAGCAACGAGCCCACCTTGCGCACACAGGTGGCGATGGCGTCCGCGCGATCCGGTGCGTCGGCGGCGCTGTAATCCAGCGCCATGACTCGGCGATAGTCCGGCGCGCCTTCCACGCGGCGGATGACCCGGTCCATGATGCGCACCGCTTCCAGCGGGAACTGGCCGGCCGCGGTTTCAGCGGACAGCATCACGGCGTCGGCGCCTTCGTAAACCGCGGTGGCCACATCGTTGGCCTCGGCGCGGGTGGGCGTGGGCGCGGTGATCATCGATTCCAGCATTTGGGTGGCGACGATGACCGGACGACCCAGGTGACGACATTGGTGAACGATGCGGCGTTGCACCACCGGCACGTCTTCCGGCGGCAACTCCACGCCCAGGTCGCCGCGCGCCACCATGACCGCGTCGGCCAGTTCGGTGATGGCGTCCAGTTCGTCCACCGCCGACGGTTTTTCGATCTTGACCACGATGCCCAGCTTCCGGCCTACCAGTTCGCGTAGTTCGCGCACGTCGTTGGCGGTTTGCACAAAGGACAGCGCCAGCCAGTCCGCGCCTTCCTTCAGAGCGAACTCGGCGTCCACCCGGTCTTTATCGGTGATGGCGGACAAGGGCAGTATGGTTTGCGGCAGGTTGAAGCCTTTGCGGCTGGACAACTCTCCGCCCACTTCCACCCGGGTGGCGATGCGGCGTTCTTCCACCTGTTCCACGTGAAACGCCAGTTTGCCGTCGTTGACCAGAATACGGTGGCCGGGCTTGAGCGCGGCGAAGGCTTCCGGGTGAGGCAAGCTGGCGCGTTGCGCGTCGCCGTCCACCTCGTCCAGCACGAAGTCGAACTTGTCGCCGGTGTTCACGGTAACCGGCGAGGCGAACTGGCCGATACGCAGCTTGGGTCCCTGCAGATCCACCAGCACGCCCAGCGGGCGGCCGACCACGGCTTCGGCGGCGCGGATGGAAGCCAGGCGCGCGCGGTGGTCGTCGTGATTGCCGTGGCTCATATTGAGGCGGAACACGTTAACGCCGGAGCGGGCCAGTTCCAAGATGATTTCGGGTGTGCTGGAAGCCGGGCCCAGCGTGGCGAGGATTTTGGTGTTGCGAAGCATGACAGTCCTTTATGCCCGATCCAGCCGCGGCGTTGCGCGCGGCCGGACATGGCGGTGTTGTTTTGCCAATCACATCCGTGTGTCTGTCCATCCAGGCTGCGCCGCGCTTGATGGAACTGTCTGTCATGCTGCCACAGTCAGGCTGTAGCGGCTTGACTACGTAAAGCCGGCGGGACGGAGGGCCGGAAAATGAGCGGCCTTTGTGCGAATCTCGCCACTCGGCTGGGAAAAATGTTCGTTTTTGCGCGTTTTTCCCTCCTCGGCGGCAAACAAGCCAAGCCACCGAAAAGCTGGCCCCGGGTGGATCCTGGGACCAGAGCATGGTTATTTTATCTCCAGATAAAGACAAAAACTTTGTTGCAACACAGAGTCAGTGGAGAATGACGCGGGTCAATGCGCTGCAGCATAGGGCTTTTACTCGATAACTTACTGAAACAGCACTATTTGTAGTGAGACGCTACAGCCGCTAAACCCTTGTCTTTATTGCCCTGCAGCATGAATTGGGACGGCATGGAAAGTCGCCATATTAAGATTTTTTTACGAAGAACGATTGACAAGCTTTTGCCGGGGCCTAGAATGGCTCGAAAATAAAACGAACGTCATAAGTACAAAAAGAAACATTATCAATAACTTGAGCGATGGAGCACGGTCCGCAACAGGTATCCGTCGCCGCATGCAACGAACGAACATTCAGACATTAGGCCGCCCACCGGCTGAACAGGAGAAACCCCATGCAGGATCAATTCGTGTTGGCCTTGGATCAAGGCACCACCAGTTCTCGCGCCATTTTGTTCAATCGCAGCGGCGACATCGTGTCGTTGGCGCAAAAGGAGTTCCGCCAGATCTACCCGCAGCCGGGTTGGGTGGAGCACGATCCGCAGGAAATCTGGGGCGGCCAGGTGGGCGTGGCGGCCGAGGCGGTGGCCAAGGCCGGCATCGACGGCCGCAGTATCGCTGCCATCGGCATCACCAACCAGCGTGAAACCACCATCGTCTGGGACCGTGAAACCGGCCATCCGGTTTACAACGCCATCGTCTGGCAGGACCGCCGCACCGCGGAGTTCTGCGACGAACTGAAGGCGCGCGGCCTGGGCGAGTTGATCCGCTCCAAGACCGGTCTGTTGGTGGACGCCTATTTCTCCGGCAGCAAGATAAAGTGGATTCTGGACAATGTGCCGGGCGCGCGCGAACGCGCCCGCGACGGCAAGCTGGCCTTCGGCACGGTGGACAGCTGGCTGATCTGGAACTTCACCCACGGCAAAGTGCATGTCACCGACGTGTCCAACGCCTCGCGCACCATGCTGTACAACATTCACACCCTGGAATGGGACGCCGAACTGCTGGACATCATGGGCGTTCCGGCCAGCATGCTGCCGGAAGTGAAAAGCTCCAGCGAAGTTTACGGCCACACCCACGCCGCGCACTTGGGCGTGGAAATTCCCATCGCCGGCGTGGCCGGCGACCAACAGGCGGCCTTGTTCGGCCAGCAGTGCACCCGCCCCGGCATGGTGAAAAACACCTACGGCACCGGCTGCTTCATGATGCTGAACACCGGCGACGCGCCGATCGAATCCAAGAACAATTTGCTGACCACCATTGCCTGGCAGGTGGACGGCAAGGTGCAGTACGCGCTGGAAGGCTCCATCTTCATCGGCGGCGCGGTGGTCAAATGGCTGCGCGACGGCCTGGGCATCATTCGTCATTCCGCCGACGTGGGCCCGCTGGCCCAGGAAGTGGTCGACAGCGATGGCGTCTATCTGGTGCCGGCCTTTGCCGGACTGGGCGCGCCGCATTGGAACCCCAACGCGCGTGGCACCATCGTCGGCGCCACGCTGGGCACCAAGGCGGCCCACATCGCCCGCGCGGCGCTGGACAGCATCGCCTACCAGACCATGGATGTGCTCAAGGCAATGGAAGCCGATGCCGGCCTCGATATTGCCGAATTGCGCGTTGACGGCGGCGCCACCGTCAACGAACTGCTGATGCAGTTCCAGTCCGACATCCTGAGCGTGGATGTGGTGCGTCCCAAGATCACCGAAACCACCGCGCTGGGCGCGGCCTACCTGGCCGGCCTCGCCGTCGGCTACTGGAAGAACATCGACGACGTGCAGGGCCAGTGGCAGCTGGACCACCGCTTCAAGCCGCAGCTGGAAGCCGCGCAAGTGGCCGGCAAGGTCAAGGGCTGGCAGCGCGCGGTGAACGCCGCCAAGGTCTGGGCCGACGACGAACAAGCGTAAGCGGCGCGGGTTTCGCGCGCTGACTGGGCAAGCCCGCCGCCAAAGAGCGGCGGGTGGACGCACTCCTTATCCGGAAGAAACAATCATGAATCCTTTAATGGGCGAATTCATCGGCACCGCCTTGCTGGTGCTGCTGGGCAACGGTGTGGTGGCCAATGTGCTGCTGAAAAACACCAAGGGCCACAATAGCGGCCTCATCGTCATCGCCTTTGGTTGGGCGATGGCGGTCTTCGTCGGCGTGTTCAGCGTGGCGGCGATCAGCGGCGCCCACCTGAACCCGGCGGTATCGGTGGCGCTGGCGGTGGCGGGCAAGTTCTCGTGGGCCAAGGTGCCGGGCTATGTGCTGGCGCAGATGCTGGGCGGCATGACTGGCGCCGGCCTGATGTGGCTGATCTACCGCAAGCACTTTGACAGCACCGATTGCGCCGACACCAAGCTGGCCACTTTCTGCACCGGCCCCGCCATCCGCAGCCTGCCGGGCAACCTGGTGTCCGAGATTGTCGCCACCTTTGTGCTGGTGTTCGCCATTCTCAGCATGGTGGCGCCCAAGATGTCGCTGGGCGCCATCGACGCGCTGCCGGTGGCCCTGCTGGTGTTGGGCATCGGCGTGTCGCTGGGCGGCACCACCGGCTACGCGATGAGCCCGGCCCGCGACTTGGCGCCGCGCATCATGCACGCCATCTTGCCGATCCCCGGCAAGCGCGACAGCGACTGGGGCTATGCCTGGGTGCCGGTGGTCGGCTCCCTGATCGGCGGCGCGCTGGCGGCCTTGGCTTATACCTTGTGATACCTGGCCGGTTCTATGAGACCGGCCGCAGTTTTCGCGCGGCGGCGTTTTGGCCGCCGCGCTTGTAATCCGGAGCCGGCGCAGATCGGACCGTAGTTGCCACACTAAAAAATGAGGTGTTCCCATGATCAGCATGTTCCGTCCGGCGGCGCATCAGCCGCTATTGCCCTCCTCTGAGCAAGATAGTTTGTATCGAAGACTGCGCTGGCAGATCTTCCTCGGCATTTTCATCGGCTACGCCGGTTATTACCTTGTTCGCAAGAACTTCTCGCTGGCCATGCCCTACCTGGTGGAGCAAGGCTATTCGCGCGGCGATCTGGGCTTTGCCATGTCCGGCGTCGCCATCGCCTACGGCATTTCCAAATTCCTGATGGGCGCGGTGTCGGACCGTTCCAATCCCCGCGTCTTTCTCAGCGTCGGCTTGATCCTGTCCGCCGCGGTCTTCCTGCTGATGGGCTTTGTGCCTTGGGCCACCTCCAGCGTCGGCATCATGTTCGTGTTGCTGTTCCTCAACGGCTGGTTCCAGGGCATGGGCTGGCCGGCCAGCGGCCGCACCATGGTGCACTGGTGGTCGCAGAAGGAGCGCGGCGGCATCGTGTCGATCTGGAACTGCGCTCATAACGTGGGCGGCGGCCTGATCGGCCCCTTGTTCATCCTGGGCATGGGCTGGTTCAACGACTGGCGCGCGGCTTTCTACGTGCCGGCCGCCGCCGCCATCGGCGTGGCTATCTTTGCCTTCCTGACCATGCGCGACACCCCGCAGTCTTGCGGCCTGCCGCCGGTAGAGGCCTATAAAAACGACTACCCGGAAGACTACAACGCCAGCCATGAGCAAGAGCTGAGTGCTCGCGACATCTTCAAGAAATACATCCTGCCCAACAAGCTGTTGTGGTACATCGCCTTCGCCAACGTCTTCATCTACCTGCTGCGCTACGGCGTGCTGGATTGGGCCCCCACCTATCTGAAAGAGGTCAAGCACTTCTCGGTGGATAAATCGTCGTGGGCTTACTTCTTGTACGAGTGGGCCGGCATTCCCGGCACCCTGTTGTGCGGCTGGATGTCCGACAAGCTGTTCAAGGGCAATCGCGGCGCCACCGGCATGCTGTTCATGGCCCTGGTGACCGTGGCCACCGTGGTGTACTGGCTGAACCCGGCCGGCAACCCCACCGTGGACATGCTGGCGCTGATCGCCATCGGCTTCCTGATCTACGGCCCGGTGATGCTGGTGGGTCTGCATGCGCTGGAACTGGCGCCGAAGAAAGCCGCCGGCACCGCCGCCGGCTTCACCGGCCTGTTCGGCTACCTGGGCGGCTCGGTGGCCGCCAACGCGGTGGTGGGCTATACCGTCGATCATTTCGGTTGGGACGGCGGCTTCATGCTGATGGTGGGGTCTTGCATCGTCGCCATCGTGCTGTTGGCGCTGACCACCTGGCACGGGCGGGGGCAGGACGCCGCCTTGAACCGGGCATAGATCCCGCAGGGCCCGGCGCTGCCGGGCGCTTTACGAGGCGGCGACTCTGGTTGCCGCCTATTTTTTTGCGTATTTCCGCGTTTAGACGGAAAAATCGACAAAATCGCGTTCTAATCACATTAAAACGAAAGCAAAATGTTGTATTTTTGTTCGTTTATAATTATTCTGGGTAGGATGGCATCGCTGGGGCGCTGACGCGCGCCTGCGAGGGAATAACGGCGCTAAGAGCCTGTTCAAAGTCTTGCGGGCAAGAGCGGGACAAGGCGGAAACCGCAGAGAAAGCGGAATGTACATACGGTACATGCGCATTTCGAAGGGGTACTCACCGTGTAACGCCCCACGACGCGCAGCAGACTTTGAACAGGTTCTAAGCAGGCCCTTCGGAAGAAAGAGGTAGGGAAAATGGCAGTGGAGATTTATGACCTGATGGTGATCGGCGGCGGCATCAACGGCGCCGGCATCGCGCGCGACGCGGCCGGACGCGGCCTATCGGTGATGCTGTGCGAAAAGGACGATCTGGCCGCGCACACCTCCTCCGCCAGCACCAAGCTGATTCACGGCGGCCTGCGCTATCTCGAATACTATGAATTCGGCCTGGTGCGCAAAGCGCTGCAAGAGCGCGAAGTGCTGCTCAAGGCCGCGCCGCACATCATCTGGCCGCTGCGCTTCGTGATGCCGCACGACAAGAACCAGCGCCCGGAATGGATGATACGCTGCGGCCTGTTTCTCTATGATCACCTGGCGCGCCGCGAAGTGCTGCCCGGCTCCGAAACCGTCAGCTTCGCCAGCCACCCGGCCGGCCGGCCGATCAAGCCGGCGTTCAAGCGCGGTTTCGTCTACTCCGACGGCTGGGTGCAGGATGCGCGGCTGGTGGTGCTCAACGCCAAGGACGCCGCCGAACGCGGCGCGCGCGTGTTGACGCGCACCGCCTGCATCGGCGCCCGCCGCGACGGCGAACACTGGCTGTGCGAGCTGCAGGCCGAAGACGGCAGCCGCAGCCAGGTGCGCGCCCGCGCACTGGTCAACGCCGCCGGTCCGTGGGTGGAAAGCCTGATCAAGGACACGCTGGCGCTGCCGTCCAGCAAGTCCATCCGTCTGGTCAAAGGCAGCCACATCGTGGTCAAGAAATTGTTCGACCACCCCTATGCCTATATCTTCCAGAATCCGGACAAGCGCATCATCTTCGCGATTCCCTACGAGCAGGATTTCACCCTGATCGGCACCACCGACGTGGAATACCGCGGCGACCCGGCCAAGGTGGCGATAGACGATCAGGAAGTGGCCTATCTGTGCCAGATGAGCAACCGTTACTTCCAGACCCAAATCAGCCCGGCCGACGTGTTGTCCACCTACTCCGGCGTGCGTCCGCTGCTGGACGACGAGGCCAGCAACGCCGCCAGCGTCACCCGCGATTACTCGCTGGAAATGGACCTGAACGGCGCGCCGCTGTTGTCGGTGTTCGGCGGCAAGATCACCACCTTCCGCAAACTGGCGGAAGAAGCGGTGGACAAACTGGCGCCGCTGCTGGGCAACAGCAAGACCACCTGGACCGCCGACGCGCCGCTGCCGGGCGGCGACATGCCGGGCGCGGACTTCGAGCGTTTTCTGCTAAGCCTGCGTCAGCAGTACCCGTGGCTGCCGGAAGCGCTGGCGCGGCGTTGGGCGCGCGCCTACGGCACTCGCGTGGCCAGGCTGATCGGCGAGGCCGCCGGCCTGGAGCAACTGGGCGCGGAGCTGCTGCCCGGTTTGTACGAAGCCGAGCTGCGCTACCTGGCGGACGAAGAATGGGCGACGCGCAGCGAGGACATCCTGTGGCGCCGTTCCAAGCTCAAGCTGCACCTGCCGGCGCACGCCGCCGAGGTGATCGACGCCTGGTTGCAGGGCCAGAGCGCCACGCGGGAACAACGGCTGACCGCCTGAGCGACAATGAAGCCGAAGCGGCATTCGCCGTGTAAGGTTCCGCGACGTGAACAGGTTCTGAAATAGAAGCCCGGCGATGCCGGGCTTTGTCGTTCCCGCGTCTTGCGCCTGGCAAGACCCAATCGCAAATGTATAGACAATAATCCCGCTGTCCGTGTAGGCTTTTCCGCCCAGTCCCTTTGTTTGGCTTTCAACAAGCGGAAGGGCTCCCACAAAAGCTCCGCTCGCTGTGCAAGCAAGTTCGGCCAAAAGTCGAACCATAAAAAAAAACCTCATTGCACCCGGTCTGTTCAGCGTCTGATGGAATACGGCGATAGCCAGTCCAGTTGGCGACTGAATTCCGGAATCATCCGATTCAGCCTCCCGGAGAAGCACATGCTTACTTTTGCTGGCCTTGCCATCATCGTCATGGTGGTGTCCCTGTTGATCCTGCGCAAGCTTGCGCCTGTTGTCTGTCTCACCTTGATTCCCTTTATCGGTGCGCTGCTGGCCGGTTTCGGATTCGCCGATATCGGCAAGTTCTATAGCGCCGGCCTGAACTCCGTCATCCAAGTGGCGACCATGTTCATCTTTGCCATTACCTTCTTTGGCGTGATGCAGGACACAGGAGTGTTTCGTCCCATCGTCAACGGCATGGTGGGGATTTCCAGAGGCAATGTCGTTACCGTGGCGGTGTGCACGGCGGTGGTGGGCATGCTGGCGCATCTGGACGGCGTGGGCGCCACCACCTTTTTGCTGACGGTGCCCACGCTGCTGCCCCTGTACCGGCGCTTGGGCATGAATCCCTATTTGATGATGCTGCTGTTGGCGTTGGGCGCGGGCATCCTCAACATGATGCCGTGGGCCGGCCCGCTGGGACGCGCGGCGGCGGTGACCGATCTGGATCCGGCCGCGCTATGGCAGCCTTTGATTCCCTTGCAGTTGATCGGCGCGGGTTTGCTGGTGGTGCTTGCGGCGGTGCTGGGCGTATTCGAGGCCAGACGTTTGCGCAAGCAAGGCCCCTTGCAGGCGACGGACGAGGCGGAGCCGCTGGAAGATCTCAATGACAAGCAGCCGCTGCCCAAACTGTTTTTCGTCAATATGGCTCTGTTTTTGGGGGTGATAGGCACTCTGATTTCCGGCATTCTGCCGTCCGGTTATATCTTCATGATTGGCCTGGGAATCGCCTTGGTCATTAATTATCCGGACGTGGACGAACAGTTGGAGCGCATCCGCGCGCATGCTCCAAACGCCCTGCTGATGGGAGCCATCATCCTGGCCGCCGGCTCATTTCTGGGCGTACTCAACGGCAGCGGCATGCTCAAGGCGATCGCGGCGGATCTGGTGCGGGTTTTGCCAAGCGAGGCGACGCCCTACCTGCACTTGATCCTGGGCGTGTTTGGTCTGCCGCTGGATCTGGTGTTGAGCACGGACGCTTATTACTTTGCTTTGCTGCCGGTGATCCTGGAAATTGTGTCCGCTTATGGAGTGGAAACCACATCGGCCATTTACGCGCTGCAAATCGGCAATGTGATTGGCACTTTCGTCAGTCCCTTTTCCCCTGCGTTGTGGCTGGGACTGGGTTTGGCCGGCTTGGACATGGGGAGGCACATTCGCTATTCCCTGCTTCCGATGTGGGCCTTCTCGCTGGTTTTGCTTGGGGTGGCCGTTGGGCTTGGGCTGATCAAGATAGGCTGATCCTCAGAGCCTGTTCACAGTCTCGCGAGCAAGGCCGTATCGCCGACGCGCAGCAGGTCGTAAACACGTTCTAAGGACGGCGCGCGGCGGCCGCTTTATCCGGCGGCTCAGCCGCCGGTTTTGTCTCGCGCGGGCCTTGGTCCGCAAAAGCTGTTACCTTATCCGCTCCACGCCTGAAGGCAAGGCACGCTGCAAAAGCCTGTTTACGCCCTTGAGCTTGCGTCAAGACCTGGAACAGGCGCTATGACAATGGGAGGCCTTATGTCCGTAAAACGTCCATTTCGTCGCCATGACGCCGCCGGCCAGGCGGAGTCGGTCCAAGAACCTTCCTTCGCCGTCTGCCTGCCGCCGCGCTTGCGTCTGTACTGTATGGCGGTGCCGGCCAACGCGAGCGATCAAGAGGCTTACCGGATGGGCCGCGAGTTTGCCGGCCATTACATTGCACACGTGGCGCACCATCCCTGCGCTGGGGAGGATTCCCTGCTGGCGCGCATGGCGGAGCATGCCGATTTCACCGCGGAAGGTCTGGAGGGCGAGTATTGGGCCGGTTTCTTCTCCCTGCTGGAAGAAGCGGTGCTTAGCGCCGCCGAGTGCCTGGACGCGGATGACAAGGCGGGCGGCTCCATTCATTGAGCCCGCATCGATACCGGTGCGAACTGGCCCCATTTACGGGGCCTCGCGCATTGCCGTGTGGCGATTCAGTCGCGCTAATACCCCAGCAAAAAAACGCGTTTCCCCTTAGTCCGCGAGGGGCCTATGCTGACACGGATTCAACCGTGGAAAACCCGACGATGCAGATTGCCCTGAGCCCCGCCTTATTGTCCCGCCTGCCGCAGATCCAGGTGAGCGGTTTGATCGCGCTGGATATCAACGCCGCCGCTTTGCCCGCGCGGCTGCCGACCTTGCCGGAGCCGGAACGCGATCTGGACGAGTTGTTGCAAGCCTGGAAGCAGATGTACAAGGACTTGCCCGGCGACAAGAAAGCGCGCTGTTCGCTGGAATACCTGGTCAAGGCGGCGCAGAAGGACAAGCTGCGCAGCATCCTGCCGCTGGTGGACTTGTACAACCAGGCGTCCTTGCTGAGCCTGAGTCCGTTTGGCGGCGAGGACATCGCCAAGCTGGGCGGCGTATTGCAATTGGACCTGGCCGTCGGCGACGAGCCTTTTCTGCCGCTGGGAAGGGATCAAGCGGAGACGCCGCAGCCGGGCGAGGCGGTATGGCTGAACGGCGAACGACAGGTGGTGTGCCGTTGCCTGAACTGGCTGGAGTCGGACTTGTTCAAATTGGACGCCGGCAGCCGCGACGTGGTCTTCGTCAGCGAGCGGCCGGACGGCGGTTTTCCTTCCGGCGCGGCGGGCATGGACTGGCTGGCCGAGCAGCTGCGGCCGCATGCCGGGCAGCTGGTTCGTTTCGAGCTGGACGCGGCGCGGACTAGCTTTGAGCTGGCTGCTGTGGATAAAGTGTCGTAAGCATGCTGGCTTGTGGATAAACCGCGCTAGCCGCTTACCGATATGGATGTCATTTAGCGGATGTGGGGTGTTACGGCGAGCTGTGGATAAAAAGGCTGGATAGCTTTTTCTGTGGATAAAGAAGTGATTGCGCCATTTTTGATTATTTTTAATCATCCTTTTGCCATAGTTAGCATGTTTGTAAATTTTTTTGTGGTGAATGATTTTTATTTTTAATAATATATGGTTTGTTAAATTTATGGAAATGCAAAAATTTATTTTAGATGCACCTCGCTCACTACGTTGTTTGGAGCAAGTCGCTCAGCGTCGCCGGATGCTCTTGGAGCCACATGTAGAACCACTGACGAATTTTGTTGGTGATTTGAGATTAAAATTCCCTGATTTAGAGTTTCAAGATTTTGACCCATTGGATGGTGGAATCAATGCTGAAATATTATTTTTATTGGAAAAGCCTGGCCCAATGACTTCGCTATCAGGTAAAAGACAAGGCTCTGGATTTATCTCTAGAGATAATGACGACCCAACCGCACAAGCCTTATTCTATTTTATGAATCAAGCAGAAATCGCGAGAAAAAAAACTATTTTATGGAATATAATTCCATTTTGGAATGGGACAATCAGAGTTACTTCGGAGGAGCTACGAGTAGGAGTTGAAGAGCTACGAAAGTTATTGTTGCTACTCCCCAAAGTAAAAAAAGTTGTACTTGTAGGAAAGAAGGCCGGGAAAGCACAGCGACTTATGAGAGATATGGATTTAAAGATTTTTACTTCTGCGCACCCTTCTCCCAAAGTGAGAGCAACTAATAGAGATATGTGGGACTTAATACCCAAACAATGGGCCGAAGCAGAAAAAGCATAGGATTAATTTGGTTTTTGGATAAAAAAGGACGCGATGGCGTCCTTTTTTGCGTCCTGTCTTGCCGCCGCTCACACTGTCTCGGCCTGGGCCTGCGCTTGAATCGCCAGCCGGGGCAAGGCTTGCTCACGGGCGTCGAACAGATGACAGTGTTCGGCGTCCAGCGTCAGGCGGCAACCGCTGCCGGCCTGTGGCGCCCTGTCCTGGCCGCCTAGTTTGACGGCGATGGGTTCGGCCACGCCGTCGGCCTGGACGTAGACGATTTGCACATCGCCCAGATGTTCGACCAACTGCACCGTCGCCGGCACACCGACGTCGGCAAAGCGCAGGTGTTCGGCGCGCACGCCCAGGGTGACGGCGTCGCCGGCGCGGCCTTGGAACGGCAGACTCAGCTGGTTGCCGCCGGGCAGTTCCAGCGTCAGGCCGGCCGGAGTGTCCGCAACAATGGCCGCCGGCAGGAAATTCATCTTGGGCGAGCCGATAAAGCCGGCGACGAAGCGGTTGGCCGGGCATTGGTACAGCTCCAGCGGCGTGCCCACCTGCTCGATGCGGCCGGCGTTGAACACGGCGATGCGGTCGCCCATGGTCATCGCTTCCACCTGGTCGTGGGTGACGTAGATCATGGTGCTGCCCAATTCCTTGTGCAGCCGCGCCAATTCGATGCGCATCTGCACCCTGAGCGCGGCGTCCAGATTGGACAGCGGTTCGTCGAATAAAAACACTTCCGGCTTGCGCACGATGGCGCGGCCAATGGCCACGCGCTGGCGCTGGCCGCCGGACAGGGCCTTGGGTTTGCGGTCCAGCAGATGTTCTATCTGCAGCGTCAGCGCGGCGCGGTGCACGGCGGCGGCGATGTCCTGTTTGCTCTTGTCGGCCAGTTTGAGGCCGAAAGCCATATTTTCCCGCACCGTCATGTGCGGGTAGAGCGCGTAGCTCTGGAACACCATGGCCACGCCGCGTTTGGACGGCTGAATGTCGTTGGCGAGCTGGCCGCCTATCCACAGTTCGCCGGCGCTGATGTCTTCCAGGCCGGCGATCATGCGCATCATCGTGGATTTGCCGCAGCCGGAGGGGCCGACGAAGACCATGAATTCGCCGTCGCGGACGGCGAGGTCCACGCCGTGAATGACGGCGTTGCCGTCGTCGTAGACTTTGTGGATATTGCTGAGCTTGAGGTGGGCCATATCGAATCCTTTTATTGCAAGCGCGCCGGCAGCACGCCCGCGGCTTCTATCTCACCGGCCAGCCATTGGGCGACGGCGTCCAGCGCCGCGTCGGCGAAGCCGTAGCTGATCAGCGCCGGCGCCTCGAGATCGGCGGCGGCGTAGGGGTTCCACAGGGCCAGGTGCAGGTCCGGCCGCCATTCGGCGCGCTCGCGCGCGCCGTAGCGTTCGCGGGTGGTGGAGGCGACCACGGTGTAGCGGCCGTCCTGAGGCAGACGGCGCCAGTCCAGTTCCTCGCGGCTTTGGTAGCGGATCACTTCCAGGCTAAAGCGGCGCGACAGCCGGGCGATCAGCGCGTCGGCGGACAGGCCGGCCTCGGACACGCCGTCGGACGGCGCCTGGTCCTGCACCACCAGGCGCAGCGTGGCGCCCACCGGCGGCCGTTGCGGCTGGCCGTGGGCGGTCAGCGCGCGGCGCCAGGCTTCGGCGAACAATTCGGCGTCGGCGGCGCGCTGCGCCGGTTCGTAATCGCGCTGACGGCTGGGGTAGCGCCGGATCAGCGCGTCCACGCGCGCGGCCGCTTCTTGCAGCCGCGCCTCGCTCAGCCGGCCGGCGGCGGCGGCGTCGATCAGCGCCTGCTTGCTCTCTTCCATTTCGTCCTGGAATTGCAGCACCAGGCTGAGGTCGGCGCCGGCGGCCAGCGCCTGGGCGCTGCCCTGGGCCTGGCCCCAGCGTTCGCGGATGGCCTTCATATTCATGCCGTCGGTGATCATCACGCCCTGATAGCCCAGCTGCTCGCGCAGCAGTTGCCGCAGGATGGCCGGCGACAGCGTGGCCGGCCAGTCCGCGTCCAGCGCCGGGAAGCGTATGTGGGCGCTCATCATGCCGGGGGCGAGGTCGGCCAGCGCGGCGAACGGCGACAGCTCGTAATCCCGCAGTTCGGCCTTGGGCTTGTCCACCACCGGCAGATCCAGATGGGAGTCGGTGTGGGTGTCTCCGTGGCCGGGGAAGTGCTTGACGCAGCAGGCCACGCCTTCGGATAGATGGCCGCTGATCCAGGCGCGCGCCAGTCTTGCCGCCTTGAGCGGGTTTTCGCCGAAGGAGCGTTCCGAGATCACCGGATTGTCCGGGTTGTTGTTGAGGTCCAGCACCGGGGCGAAGTTCCAGTTCACGCCCAGGCTGGCCAGCCCGCGCGCTACCGCGGCGCCCACTTTCGCGGCGAGTTCCGCGTCGTCCACCGCGCCCAGGGCCATCGCCGACGGCGCCGCCGGCAGAAACAGGGTGCGCATCACCGCGCCGCCTTCCTGGTCCATGCCGATCAGGATGTCCTCGCCCAGCGCGCATTGCAGATCGGCTATCAGCCGGCGGATGCTGGCCTCGTCCGGCACATTTCGGCGGAACAGACAGATGGCGCGCGCGCCCAGTTGTTGCAGGAAGGCGGCTTCGTCTTCGCCCAGACGCGGGCCGGCCACATCCACCATCAGCGCCTGGCCGGCCAGTTGTTGCAGGGTATCGCTCATTTGACGGCTCCATCGAATCCGCGCAGGAAGTAGCGCTGGGTGAACAGGAAGACCAGCAGGATGGGCAGCACGGTCAGCACCGCGCCGGCGGCCACCACCCGGGTTTTGAAACTGAAGGCGCCGGACAGGTAGAGCACGCCCACCGACAGCGGGAATTTGTCCGGACTGGACATCACGATGGACGGCCAGATGTATTGGTTCCACGCCGACACCATGGTGAGTATGGTCAGCGCCGCCAGCGCCGGACGAGATAGCGGCAACATGATTTTCCAGAAGATCTGCCAGTCGCCGGCGCCGTCGACGCGGGCGGCGTCTATCAAGTCCTGCGGCACGGCCTCAAAGGCCTGTTTCATCAGGAATATGCCCACCGCGCCGGCCAGCGTGGGCAGCACCACGCCGCTGTAACTGTCAGTGAGCTGCAGTTTGGATACGGTGATGAAGTTGACCAGGAAGTTGACTTCGCTGGGCAGGATCATGGTGGCGAGAATGGCGCCGAACACCAGCTTGCGGCCAGGAAAGCGCATCCGCGCCAGCGGGTAGGCGGCCAGCGCGCTGACCAGCAGGGTGCCGGCCACGGTGGCCAGCGCGATGACGACGGAGTTCTTGTAGAAGGCCAGCAGGTCGATGCTGGACACCGCCTCCTTGAAGTTGTCCAGGCCGGGGGCGCTGGGCAATAAGGGCGGCGGAAAAGCGAACACGTCGCCCTCGGTGGAGAGCGCGGTGACCAGCGTCCACCAGAACGGGTAGACGGTGACGACGGCGATCAGGCTCAGCACCAGATAATGCAGGCCGCGGCCGGCCAGCTTGCTTAGCCGGGCGCTGTGGCTGCGGGCGGCGGGCGCGGCGAGGGTGGCGGTGTTTTGCATGGCGTTTCCTTATGGTTCGCGCGGCTGCAGATAGCGGAAGTTCAACCAGGCCAGCGCCACGCAGAACACCGACATCACCAGGCTGGCGGCCAGCGCGCGGCCGAAGTTCAGCGACTTGATGCCGAACTCGTAGGCGTAGAACAGCGCGGTGTACGTGGATTGCATCGGCCCGCCCTTGGTCATGATCTGCACCTCCTCGAAGGCCTTGACCGCGGCCAGCACCGACATCATCGAGCACAGCAGGATGGTGGGGGCCAGCAGCGGCACGGTGATGCGCCAGAAACGCTGCCAGGCGTTGGCGCCGTCCAGCTGCGCCGCTTCGTAGATGTCGGCCGGCACCGCCTGCAGGCCGGCCAGATAGAGCACCATATACCAGCCCAGGCCGCGCCAAACGGTGATGAACATCACCGCGAACAGCGCGATGCGGTCGTCGTTGAGCCAGCCCACCGGTTCGTTGACCACCCGCAGCCAGTGCAGCGCGGCGTTAAGCACGCCGTCTTCGGTGTACATGAAGTTCCAGATGATGCCGATCACCGATACGGAAGTGACCACCGGCAGGTAGTAGGCGGCGCGGAACCACTTGATGGCGGGAAGCTGGTTGTTGACCAGCACCGCCAGCAGCATGGCGACGATCTGGATCACCGGCACCACCAACAGGTAGATGGCGGAGTTCTTCAGCGAGGCCAGGAACAAGTCGTCTGCGAACAGCTCGCGGAAATTGTCCAGGCCCACCCAGCGAGGGCTGTCGATCAGGTTGTACTGGGTGAAGGCGATGAAGCTGCCGAAGCCCACCGGCCAGAAGGAGAACGCCAGCATCAGCAACAGCGCCGGGGCCAGGAACAGATAGGCTTGCAGCGTGGTCTTGGTGCGCATGGGCAGAACCTTGTGACGTAGCGGCAGGCCGACGCCGGAATGCGGCGACGGCCTGCGGGTTGCGGGAGGCGGCGTCTGAGACTCCGCCGCGGTCAAGCGCGTTTTACAGTTTGCCGCTCCAGAACGCCGCCGCCTCGTCCAGCGCGGCCTTGGGGTCCTGGCGGCCGGTGACGGCTTTTTCCACCGCGGCGGCCAGGCGGGCGGAGAGCACATCCGGGTCCTTGACGCCGGCCAGATAGATGGTGCGGGTCTTGTCCAGGCTGGCGGCGGCCACGCCGACGGCTTTTTCCGCCGCGCCGGCGTTATTGGCCACTTTCTGGAAGTACGGGTCTTGCGCCGCCTTGCGCGCGGTGGGCAGGGTGCCGGCCAGCTTGGCGAAGGCAAGCTGGTTGTCGGCGTTGGTCAGGTAGTTGCCGAACTTGCCGATTTCCGGCAGCAGCGCCTTGTTGACGTTGCGCGCCACGCCGAAGTTGAACATCCAGCCGCCGGCGGCGATGCCGGTGGGGCCGATGGGCGCCGGAGCCACTTGGGTGGCTTGGTAAAGTTTGGGGGCTTCGTCGCGCACTCGGGTCAGCGAGGCCGGGGTGGTGACCAGCATGGCCATGCGGCCGCTGTTGTAGGCGGCGATGGAAACCTGGAAGTTGTCCTGGGCGAACAGATTGTCCTTCAGCAGCGCGCCGGACTTGTAGGCGTCGCCCAGTTTTTTCAGCATGGCCACGTGGGCCGGGCTGTTGAACACCGGTTTGCCGTCCTTGAGCAAGGGCAGGCCGTTCTGGATCAGAAAGCCTTCGATCTTGGTGGGGCCCAGCGCCGGGGCGAAGCCGGCGACGCCGGTTTTGGCCTTGATGGTTTTGGCGTAAGCCAGCTGCTCGTCCAGCGATTTGGGCGGCTTGGCCGGATTGAGGCCGGCTTTCTTGAACAGCTCGGCGTTGTAGGCGATGACGTTGGCGCCGTTGTAGTGAGGGAAGGCGTAAACCTTGCCGTCGAAAGTGACGTCCTTGATCGCGCCGTCCACGTACTGACCCTTGTTGATCACGCTGTCCAGCGGCTGTAGCAGGTCGCTTTGCTTGTAGTCGTAAGCCCACGGCACGTTCAGGTTGACCAGAGCCGGCGGCTTGCCGGCGCCCACGGCGGCGGTGAACTTGGACTGGATCACGTCCCAGGGGTAATCGGTCCATTTAACTTCGACATTGGGGTTCTGGGCGTTGTATTTGCCGACCAGATCCTTGAAGTAGCTGTCGAATTTCGGCGACAGGCTCATGGTCCACACTTCCAGCACGGGTTTGTCGGCGGCCAGAGCCGGCAGGGCGACGGCGCAGCCGGCGGCGAGCAGGGCGGCGCGAGCGAAGGCGTTGAGTTTCATGATGGTTTCTCCATGGAGGCCGGCGCTGGCGGGCGGCCAGTCTGACGGCGGGCTTGCTATATTGTTATGCCATTTGATTGGCGTTTTGCCGCATTGTGGCATTGAAGTGGTGTCAATGAAAGCGAGACCAGTTCAATGCCAGTGAGCCGGCGGCCGGACGGACGAGAGGACGCCCGGCCAGCCGCGCGGATCAGAAGGTCTTGCTGTAGGAGGCGATGACTTTCACGTCGTTGCGGTCGGATTTGCCGTAGAAGCCGTCGGTGCGCAGCCACGCCGGATAGACGCCGATGCTGGCGCCCTTGAACATGCCGCTTTGCACGCTGTAGCCGATGCTGAAGTCCACTTCATGGGCCTTGGTGTCGGCCTTGCCCGGGTTTTTCATCCCGGTGGCGTAGTTGCCGGACAGGCCCACGGTCAGGCCGGGCACGCCCACCTTGGCCAGATCGTAATTAACGCCCAGCTTGTAGACGGTGGTGCCGTCCCAGACGAAGTCGTCCAGCTGGCCCCAGGTTTGGATGAAGTTGCGGTTGTCGCTGTTGCCCCACGGCGTCATGCGGAAGTTCAGTTCGCCGGAGTCCGGCGCCTTGGTGTAGCCCAGGCCGCCCATCAGTGTCCAGCCGCCGGTGGCGTAGCTGACGCTGCCGCTGGCGTGGTATTCGTTCTTGGGGTTCTGAATGCCGGAGAGCTGGGTCTGGTACTTGCCGGTGAAGTAGTAGCCGGTGGCGGTCAGCTTGTCGTCGCCGTTGAGCTGCCAGGAGTAGGAGCCGGCGATCTGGGCGTTGCGGCGGTAGTCCTTGCCTTCGCCTACGCCGACGTCGACGAAGCCGTTTTTAGGCGCGTAGCGGAAGCCCAGGCTGTTGACGTAATCGACGCGTTTGGCGGTGCTGCCGTTGCTGCGGCCCTGTTCCCAGGAGTTGGTCATGTCGCGGAAGCGGGTGTCCCACTCATTGCGGAACTGGTCGGCCCAGCCGTAGCCCACTTCGAAGTCGCCGAATTTGTATTTCATTTCCACGCCGCGGTAGGCGTGGGATTGCAGGCCGCCGGAGGTGCCCAGGGTGCCGATGCCTATGGGGGTGTAACCGGCGCGGGCGGAGAAGCCCTGGCCGTCTTCGTGCTGGCGGAATTTCAGCGCCGCCTGGCTCAGCACCGCGGCGCTCTTGTCCACGCCGCCGGGTTGGGAGCTGTCGTTGATGTCGTGGTTCAGCACTTCCGACCAGCCTTTGCCGCTGTCCAGGCGGATGGCGGCGTGGGCGGCGGCGTCGAAGCCCAGCTTGTTCCAGGCGTAGCCGGAACGGAAATTCAGGCCCAGGTTGAGCGCGTTGACGGTGATGTCGTCGCGGTTCTTGCTGTTGGGCGGAGCGGGCCAGTCCGCTTGGCGGTTACGGCCGTAATAGATGGCGCTGACGGTGGTTTCGGACTTGGTGATCAAGTCATAGACGTCCACCGGTTCGAAAGTGGCCGGCGCGCCCTGGGTGGGCGAGGTGTCGTTGGCCGGAATCGAGTCTTCCGCCGCCATGACGACACAGGGCAGGGCGGTCAACAGTAGTAGGGCAAGCTTGGTCGGCTTAGGCATTTCAGTCACTCCAATCACGTGGCGACACCTCTGTTGGATGTCCTGCGCTAAAACTATCTGGTCTTTTACTGGTTCTCAATTGGTATCTCATTGGTATTGCAAAATAATTCGTCATATTGTTGCAATGTTGCCATGCACATGGGTTTGCTGGAAATGGCCGCTCATTGGCGTCAGATAGCCGCCAAATGCAAATGAAAGGCATCTACTTTTTGTTTTTCCGAACGGAATTTGGAGTGTTAACGAAGGATTGGCCGGGATGACTACGCGTTTTCAACCGCGGCAGCGGCAACACGCGCAGTATTTTTCGCTTATCGACATTGCTGCTATGCAACATGGTGTTGCAGCGAAGGTAAGCGCCGGCTGACCCATAGGCCATGGGGCATTGCCAGACTAAAAAAAAGCCTGGCAAGCGCCAGGCCAAGTGCGGAGAGGGGGTAAACGGGTTTCAGCTGGCGGCCGCCAACGAACGGCCGGTTTGCAGCGGCGTTTCTTCGTTCTGGCTTTGGCCGGCCTGCGGCAGGGTGAAGTAATTGATGCTGGATTGCAGCTCATGCGACATCTGTTCCATCTGACTGGCGGAGTCCGCTGTCTGGCTGGCGGCGGCGCTGGTTTCCTCGGACATTTGCGCCACTTTCTCCACATTGGCGGCGATGCCGGTGCCGGCGGCCTGCTGCTCGTGCAGCGATACCGAGATCGCGCTCAGCGATTGTTTGACTCTGGCCACCTTGTCGTTGATGCCGGTGATGGCCGAGCGGGCGTCGTTGGCTTGCTGCAAGCCCACTTCCATATGGTCCACGGTGTGGTGGATGTTCTGCACCACATGGGCGCTGCTATCCAGCATCTCGCGGATGCTGGTGCTGATTTCGGCGGTGGATTGGGCGGTGCGCTCGGACAGCTTGCGCACTTCGTCCGCCACCACGGCGAAGCCGCGCCCCTGTTCGCCGGCGCGCGCCGCTTCTATCGCCGCGTTCAGCGCCAGCAGATTGGTCTGGTCGGCCACGTCGCGTATCACCTGGATCACATTGGAGATCTGCTGCGAGCGGCTGCTCATCAGGTCGGCTTGCACTTGCGAGGTGCGCGCCATTTCCGCTACCGACTCTATGGTGTGCAGAGTCTGGTCGATGATGGATTCGCCACGGGTGGCCAGTTCGCCGGTGGAGACGGATTCGGTGGCCACATCGGTGGTGTTGTCGTCCACCGAGCAGATGCTGACCGACAATTGCTCCACCGAGGCCGACATCGACGAGGCGGCCCGGGTTTGCTCCTCGGCGCTGGCGGCCACCTGTTCCGCCGCCGCCGCCAGCTCGGTGGCATTGGCGCTTAGCTGGCTGATGATCTGCTGCATGGCGCGCACCATCTGGATGAGTCCGCTCTGCATCCGCGCCATCGAGGCGACGATGCTGTGTTGGTCGCCGGCCTTGGCCTGTAGTTTCTGGCTGAGGTCGCCGTTGGCGATGCGCTCGGTCAGCGCCACCACGTCGCGCGGCTCGCCGCCCAGCTCTGCCATCAGCGAGCGGATGATGATCAGCGACAGCAAGGCGCCCAGCGCCACACCGCAGATCAAGAGCGCAATGGCGACGGCGCGGCTGGCGGCGGCGCGTTCCTGCGCCTTGGCGAACTCTTCCGCCGCCACTCGCAACTGCAAGTCGATCAGCGCGGCGATGCGGTTGGCGATGGGATCGATGGCCGGGTACATTTCCTTGTCCAGAAAGAGTTGCATCGCGGCGCGGTCCCCGGACTGGGCCAGGCTTTTGAGCCGGGCCACGCTGGCGTCGGCGTGGCGCATTGCCGCCTCGGCCTGGTCGGCCAGGGTTTTTTCCTCATCGGTCAGATAAGTGGCGCGGTAGTCGCCCCATTGTTTTTTCAGCGCCACTTGCGCGGCGTCGATGCCGCCTATAAACCCGGCCGCGTCGATGGCGCCGGCATGCAGTTTGTGCGCGCCATCAACGATGCCCACCGCATAGCTGTCGGCCACGGTTTTCAGCTGTTTCAGGCACACCACTCTGTCGTTGTAAGTGGTGGCGAAGTCGTCGAGTATGCCTTTTTGCGCATGTTGGCCAAACAGGCTGATCAAGACGGTGATGGCCAACAGAGCCGCGACGAGCGCGCTTAAGCGTTGGGCGATGGTCAGGCGGTTGAACATGACGCTCTCCGAATTGGTTTTTGCATATATAAAACCGATTTTGACTATTTGGAGGTGTAGTCGCGGCATGTGACAGTGGCATGGCAAGGCCGTGGTCCCAGGGCTGAACTTAAAAGCCGCTGCTGCAAATTGCTACCTATAACTCCATGATTCCGTTATAATTCCGCCCCTTTGCGGCCGCCATCGCCCGACGCGGCCACCTATACTAAATGTCAGGAAACGCCATGAGCCTGTTGCCGCACCAGATCGAGTTGCTATCGCCCGCCAAGACCGCCGAAATCGGCCGCGAGGCCATCTTGCACGGCGCCGACGCGGTGTACATCGGCGGGCCCAGCTTCGGCGCGCGCCACAACGCCTGTAACAGCGTGGAGGATATCGCCGGCCTGACCGCGTTTGCGCACCGCTACCACGCGCGCATCTTCGCCACGCTCAACACCATCTTGCACGATGCCGAACTGGAGCCGGCGCGCAAGCTGATCTGGCAGTTGTACGACGCAGGCGTGGACGCGCTGATCATTCAGGATATGGGCATCCTGGAACTGGACCTGCCGCCCATCCAGCTACATGCCTCCACACAGTGCGACATCCGCACGCCGGAGAAAGCGCGTTTCCTGTCCGATGCCGGTTTCTCCCAAGTGGTGCTGGCGCGCGAGCTGACGATTCCGCAAATCCGCCAGGCGGCCGACGCGGTGGGCGACGCCGCCACCATTGAATACTTCATTCACGGCGCGCTGTGCGTGGCCTTCTCCGGCCAGTGCTATATCAGCCACGCCGACAACGGGCGCAGCGCCAACCGCGGCGACTGCTCGCAAGCCTGTAGACTGCCGTACACGCTGACCGACAAGGACGGCGGCGTGGTGGCTTTCGACAAGCATTTGCTATCGATGAAGGACAATAATCAGAGCGCCAATCTGGAGGCGCTGCTGGACGCCGGCGTGCGTTCGCTGAAGATCGAGGGCCGTTACAAAGACGTGTCCTATGTGAAGAACATCACCGCCCATTACCGGCTGCTGCTGGACGAGATCATCGAACGTAGGCCGGAGCTGGCGCGCGCCTCCAGCGGCGACAGCGAAATCTTCTTCGCGCCGGACCCGGACAAGACCTTCCACCGCGGCGGCACCGATTACTTCGCCACTGGCCGCAAGATCGACATCGGCGCTTTCGATTCGCCCAAGTTCGTCGGCGTCGGCCTGGGCGTAGTCAGCAAAGTGGGGCCGGACTGGCTGGAGATCGCCACCCGAGAAACCATGAGCAACGGCGACGGCATCAACTTCATGAAGAAGCGGGAAGTCGTGGGCGTTCAGGCCAATACCGTGCAGCAAGTGGGCAAGACCGCGGACGGCGAGTTGTTGTGGAGGGTGTTTCCCAACGACGCTTCGGTGTTGGCCGGCCTCAAGCCGGGCGTGGACATCAGCCGCAACCGCGACCACGCCTGGGAACTGGCGCTGCTGAAAAAGTCCGCCGAGCGCAAGGTGGGCGTGTGGATGACGCTGGCTGAAAACGCCGACGGCCTGGAACTGAGCATCACCGACGAGGACGGCGTCAGCGCCGTCGCCCGCAGCCCGCTGGCGCTGGAGCCGGCCAAGGACGCGGAGAAGGCGCTTGCAGGTTTGCGAGACAATCTGGCGAAGCTGGGCAACACCATGTTCGTTGCCCACGATGTAACGCTGCAACTCTCTCAGCCGTGGTTCGCGCCGGCCTCGGCGATCAACGCCTTGCGCCGAGACGCCATCGCCCGGCTGGAGGCCGCGCGCTTGCAGGCCTGGCCGCGCCAGCCGCGCAAGGCGGCGTTGGTGCCGCCGGCGCCGTATCCGGAAAAGACGCTGAGCTATCTGGCCAACGTCTACAACAATCTGGCCTGGCAGTTCTACCGCAAGCACGGGGTGGAGGTCATCGACGCCGCCTACGAGGCGCATCAGGAAGAGGGCGAGGTCAGCCTGATGATCACCAAGCACTGTCTGCGCTTCTCCTTCAACCTGTGCCCGAAGCAGGCCAAGGGGGTGAAGGGCGTGATGGGCCAGGTGCGCGCCGATCCGATGACGCTGAAGTCCGGCAACGAAACCTACACATTGAAGTTCGAATGCCGGCCTTGCGAGATGCATGTGATGGGCAAGATGAAAAAGCACATCCTGAAGGCCCCGCCGCCAAGCGAGGTGCCGTACACCGCGCCCTTGACCTTCTTCAAGCAGCGTCCGCGGTCTTGAGCGCTAGATTGCCGATCTGAGGCGGCGAGTCGATTGCGGCGGCGGCGGAGAGGCGCGTAAAATGCGCCTCTTTCCTTTTTTCCTATGCGGAACAATCCTTTAATACATTATCGCCGGCCACGCCGGCATCACGGGGAATCAAACGTGGCCGACATCGAGCGCCTGGACACCTGGGTCAAATACAAGAACGGTTTGTGCGAGGACTGCATGGGCAGCTGCTGTTCCATGCCGGTGGAGGTGCGGCTGCCGGATCTGGTGCGCATGGGTGTGGTGGACGAGTTCGAGCTGGAAGAGCCGATCAAGAACATCGCCAAGCGCTTGGAAAAGCAGCGATTGATCCAGCACTTCAATTTCAAGCGCGAGCTGTTCACGCTGGCGCGGCGTGCCAACGGCGATTGCATGCACCTGGATCAGAAGACCCGTTTGTGCGGCATTTACGAACGGCGCCCCAATACTTGTCGCAACCATCCCAAGGTGGGCCCCAAGCCGGGCTTCTGCGCGTATACCCGCAATCCGCAGAAGATCGTTTTCCTTCGCCATTCCGCGGCGTGAACGCTGTTTCACGTGAAACTCTCCGTTGACTCGACTGGATCGTCATGAACCCCATTTATCCTTTATTCGCTTTCGCCATTGGCGTAGTGGTGCCGCTGCAGGCCGCCATCAACAACCAGCTCAAGGGCGTGCTGGGCAACAGCACGCTGCTGGCGGCGCTGGTGTCGTTCTCCGTGGGCAGCCTGTGTCTGGCCGGCCTGGCTGTCGCCACCGGTCAGAAATGGCCGGATCTGGCACAGTTGGGCCGGGTGGAGTGGTGGATGCTGTTGGGCGGCGCGATGGGGGCGATGTTTGTGTTCGGCACCACCTTGCTGGCGCCGCGGCTGGGCGTGGCGGCCATGCTGTCCCTGGTGATCGCCGGCCAGGTGTGTGTGTCGCTGCTGTTCGATCGTTTCGGCTGGCTGGCGATGCCGCTGCGAGAGGTGAATCTGCCTCGGCTGCTGGGGGCGGCGCTCGTGGTGGGCGGAGTGTTGTTGGTTAACTTTGGCGATAAGTGGTTTGGACGCGTTTGAGCGATAGGCGCAGGGCCGCCACGCTAAAAACGGCAGCCAGAGGCTGCCGTTTTTGCTGTCAAACGCGCGGCGTTTATTTGGGCTGAGGTTTGGACATCGGGCCCATGTGGCGGCCCATCTGGCCGTGCCATTGGTCCATCACTTTCTGCTGCTCCGGCGTTAGCTGAGCGTAGAAAGTTTTCAGCGCGTCCAGGCGTTTCTGCATCGCGTCCTGGTGCTGCTTCATCATGTCCAACATGCGTTCCATGCGTTGCGGCGCGGTTTCGCCGGCCTGCGGTTTGGGCGGCATCGCTCGTTCGCCCGGCTTCATCGAGGCGACGAAGGTTTTCCAGGCGCCTTCCTGGCTGGCTTGCAGCTTCAGTTGGTCATGCAGTCCTTGCAGATGGCGGGCGGCCATGGCTTCGCGCTGGGCCGGGTCCATGTGGCGGCCTTTTTCCATCATCGGCATCGGGCTTTGCGACGGAGCGTCGCCGGCGGCCAGCGCGGAGCCGGTGACACCGGTGGCCAGCAGCGCGGCGATCAGCATGGGCTTGAACAGCTTGGTCATGATTGAAGACTCCTATGGAGGTGGATCATGCAAGCAGTATTGAGCATGGGTGTCTGGCAAGTGTTGCGGGTAGGGCGGGGCTTGTTACCGAGTGTTAACCGGGCCGGCCCGCTTAGCAGTTTGCAACAATGCGCGGGGCTCGCCGCGCCACGGCTCACGAATCGTCGCAGATCGTAACGGGTTTTAGTTGTGAGGCTCGTTGCCTTGGCCTGCCTGTAGTTTGCGCATTGGCCCCTGGCCCCGGCCGCCCATCAGCGGCGGGCTGTCCTGGTCCATGATTTTTTGCTGCTCTGGCGTGAGCTGGCCGTAGAAGGATTTGAGCGCTTCCAAACGCTTTTGCAGATTCAGCAGGTGGCGCTGCGCCATCAGCACGCGCTGTTCCATGCGTTCCGGCGCGGTGGACGCGTTTTCGCAGGGCGGCATCGGACCGGGGCGGGTGGCGCTGGCGAAGGCCAGCCACGCGGCTTCCTGGGCTGGTTGGATCTTGAGCTTGTCGTGCAGCGCTTTCTGATGTTGGGCGATGAAAGCGTCGCGCTTGGCCGGGTCTATCTTCCACGGGCGGCCGGCGAAATTGCCCATCGGCGGGCAAGCGGGTTCCGGCGGCGCGGCCAGAGCGGCGCCGGCGGCGAGGCTGGCGAATATAAAGGGTATCTGCGGTTTCATAGGCGGGCCATTCCATTGATGGCTGTGATGCGGGCGGACGACATCGGCAGGATCACTCCATTATTCTGGATGGCGACTGTCAATTAAGTGTGAGTTGGCCGGGGTCAATTGTTACCAAATGTAAAGCCCGCCGGCAAGCGTTTTGCCGATGGGCTTTTTCCCGACCGGGGCGGGGATTTGGACTAGAGTGAATTGCGGCATTCCCTTATCGTCGCCGGAGCGTTTCGCATGAGCCTGCCTGATTCTTCATTTCCTTGGTTCTCCGCGCTGGGCGCCGGGGGTTTGAACGGCGCCTTGGTGGAGTATTGGATCGACGCCTGGCAGCGTTCGGTGCTGTATTGCGACATTCTGCGCCAGCGCGGGGACACCTATCTGGAGCACGCCGCCTCCGGCCATCCGCCGGTGTTGGTTTTCGACTACGACATCATCGTGGATGGCCGTGAACTGGAGCAGCCGGTCAATTACGCGCTGTCGGCGATCCGCCCGCCGGACGGTTGTCCGAAACCTGACCCGGCCAAACGGCCCTTCGTGGTGATAGATCCGCGCGCCGGCCACGGCCCCGGCATCGGCGGCTTCAAGATGGATAGCGAGATCGGCATCGCGCTGCGCCAAGGACATCCTTGTTATTTCGTGATGTTTTTCCCGGTGCCGGAGCCCAAGCAGACGATTGAATGCGTGTGGCGCGCCGAGAAGATCTTCCTGCAAAAGGTGAACCAGCTGCATCCGCACAGCGCCGGCAAACCCTTCGTCATCGGCAATTGCCAGGGCGGCTGGGCGCTGGCGATGCTGGCGGCCACCGCGCCGGAGCTGGTGGGCCCCATCCTGCTGGCCGGCTCGCCGTTGTCTTACTGGGCCGGCGTGGCCGGCAAGAATCCGATGCGTTATTCCGGCGGTTTGTATGGCGGCACCTGGATGGCCTCGCTGGTGGGCGACCTGGGCCACGGCCAGTTCGACGGGGCTCATCTGGTCAGCAATTTCGAACAGCTGGACCCAGCCAACACCTACTGGAAAAAGCCTTACTCTTTGTACGCCAAGGTGGACACCGAGCGTGAGCGTTTCCTGGAGTTCGAGCGCTGGTGGGGCGGCCACTATCTGCTCAACAAGGCCGAGATGGAATGGATTACCCAAAACCTGTTCGTCGGCAACCGGCTGAGCCATGGCGAAGTGACGCTAGAGCAGGGACGGCAGGCGGTGGACTTGCGCAACATCCGCTCGCCCATCGTGGTGTTCGCCTCCTGGGGCGACAACATCACCCCGCCGCAGCAGGCGCTGTTCTGGATCGCGGACCTGTACCACAGCGTGGAGGACATCCGCGTCAATGAGCAGACCATCGTCTATTGCCTGCACGAGCAGGTGGGCCACCTGGGCATTTTCGTGTCCGCCGGCGTGGCCAACAAGGAACACAGCGAGCTGGCCAGCGCGCTGGACTTGATCGATGTGCTGCCGCCCGGCTTGTACGAAGCCATCATCACCGATACCCACCCGGAAATGGCCGGGCTGGAATACTTGCAAGGCCGCTATGTGATCCGCTTCGAGCCGCGCGACATCGACGATATTCTGGCTTTGGGCGACGGCCGCCAGGGCGAGGCCGCCTTCGAAGTGGTGCGCCGGGTGGGAGAGGTCAACCAGCAGCTGTACGATACCTTCGTCTCTCCCTGGCTGCGCTTATACGGCAACGAGCATACCGCGCGCTGGTGGCGCGAAATGCATCCGTCGCGATTGGAGCGACGCTGGTTTTCCAGCCGCAACCCCTGGCTGGCCGGGCTGCGGCAATGGGCGGAGAAGGTACGCGACGAACGGCGGCCGGCGGAGGAGGACAATCCGTTCTGGCAATGGCAGCAAAGCTATGCGCAGTGGATGGAGACGGCGCTGAACGGTTGGCGCGACGGTCGCGACGCCTGGCAGGAGCTGAGCTTCCGAACTTTGTTCGAATCGCCGTGGAGCGCGGCGCTGACCGGTTTGAAACCGCAGCGCGAATACGGAGTGCGCAAGGCGGACGGCAGTTGGGAGCGCAGCGAGATGCTGCGGCTCAAGCGCCAGGAGCTGGAGGCCCATTACGCCGAAGGCGGGCCGGTGGACGGCTTTTTGCGGTTGTTGATCTATGTCGCCATCGGCAACGGCGTGGTGGACGTGAGGCCGTTCAACGCTATTCGCCGGGTGATGCAGGAAACCGCCTTGGGCGAGGATTTGACGCTGGAGCAGTTCAAGCAGGCGGTGCGGCGCCAGACTTGGCTGGTGCGCAACGACGAGAAGCGCGCGCTGGCGACGCTGGAACATTTGTTGCCCACCGAGCAACAGCGCCAGTTCGCGCTGGAGCTGGCGATTCTGCTGCTGCAAGCGGCGGGGCCCATCAGCGGCGAGAAGCAGCAGCGCCTGGGCCGGCTGGCGCTGGCGATGGGCTTGGCCCAGCGGAACAGCTCGCCTCCGGAGGCTCCGGCGCCGGTCAAGCCCGCGCCCAAACGCGCGTCGCGGCAACGCAAGCCCAAGCCGGCCGCGTGAGCACGGCTTTGCGGCGCGGCGGGCGCAAGGTACACTGCGCCCGCCCAAGCCAGAAAACACGACCATGAGCGCACCGCAACCCAAGAATCCCATCCACGGCGTCACGCTGGAACAGATGCTGAACCAGTTGGTCGGCCATTACGGCTGGCCCGAGCTGGGGCGGCGCATCCAGATTCGCTGCTTCAATCATGACCCCAGCGTCAAATCCAGCCTGGCTTTTTTGCGGCGCACTCCGTGGGCGCGTCAGCAGGTGGAAGACTTGTTCGTGGCGCTGAAGACCCGGCTGCAGACGCCGGCTGGTTCCGGAGTGGACTCCCGCCCGCGGTTGTTCGCCAAGAAGTCATCCTGATGGCCATTGCCATTGTCCACGGAAGCAGGCAGCCTTGCGTTAAGGCTTAAGCACCTGTTTACGATCCGCTGCGCGTCGGCATACAGCGTTGAAAATTCCTGCGAAATGCTCATGTACCGCTCGTACATTCCGCTTTCTCAGCGGTTTTCGATTTGTCTCGCTCCTGCTCGCTAGGTTTTGAACAGGCCTTAAAACCTGCCCGTCCGCCGGGCCGGCGGCGATGATGTTCTCACTGTGGAGCGGGAATATGGAATTGGAAATCAGCGTGGAAGCGGAGAAGAAGTACCTGAACAGCCTGGTGGCGCTGACCGTGGTGCTGCTATCGGTGTTCATGGGCCTGGGCAAGCTGAAGGACGACAATATCGTGCAGGCGCGTCAGCTATTGAAGACCGACGCGGTGGACAGTTGGTCCGAATACCAGTCCAAGAAGATCAAGCAGCATCTGGCGGAAAGCAGCCAGCGTCAGGCGCGCTTGCTGGAGTTGACCAATCCTGCGGCGGCGGCGGCCTTGCGGCCGGAGCAGGCGGCGATCCAACGCGACATCGCTCGCTACGCCGCGGAGGCGCAGGCTTTGCAGCTCAAGGCCAAGGCCAAGGAGCAGGGTTTTGAAGAGTTGAACGCTCGCCATGAGCTGTTCGACGTCAGCGACGCCGGCCTGTCCATCGCCGTGGCCTGCGCCGCGGTGGCGGCGCTGGCCGCCAATTTCATTCCTTTGCTGTGCGCCTGGGCTTTTGGCGCGGTGGGCGTGTTTTTCTGGCTGGCGGGTTTTGCCGGCTGGAATATTCATCCGGGCTGGATCGTTTCTCTGTTGGGCTGAGGGGCGCGGGAGCGGCCCTATCGGCGGCAGGGTTGCAACTGTCATCGATTTGGCTCAGGCTGTCCGGGTTTTCCGCATTCCTGCGTTTTGTCCCGAGACATTCTGAACTGGAGAAAAGCGATGAAACTGTATTTTTCCCCCGGCGCCTGCTCGCTGTCCCCGCATATCGTACTGTTCGCCAGCGGCTTGCCGTTCGACACCGAGAAGGTGAATCTCAAGGTCCAGCCGCATCTGACCGCGGGCGGGGTGGACTTCTCCACCATCAATCCGCGCGGCTATGTGCCGGCCTTGCAGCTGGATAACGGCGAGCTGTTGACCGAGGGCGTGGCCATTGTGCAATACCTGGCGGATCAGGCGCCGGCCAAGCAGCTGGCGCCGGCCAACGGCACGTTGGAGCGCTACCGGCTGCAAGAATGGCTGAACTATATCGCCACCGAGGTGCACAAGGGCTTCTCGCCGCTGTTCTATCCCAATAGCGACGAAGTCAAGCAGCAGACTTGGGACAAGCTGACCCGTCGGCTGGCGCTGGCGGAAGAGCAACTGGCGAAAACGCCCTATCTGCTGGGCGAGCGTTTCAGCGTGGCCGACGCCTATCTGTTCACCTGCCTGAACTGGGCGCAGTTCGTACAGCGTTCGCTGGGCGATTTCCCGGCGTTGATCGACTTCCAGAAACGCGTGGCGGCCTTGCCCTTCGTGCAACAAGCGCTGAAGGCGGAAGGCTTGCTGGAATAATTCCACTGGAACGGGAATACGTTCTCCGTTCCAGACAAGATCATGCCCGGCTCCGGCCGGGCATTTTTCATGGCGAGTGGATTTATACTGCCTCGGCCTGCAGGTGCCGCAGATAAGCATCCGCGCTGGCCTCGATCTCGGCGTCGCTCAGATCGTGCTCGGCGCCGTGCAACGCGAAGCCGGGCAGCCATTCGGCGCGGATGTAGCGGCAGGTCAGTTCGAACGGCCGCAACACTTCCTCCATCCGGTACAGATAACGGCCGTCCGCCGCGAAGTCCCGCTCGCGTATGCCGGTGGACACCGCCACGCTGATGCGCTTGTCCCGCATGCGCCAATCTTCCGGCCGCGCGCCGATGGCGAAGCCCTCGTCCAGCACCTGGTCCTGCCAGGTTTTCAACAGCGGCGGCGAGCTGAACCAGTACAGCGGAAACTGCAAGACGATGCGTTGGTGGCTGCTCAGCAGCGCCTGTTCGCGCGCCACGTCGATCTTCCCGTCCGGATAAGCCTGGTATAGCGCATGCACGGTGTAGTGTTCCGGATGCCGGCGCAGCGCGGCCATCCAGCGGCGGTTGATTCGGGATTGCTCAAGATCGGGATGGGCAACGATGATCAGGGTTTTCATGGCGCTTCCTGTAAAATGGGAACGGCCATGCTATCAATGGATCAAGTTGTTGATAAGTATGTACTTTTTTGTTTCATAAGCACCAAAAGGTAACTGTGTCCGCATGAGCGAACTGAATTTTCCCATCGATGCCACCGTGCGGCTGGTGGGCGGCAAATGGAAGTGCGCGATACTGTGCCACTTGTCCGAAGACAGCCGGCGCACCGGCGAACTGCGCCGTTTGCTGGGCGGAGTGTCGCAGAAGGTGCTGACCGAGCAGCTGCGCGAACTGGAGCGCGACGGCCTGATCGCGCGCACGGTTTACGCGGAAGTGCCGCCGCGGGTGGAATACCGCTTGACCGAGCTGGGCGACACGCTGCGGCCAGTGATAGACGCGATGTGCGCCTGGGGCGCTTTCTACCTGGAGCGGCCGGCGGCGGGCGTATAATGCGGGCGCGATAAAACCAGAAAAGGGCTGTCCCGTGAAACTTGCGCCTCTCCTCGTCACCTCCCTGCTGGCCGCGACGGCCGTCAACGTTTGGGCCGCTCCGCTGAAGCTGCGGGTGCTGGAAACCTCCGACGTGCACATGAACCTGCTGGATTACGACTACTACCAGGACAAGCCGACGCAGGACTTCGGCCTGGCGCGCGCCGCGACATTGATCCGCGCGGCGCGGCAAGAGGCGCCCAACAGCCTGCTGATAGACAACGGCGATCTGCTGCAGGGCAATCCGTTGGGAGACTTGGTGGCCAAGATCCAGCCGCTGCGCGCCGGAGAGGTTCATCCCGCCTATAAGGTGCTCAACTGGCTGCGCTACGACGCCGGCAATATCGGCAATCACGAATTCAATTACGGTTTGCCCTTTCTGGGTCAGGCGCTGAAGACGGCGGCCTTCCCCTACGTTAACGCGAATGTGGTGGACGCCAAGACCGGCCAGCCGTATTTCCAGCCCTATGTGTTGCTCAAGCGGGAGTTCAAGGACGAGGACGGCCAGCCGCAGACGCTGAACATCGGGGTGATCGGCTTTGTACCGCCGCAGATCATGCAGTGGGACAAGGCCAATTTGCAGGGCAAGGTGGACGTGCGGGACATCGTCGACACCGCGCGCCGCTATCTGCCTGAACTCAAGCGCAAGGGCGCCGACATCGTGATCGCGGTGCCGCATTCCGGTTTTGAAAAAGGCGAGAGCGCGCGCTTTGCCGAGAACTCGGTGGCTGGTCTGGCCGAGGTGGCCGGCATCGACGCCATTCTGTTTGGCCACGCCCACGCGGAGTTCCCGTCCGCCGCCTTCGCCGGCTACCCCAAGGTGGACCTGGCCGCCGGCACCATCAACGGCGTGCCGGCGGTGATGCCGGGACGTTGGGGCGACCATATCGGCGTGGTGGATCTGGTGCTGGAGCGTGGCGACGCCGGCTGGAAGGTGAGCGGCAAGCAGGCCGCCCTGCGGGCCATCTACGACAAGAAAGCCAAGCGGCCGCTGGCGGCCGCCGAGCCCAAGGTGGCCGAGTTGATCGCCGCCGAACACCGCCGGACGCTGGACTATGTGCGCGGCAAAGTGGCGGAAACCCGCGCGCCGATTTACAGCTACTTCGCCCAGGCGGCGGACGACCCGTCGGTGCAGATCGTGGCCGAAGCTCAGGCCTGGTATGTGAAGAACGCGGTCAAGGGCACCGAGTACGAAGGTTTGCCGGTGTTGTCCGCGGCCGCGCCGTTCAAGGCCGGCGGCCGTCAGGGCTGGAATTACTACACCGATATCCCGGCCGGCCCGCTGGCGATCCGCAATCTGGCCGATCTCTACATCTACCCCAACACGCTGAAGGCGGTGAAGGTCAGCGGCCGCGAAGTGCGCGAATGGCTGGAAATGTCGGCGGGGCAGTTTCTGCGGATCGATCCCAAGGGCCCCAAGACCCAGCCGCTGTTGAATCCGGAATTCCGCTCCTACAACTTCGACAGCATCGCCGGTGTCAGCTATGAGATCGACGTCAGCCAGCCGGCGCGCTACGACGCCGACGGCAAGCTGGTTGCGCCGAACAGCCGCCGCATCGTCAAGCTGAGCTATCAGGGCAAACCGATAGACGAGGACGCCAGCTTTTTGGTGGCCACCAACAATTACCGCGCCTCCGGGGGCGGCCATTTCCCCGGTATAGACGCCAGCCGCGTGGTGGTGGATTCGCCGGACGAAAACCGCGCGGCGGTGGCGGCTTATCTGGCCGAGCGAAAAGTGGTGGACCCGGCGGCCAAACCTGCCTGGCGCATTCAGCCCGTGGCCGGCGTCGCGATGCGCTTTGACACCGGCGCAGGCGCGCTGCGTTATCTGGCGCGCCAGCCGCAGTTCCGCCTGGCCGCGGAGCATGGCGATGGTTCGGTTAGTCTGGAATTGGTGGAATAAGAGAAAGGATCAAGAACCTGTTCCTAGTCTGCTGCGTTTCGTGAGCCGCGACGCGGCGAGCACGGTTTCGAAATGCTCACCGTATGCGCACTTCGCTGTCTCAGCCGTTTTCGCCCGGTCTCGCCTTGGCTCGCGAGACTTTGAACAGGCTCTAAGCCTGTTCCCGAGTCGTGCCGTTGGCAATATCGGGAATGGGCGATACCGTCAGTTCCCCGCGTCGATGCAGCTGGCTGCGGACCTCGGCCGGCTGCAGCGCCTCCCGCAGCCGCGCCAGCGCGGCGTCGATACGGGCTTGACCGCACATGAACAGGTCCAGCGCGGCGTAGCCGTGTTCCGGCCAGGTGTGGATGCTGAGGTGGGACTCCATCAGCAACAGGATGCCGGTGACGCCCTGAGCCTCGCCGAAGTGGTGGACGTGGCCGGCCAGCACGGTGGCGCCGGCGGCCTGCGCCGCCTGGCGCAGCGCGTGCTCCACCTGGGCCGGGTCGCTGAGGCGCTGCGGCGGACAGCCGTGAAAATCCGCCAGCAGGTGCCGGCCAATCGCCGCTTTCATTTATGGCCGCCGCCGCCGCTGCCCCAGCCGGAGGAGCCGCCGCCGCCGCTACCGCTGCTCCAGCTGCGCGAGCCGGTGCCGCGGTTAGTGTTGTCCATATTGGAGAAATTGATCATGGTGGTGATTGCGATCACCAGCAGGCAAAAGGCTTTATAGAGTCCTGGCGACATCGGCTTTCATTCCTTCTGCTTGAGCGGGATCGCCAGCACGCAGCAGGCGAAGAAGCAGATCAGCAGTCCATCGCCGATATCCTGGCTCAGCAAGGCCAGCGGCAGGTTGATCAATAACAGCACCAGGCCGAACTTGACGGCGATGGCCTTCAAGTCTTCGCCCTCGCCCTCCGTGGCGGAGAATCCCGATTCTATCGGCGTCGCGCTGCCAAACCAGCGGCCCACCTCGACCGAGGTGGCCAGGCTGCTGCAGCTCCAGGTCAGCTCTTGCGCCGACAGCTCGCGCGACAAGCGCTTTTGGCCGCCGGAGATCTGGTATTCGCTGAGCTCAACCTTGTCGCCCAGCTTGGCGCGCCAGGGAAAGGCGCCGGCGGCGTAGACGATGCGGGCCGCGTAGTCGGGATAAGCGCGCTGATAGGCTTTGTTGCCCAGCATCGCGTAATCGGCGCGCAGGCTGTCCACCCACACATCCATCAACTCGCCGATAAACCAGCCGTCGCCGCTCTCCACCAGCCAGCGGAAGCCCTTGTCCACGTTGTAGAGCAGGTATTCGCACCAGCGGCTGTCCGGGTCTTCCTCCTCCGCCCACACCAGCGCGCCGGTCAGCGTCCATGGCAGCTTGTCTATGGTGGCGGTTTTGCCCAGTTCCAGCGTCAGCGGCGTGTCCAACTGCTGTTGTGCGGCGCCCAGCGCCAATGCGCGGTCGCCGCTGGCGTCCACCTGGGTGTGGCAGTGGCCGCACACCAGTTGGGTGGCGGTGCCGGCGCGGTAGCTCAGCGGCGCGGCGCAGGAGGGGCATTCCAGCGAGGCGACGCTGCCTTTCAGCTTGCCGGTGGCTTCTTCTATCATCCGCGTGTCGCGCAGCCGCTCCATGTGCAGCTGCGGCAGCGTAACGGCGTTGCCAAGGAAAAGCTGAGGCTTTTGCGGGTCGTCGGAGTAGTCCAGCGTCAGGAATTGCGCCTGGCGGCGCGCGTCCACCACCTTGGCTTGCCAGCCGGCGCCCACCTGGAACGGCAGTTCGCCTTCGCCGGCGGTGCATTCGGCGGTGCGCACATCGGAAATCACGAAGTCGGCGTCGCCGTGGCGGAAGACGGCGCCGGGACGCTGGCTATCGAAGCCGCCGGCTTCCTGTGTCGCGCCGCCGGCCAGCGTCAGCGTGTATTGGCCGACGCTTTCCGACAGCCAGCCGTCGCCGCCGTCGTCGAACAGCAAATACCATTCGTTCCACAGGCCGGCGTCGTAGCGCAGCTGGATGCGGCCGACGACGTTGAAGCCGCGGCCCAAGTACTGGCCGCAGCTGGTGATTTGCAGTGGCGAATAATCATTGAGCAGCGCCGCCATCTTGCCGATGTCGCGCACGCTGTCCGCGTCGCGGAGCAGCGTGCTTTGGCAGTAAGCGCACACCGCCATGGCGGAGGCTTCGGACTTGAACTCGACATCGGCGCCGCAGGAGGGGCAGGCAATACGGTACATGCGCTAGCTTAACCCACCAGTTTTTTCAGCACGTCGGCCTTGGCCGCGTCGTAATCCGCCTGTGTAATCAGGCCCTGGTCCAGCAGGCCCTTGAGCTGAGCCAGCTTGGCTTGCGGATTGTCCGCCGCCGGTGCGGCGGCCGGAGTCTGCGGTGCGGCGGCCTGGGCTGTCTGCGCGGCGGGCGCGGCCTCCGGCTGCACAACTTGTTGCATGGCCTGACCCATCAACTGGCCGACGCCTACGCCGGCCGCCAGCCCGGCGCCAAGGCCGGCGATGCCGCCCTCGTTCTGCGCCGCTAGCGGAATGCTTTCCGCCGCCTGGTAACGGGTGTACTGATTGAGGTCGCCGGCCATGCCCATGGCAATGCGCTTGTCTATGGCTTTTTGCAGCTCTTCCGGCAAGGAGATGTTTTCCACCGCGAAGCTGTCTAGCGCCAGGCCCAGGCGCTGGAAGGCCGGGACCAGCGCCTCGCGGATCTTGTCCGCCATCAGGCCCTGATTGCCGGCCATGTCGAGGAAGGGCACGCCGCTGCCGCCCAGCACGCTGCTCATGGTGGCCACCACCTGATTGCGCAGCTGCAGCTCCAGGTCATCGCGGGTGTAGCTGTCGCGGGTGCCGCTGACCTCGGTGAAGAACAGGCGCGGATCCGCGACGCGGTAGGAATAAACGCCGAAGGCGCGCAGCCGAACCATGCCGAAGTCCTGATCGCGTATGGTCACCGGCTGGGCGGTGCCCCATTTGCGGCCCAGTTGCAGCCGGGTGCTGAAGAAGTGCACGTCGGATTTGAAGGGGGATTCGAACAGCTTGTCCCAGTTCTTCAGATACGTCAGCACCGGCAGGGTCTGGGTGGTCAGCTTGTACATGCCGGGTTCGAACACGTCGGCGATCTTGCCTTCGTTGATGAACACCGCCGCCTGCGACTCGCGCACCGTCAGGCTGCCGCCGTACTGAATCTCGTTGTCCTGCATCGGATAACGCCAGGCCAGCACGCCGTCTTCCTGCTCCTGCCATTCCAGAATGTCGATGAACTGCTTCTTGATGAAAGACATCAGGCTCATAGTGTTTGCTCCAGTTGAAGAGGCGCGGCCGGGTTCAGGACAGGCTGCCGGCGTTGATCAGGCCCACGGCGAGGTGGATGGAACCGGCCAGGATGCCCATCGCCAGATTGTTGTCTATCAGCGCGCGGCTCAGATCTTTCAGGCAGCGCGCCACCACCATGTGGACGACGATCTGCACCAGCATGGCCAGCAGCGCCCACAGCATGAAGCTGTTCCAGTTGTTCAGGTGCCAGGCGCTGGAGGCCAGCGTCAGCGAAAAACCCAGCAGCGCGCCGGCGAAGGAGACGGCGGCGGCGTGGCCGTTGTCGCGGATCAGCTTCAATTCGTCTATCGGCGTGATCCAGCAATAGAGCACCGCGAATAGCGCCAACAGCGCGAGGCCGCTGCCCATATAGGTCAGGTAGGCGAGCAGGGCGGGCAGGAAGGCGGCAATCATGGTCAGGCGTCCTTTGTCGATGCGGAGTGCGGGCGGCGGTTGGCCGCGCGCTGGGGCATAATGGCGGCTATTTTACCCACAATGACAATCCAATGCGAAATCGCTTGCTGATAGTATCAGTGTTTATCGTGGCCTCCTGCGGCTTGGCCTACGAGCTGATCACCGGCGCGCTGGCCAGTTACTTGCTGGGCGACTCGGTGTTGCAGTTCTCTTCCATCATAGGTTGTTACCTGTTCGCCATGGGCGTGGGCTCCCACTTGTCCAAGTATGTGAAGGACGAGCGGGTGCTGGATGCCTTCATTGAAATCGAACTGTTGGTCGGCCTGATCGGCGGCATGTCCGCCGCCGTGTTGTTCTTGGTGTTCGCCTGGGCCGGCGAACCGTTCCGGCTGGTGCTTTACGGCCTGGTCTTCGTGATCGGGGTGCTGGTGGGCATGGAGATCCCGCTGGTGATGCGGGCGATGAACCAGCGCCAGGCGAGCTTTTCCGAACTGGTCAGCCAGGTCTTGACCTTCGACTACCTGGGCGCGCTGGCGGTATCGCTGCTGTTTCCGCTGGTGCTGGCGCCCAAGCTGGGCCTGTCGCGCAGCGCACTGTTGTTTGGCTTGCTCAACGCCGGCGTGGCGCTGTGGGCCTGTCGCGCTTTCCGCCATGAATTGCGTCAGCCCGGCCTGCAGCTGGCGCGCAGCGGCGTGGTCTTGCTGCTGCTGGCCGGCGGCTTCCTGGCCTCCGATCACCTGACGCGCTGGAGCGAGAAAGCCGTGTACGGAGATGAGATCATCCACGCCGAGACCACGCCCTACCAGCGCTTAGTGATCACCAAGTGGAAGAGCGATTTGCGGCTTTACATCAACGGCAATCTGCAATTCTCCAGCCGCGACGAACACCGCTACCACGAGGCGCTGGTGCATCCGGTGCTGGCCAAGCTGTCATGGGCGCGCAATGTGCTGGTGCTGGGCGGCGGCGATGGCCTGGCGGTGCGCGAGATGCTGAAATACCGCAATATCCAGCGCATCACTCTGGTGGACCTGGACCCGGCGATGACCCGGCTGTTCAGCCGTTCCGAACCGCTGCGCGCGCTGAACCAGGGGTCCTTGACCGATCCACGCGTCACCGTGGTCAACGACGACGCCGCGCGCTGGCTGGAGCAGGACCACGGCAGCTTCGACGCCGTCATCGTCGATTTCCCCGATCCGTCCAATTTCGCGCTGGGCAAACTGTATTCGGTGCCGCTGTACCGGCTGCTGGCGCGCCACCTGGCGGAAAACGGCCTGGCGGTGGTGCAGTCCACCTCGCCGATGCACGCCCCGCGTTCGTTCTGGAGCGTGGACGCCACCTTGCGCGCCGCCGGCCTGCATACCACGCCTTACCACGCCTACGTGCCTTCCTTCGGCGAATGGGGCTTCATTATCGCCGCCAAGAAGCCGGGCTATACCCCGCCGGAGCGCTACTCGGTGCCGCTGCGCTTTCTGGACAAGGAGGCCACGCGCCAGATGTTCTTCTTCCCGCCCGACATGCCGCGCTGGAAAGTCTTGCCCAATGAACTGAACAATCAGCAATTGGTGCACTACTTCGAGCAGGACTGGTCGCAGGTGCTGCGCTGATGCGGCGGCGCGAGGTCTTGCGGCTGGCGGCGGCGCTGGCCGGCCTGCCCCTGTTGTCCGGTTGCGAGCGCGTATTGCGGCTGGGCGTCCCCTTGCGCTTGAACCGGCCGGGCATGGCCGCCGGCCACCGGTTGCGCGGCGGCATGACGCCGCCGCCGCCCCGCGACGAGCGCCGCTGCCGCGTTGCCATCGTCGGCAGCGGCGTGGCCGGCCTGTTCGCCGCCTGGCGGCTGCGCAAGGAGGGCTTCGACGATGTGGTGCTGCTGGACGGACCGGAGCCGGACGGCAATGCCGCCGCCGGCGCCTTCGGCGGCTATCGCTACCCAACCGGCGCCCACTATTTGCCGTTGCCCTCGATGGAGTCGCGCCATGTGCGCGAGCTGCTGGCAGAGATGGGGGTGATCGAGTCCGATCCCTTCGGCGCGCGGCCGCGTTTCGACGAACGCGTGACCGTGCACGCGCCGGACGAGCGGCTGTGGGTGAACGGCCACTGGCAGGAAGGCCTGCTGCCGCGGCTGGGCATGGGCGCGGACGAACTGGCGCAGCAGCGGCGTTTTCTCGCCCAAACCGCCGCCTGGCGCGAACAGCGCGGCCGCGACGGCCGCCGCGTGTTCTGCGTGCCGGTGGCTTTGTCCTCGCAAGACCCGGCCTGGACCGCGCTGGACCGGCTGAGCTTCGCGGACTGGCTGCGCGCCAACGGCTACACCGCGCCGGGCCTGCTCTGGTATCTGGATTACTGCTGCCGCGACGATTACGGCAGCGCGCTGGCCGCCACCTCGGCCTGGGCCGGTCTGCATTATTTCTGCAGCCGCGGCGGGCTGGGGGCCAATGCCGAAGAAGGTGCGGTGCTGACCTGGCCGGACGGACTGAATCCGCTGATACGCCATCTGCGCGCCCGCATCGGCGCTGAGCGGCAATGGCCGGGCGTGGCTTGGCGGACGGCGCCGGCGGGGGCCGGCATGGCGGTGGATTATCTGGACGCGGCCGGTGACGGCCGGCGCCTGCTGGCCGAGCGGGTCATCCTGGCGACGCCCTTGCATGTCAGCCTGCACCTGAGCGGTCAATTGCCGGAGTTGGGCTGCGAGCGCCGCCACCTGCCGCCGCGCGCGCCGTGGCTGATAAGCAATTTCCTGATCGACCGTTTCCCGGCGGAGCCGGCCGCCGCGCCGCTGGCCTGGGACAATGTGGTGTACGGCAGCCGCGGGCTGGGCTATGTGGTATCCACCCACCAGCTGATCCGCGCCGCCAAGCCGGAGCGCAGCGTGTTCACCAGCTACCACGCCTTCGCCGACCTGGCGCCGGCGGATGCGCGTAAAATGCTGGAAGCCGCCAGCGCCGAAGACCTGTTCGCCACCGCCGCCGCCGATCTACAGACCGTCTATGGCTGGCGTTTCCGTCAGTCGCTGCTGCAGGTGGAGCTGACCGCTCGAGGTCATGCGATGGCCAGCCCGGCGCCGGGTTTTTTGTCCAACCCTGGCTTGCAAGCCTTGCGCGCGGCCGACGGCCCGTTGCTGTTCGCCCATTCCGATCTCAGCGGCCTGTCGCTGTTCGAAGAAGCCGCGTGGTGGGGGGAGCAGGCGGCCTTGAAGGTGCTTGGCGCATGAGAGCCTGTTCAACGCAGCTGCGCTTCGTGAGACGTGATACGGCGGGAACCGCATTCGAAATGCTCATATTCCACTGATCATTCCGCTTTCTCAGCCGCAAGGCCGCGTCTCGCTCTTGTTTGCGAGTCCTTTGAACCGGCTCTGAGGCTGCAAGCGCCTGATGTTCCACGTGAAACCCGGATAGAACGATGAGCGAAACCCTGATCTCTACTGAAAAACTCACCGCCGCATTGCAGCGTTTTGCCGATGAACGCGACTGGAATCGCTACCATACGCCGCGCGGTCTGATGCTGGCCTTGGTGGGAGAGGTGGGCGAACTGGCGGAAATCTTCCAGTGGCTGAGCGACGAGGAGGCCGCCTCGCTGCGCGAGGACCCGGCGCGCTTCACCCATCTGCAAGAGGAAATTGCCGATGTGTTGCTCTATCTGACGCGGCTGGCGATGGTGACGGGCGTGGATCTGGACGCGGCGGTCCGCGACAAGATGGCCAAGAACGCCATCAAATACCCTGTGCCAACGGCCGGCTGAGCCTAGGTGATGAAAACGGCTAAGCTGAAGCCACGGTACGCGAGTACACGACGCGGCCAGCTTCTATAGTGGATTCAATCAATAGCTGGAATGCATAAATGTCCGAGCAAATCAACCGCCTGCGCCAGATGCTGGAGCAGGCGGAAACCATTGTGGCGCTGACAGGCGCCGGCATGAGCACCGAGTCCGGCATCCCCGACTTCCGTTCCGCCAACGGCCTATGGTCGCGCAGCATGAGCCTGGCCGAGGTGGTGTCCATCGATTATTTCCGCCGCGATCCGGAGTCGTTCTGGCAGGCCTTCCGCGAGATCTTCCGCATCAAGTTGATTGGCGATTACCAGCCCAACGCCGGGCACCAATTCCTGGCGGAACTGGAGCAACAGGGCAAGCGGGTGACGGTGCTGACCCAGAACATTGACGGTCTGCACGCACGCGCCGGCAGCGGCGAAGTATTGGAGCTGCATGGCAGCTTGTTGACCGCTAGTTGTCCCAGTTGCGACACCACCCACGCGCTGGATTACGTGTTGCACCATCCTTTGCCGGTCTGCCGGTTCTGCCACGATGTGCTCAAGCCGGACGTTGTGCTTTACGGCGAGGCGGTGCCCTTGATCGAATTAGCGTTCGACGCCGCCTTGAAGGCGGACCTGCTGTTGGTGATGGGGTCGTCGCTGGAGGTGTCACCGGTCAACTTGATTCCTTTGGAAGCCGTGCAGGCCGGCGTGGCCACCGCCTTGATCAATTACACGCCCACGCGCATGGACCACGTCTTCGACCTGCGCATCATGGGCGGCATTGGGGAGACCTGCCGCGCCTTGGCCGGGGCCTGAGAATCTGTTCAAAGTCCGCTGCGCTGCGTGGAACGCCGCACGGTGAGCGCTCCTTCGAAATGCTCATGTACCGCTCGACCATTCCGCTTTCTCAACTGTTTTCGCCTTGCCCCGCTCTTGCTCGCGAGGCGTTGAACAGGCTCTGAAGAGCTGTTCGCTCCGGCTTGCGGGATTTGGACAGACGCGGAGTGCGCGGGCGGCGGAATAAGGGCGGTTAATCTTCGCATTAAAATTCATTTGGTATTTCTGTGGCAAGCTCCTATCTTTAAACATTTTGCAAAACCGTTGAAAAGGGGAATTTACAAATGGATGCCATTAACTGGAGTCACTGGGCCGATCTGGCGGTGAAAATCGGCCTCAACATTTTGTCGGCCATCTTGCTGTGGCTGGTGGGCCGCTGGCTGATCAATTTCGCTACCCGGATGCTGGACGCCAAGCTGGCCAGCAAGTCGCTGGACCACACTATTCGTCAGTATGTGAAGTCTTTCCTGGATGTGACGCTAACCATTGTGCTGGTGATCGGCATCCTCGGTTTCTTCGGGGTGCAGACCACGACCTTCGCCGCAGTGATCGCCGCCGCCGGCGTGGCGGTTGGCATGGCCTGGAGCGGCTTGCTGGCCAACTTCGCCGCAGGCATCTTCCTGGTGGTATTGCGGCCGTTCAAAGTGGGCGACTTGGTGGGGGTGGCCGGCGTCGTCGGCACGGTCAAGCACATCGGTCTGTTCGCCACCGCGGTGGATACGCCGGACGGGGTGCTGACCTTGATCGGCAACAACAAAATCTTCTCCGATACCATCCAGAACTTCAGTGTCACCGAGCAGCGTCGGGTAGATCTGAAAGCCCAGTTGGCCGCCAGCGCGGACCACGCCGCGGCGATAAGCTTGTTGCGGGAAACGGTGGCCAAGGTGCCCAATGTGCTGGCCAGTCCGGCGCCGGACGTGGGCCTGCTGGAGTTCACGCCCTTGGGGCCAGTGCTGGCGGTGCGGCCTTATTGCAAGCCGCAGGACTATTGGCAGGTGTATTTCGACAGCAATCGCGCGATTCGCGAAACTCTGGTCGCCGGCGGTTTCCCGGCGCCGGAACAGGCGATGGTGGTGCGTCAGAGCTGAGCGCTGCGGGTGCAATGCGACAACGGGGCCGACGGCCCCGTTTTGCTGCGTGCTTGCCGGTTTAGCCGGCGCCGTTCTGGCGCGCGAATTCGTCTGTCTGCCGCTTCAGTTCGGGCAGCAAGCGCTTGCCGATGTCCTCCATCAGCACGGGACCGGTCTCCGCCAGGATTTTGGGCATCAGCCGTAACATCTTGCTGCCGGTCGGGGTTTGGTAGAAGGCGTTCATTTCGCGGATCTCGGCGACGTTGAAATTTCTGCTCAAGGCCTGGACCTGTACTTCATTCATCAATTTGCGCGTTTCTGGGGAGCGGAAATAGGCCTGCTGGATTTTCAGAACCTGCTGCAGGAAGGCGCCGACCTTGTTTTTGCAGCCAGGCGTTTGCGCGCAGTCCGGCAGGTTTTGCCACAGCTGTTGCTCCATCTGCTGCTGCATGGTGGCCTCCATCTGCTGCATCGTCTGCACGATCATCTCGTCGTAGCGCATGGTTTGCAGCAATGCCTTGGCGGCGACGACACTGTCTTCGGCGGCGAGCGAGGGAGAGGAGTGAAGCAGGACGGCGCTCAGGCCGGCGGCGAGAAGGGGGCGAAGGCGCATGGCCGTTTCCTCATCTTGGATGAAACGGCCATGCTGATGGCTTGGGTGAGCAGCGTCAACCGGGCGGTTCGTCTCAGAACCTGTTTACGATCTGCTGCGCTGCGTGAAGCGTTGCACGGTGAGTACAAGCTCAAAATGCTCATGTACCACGTGTACATTCCGCTTTTTCGCTCGTTTTCGCCTTGTCTCGCTCTGGCTCGCGAGATCGTGAACAGGCCCTCAGAACCTGTTTACGATCTGCTACGTGTCGTGGAGCGTTGCACGGTGAATACGACTTCAAAATGCTCATGTACCACCTGCGCATTCCGTTTCTTCAGCCGTTTGCGCCTTTTCTCGCTCTAGCGTGCGGGATGTTAAACACGTTCTCAGGAGGCCGGCGGGAAATCGCCCATATCCTGGCATTGCTCCACCCACAAGGTGTCCGGTCCGGAGTTGGGGATGTACACCTGATTGACCGGCGACGGCGGGTAATTGGCGTCCGGCGCGCAATCGGCGCTTTGGCCGGTGCCCACCGCCACTTGCGCCCCCACTTTGAGTTGGCAGCGCACCATGCGATTGAGCTGGCTCCAGCTTGGGCAGATGGCGTTGGCGGCGCGGTAGGCGGCCACCGAGCCTTGCGGCTGGCTGAAAGACCACCAGCGGCCCAGCCGCGAATTGACCTTATTGTTGTCGTACACGCGGTAGACCGTCACGGTTTGATCCGCCGGCTCCTGGCGTCGCACCTGGCCGGTGCACAAGCCGCCTTTGCCGGGCTGTCCCAATGCGCTGTTCAGCAGATCGGGATTGTCCACCGCGGCCATGCCGGGCAAGGCCGGCTGGATCTGGCCGACACAGCGGTCGTTGCCGGGCGTGGCCGCGCAGCCGAGCAGGAGCGCGCAGGCGGAAGCGAGCAGCCAGTGGCGAGGAGTCAGGGGCATGGAGGGTCTCCTTATTGGATCGTTCGAGTTTTTGGGTTGGCGGCAGTACACCATTTTTGATATTAGAAAATGCGATTGGCATTTTCAATTTGAAACAGGCATAGCCGGCAGAAAGAACGGGCAGGAAAAAAAGAGGGCGTCGACCATGGTCGACGCCCGCAAGCTGTAGGAACACTCGGGTACTACGTTTACAGCAACTTCAATCCGTTCAACTTAGACCTGCTAACAAAACCCCTGATACTGCATTGCGCCTCCTTGCCGTACGACTGGTATTGCCTGCGTCGACGCGCCTTGCCTCAGCCGTAAAACTGAGTTTTGTTAGCGGCTCTTAGGCCACCTGGCGGTTCTTGCCTCCCGGCTTCAGTTCGCTCAGCAACTGCGCCTGTTTGCTCTTGGCTTGCTGGTAGTTGCGCTCCTTGATGTGGCCGAAGCCGCGCACGCCTTCCCAGGTTTTCACCAGCTCCACCGCGCGCGGCAGCGCATCCAGCGTCAGTCCGCTCAGCAAGTCTTCCACCTGCCGCTCAAACTCGCCGATCAGCCGACGCTCCAGCTTGCGGTCGGCCTGCCGGGCAAACGGGTCCAGCAGGGTGTCGCGCAGGAAGCGCAGCTTGGCCAGCCACTTCATGCCGGTCAGCAGCCAGGGGCCGAATGCCACTTTGCGCGGCTGCCCGCCGGTAATCCAGCCGGCGCCGATGTGGAAGCGTAGCTGGTAATCGCCGTCAAACTGCTGCGCCAGCTCGCGCTGGAAGCTGCCGTCTGTGTAGAGCCGGGCCACTTCGTACTCGTCCTTGTACGCCAGCACATGGTAGTAATTCTTGGCCACCGCCAGCGTCAGCGCGCTGCTTGCCGGGTTCAACGCTTCCTCGGTCTGACGCACCCGCGCCACCAGCGCCTTGTAGCGTTCGGCCAGCGCCGCGTTCTGATAGGCGGTCAGCGCGGTGGCGCGATGGTGCAGCACGGCGTCAGGGGTTTCACGTGGAACGAAGGCCACCACCGCCGACGGGCTGACCAGCGCTTCGATTCGCGCCGGATCGTGGGCGGCGTGACGGCCCCAGCTGAAGGCGTCCTGGTTGAACTTGACCGCGGCGCCGTTCAGACGCACCGCTTCCATGATTGCTTCCAGCGTCACCGGCACCAAGCCCTTTTGCCAAGCGTAGCCAAGCATGAACATATTGCTGGCGATGGCGTCGCCCAGCAGGGAGGTGGCCAGCCGGGTGGCGTTGACCTCGCTATAGCGGCCGACGCCGACAGATTCGACGATGGCGTCCTTCATCGCCTTGCTGGGGAAGCGCACATCCGGGTTCTTAAGGAAGGCGCTGGTTGGCGATTCGTAGTTGTTGACGATGGCGTGGCTGAAGCCGTCGCGCATTTTGGCCAGCGCCTCCTCGGCGGCGGTCACCACCAGGTCGCAGCCCAGCACCAGGTTGGCGTCGCCGGCGGCGATGCGCACGGCGTGCAGCTTGTCCTGGCTGTCGGCGATGCGCACATGCGACCACACCGAGCCGCCTTTTTGCGCCAGGCCGGCCATGTCCAGCACGGTGACGCCTTTGCGGTCCAGATAGGCCGCCATGCCCAGCACCTGGCCTATGGTGACCACGCCGGTGCCGCCCACGCCGGTGACCATGATGCTGAACGGTTCGTGGAGTTGCGGGATCGTCGGTTCCGGCAGTGTGGGCATCGCGCTCAGGCTGGCGCTGCTGCCGGCGGATTTCTTCAGCTGGCCGCCTTCCACGGTGACGAAGCTGGGACAGAATCCTTCTACGCAGGAGTAGTCCTTATTGCAACTGGACTGGTCGATCTTGCGCTTGCGGCCCAGCGGGGTTTCCACCGGCAGCACCGACAGACAGCCGGATTTCTGGCCGCAGTCGCCGCAGCCTTCGCATACCTGCTGGTTGATGAAGGCGCGCTTGGCGGGGTCGGGGAAATCGCCGCGTTTGCGGCGGCGACGCTTCTCGGCGGCGCAGGTCTGATCGTGGATCAGGATGCTGGTGCCCTCGACTTCGCGCAGTTCTTTTTGCAGCCGGTCCAGCTCGCGGCGGTGGAATACTTCCACGCCGGCCGCCAAGCCCTGGACGTTCTGGTATTTGTCCGGGTCGTCGCTGGTGATCACGATGCGCTTGATGCCTTCCGCCGCCAGTTGGCGGGTGATCATCGGCACGTCCAGATAACCGTCCACATGCTGGCCGCCTGTCATCGCCACCGCGTCGTTGTACAGAATCTTGTAAGTAATGTTGACCTTGGCGGCCACGGCGGCGCGTATGGCCAGCAGACCGGAGTGGAAATAGGTGCCGTCGCCCAGGTTGGTGAAGATGTGCTTGGTGTGAGTGAACGGCGCCTGGCCCACCCAAGTGATGCCTTCGCCGCCCATCTGGGTGAAGGTTTTGGTGCTGTCGGCCTGAATCCAGTGCGCCATGTAGTGGCAGCCGATGCCGGCGACGGCGCGGCTGCCTTCCGGCACCTTGGTGCTGGTATTGTGCGGACAGCCGGAGCAGTAGTGCGGCACGCGGGCGATGGATTCGCGCGGTTTGACCAGTTGGGCTTCCTTGTCGTCGTAGAACTTCAGCCGGTCGTGGATGATGGGGCTGTCGAAGATCAAGGCCAGCCGGCCGGCGATGGCGCGCGCTATCATCGCCGGGGTCAGTTCGCCGGCGGCCGGCAGCAGCCAGTCGCCGTGGGGCAGCGCCCATTCGCCTTTTTCGGCGAACTTGCCCACCACGCGCGGCCGCACGTCGTCGCGCCAGTTGTACAGCTGCTCTTTCAGCTGGTATTCGATGATCTGGCGTTTTTCCTCCACCACCAGGATTTCTTCCAGTCCTTCGGCGAACTGGCGCACGCCTTCCGGCTCCAGCGGCCACACCATGCCCACCTTGAAGATGCGCAGGCCGATGTCGGCGGCCAACGCCTCGTCTATGCCCAGATCATCCAGCGCCTGCATCACGTCCAGATAACTCTTGCCACAGGTGATGATGCCTAGCCGCGGCTTGGGCGAATCCAGAGTGATGTGGTTCAGATTGTTTTCGCGGGCATAGGCCAGCGCCGCATACAGACGGTGGTGCAGCACGCGTTTTTCCTGCGCCAGCGGCGCGTCCGGCCAGCGGATGTTGAGGCCGTCTTCGGGCAAGGGAAAGTCTTGCGGAATCTTGAACTGCAGCCGCTCCGGCGAGATGTCGACGATGGCCGAGCTTTCAATGGTGTCCGAGATCGCCTTGATGGAGACCCAGCAGCCGGAATAGCGGCTCATCGCCCAGCCGTGCAGGCCGTAATCTATGATTTCTTGCACCCCGGACGGGCTTAGCACTGGAATCATGCTGGCGGCCAGGATGTGGTCGGATTGGTGCGGAAAGGTGGAGGATTTGGCCGCGTGGTCGTCGCCGGCCACCAGCAGCACCCCACCGTAACGGCTGGTGCCGGCGGCGTTGCCGTGCTTGAGCACATCGCCGGAGCGGTCCACGCCCGGGCCCTTGCCGTACCACAGGGAATAGACGCCGTCGTATTTGGCGCCATCGAACATATTCACCTGCTGAGTGCCCCAGACCGCGGTGGCGGCCAGGTCCTCGTTAAGGCCGGGATGGAACACGACATTGTGCTCCTGCAGGTATTTGCCGGCCTTCTGCATGGTTTGGTCTACGTTGCCTAGCGGCGAGCCGCGGTAGCCGGTGACGTAGCCGGCGGTATTCAGCCCGGCGGCGCGGTCGAGTTGTTGTTGCAGCATGGGCAGGCGCACCAGCGCCTGAATCCCGGTCATCAGCACCTGGCCGGTGGGGGCCGTGTATTTTTCTTCCAGGTCTGCGTGGCGGATCGACATGGTTTCTCCTCCTGTCATTCTCGGGCGCGTCCCGCGGGCGCTTGCGCCGCGCTGTGGACGTCCCATCGCTTGTGGCGATGGGGCCGGCCTGCGCCTTGTGGGCGCGTGTGGCCGGCCTTCTCCTTAAGTTTTAGACCCGCTGGCCCGACGCCACCGCCCCTAAGAACATATTTACGATCGTAAACAGCTTCTACCCAGGGCGGCGGCTCGGTGTGTCTGCGCCCGCCGCATGGTTGCGGTCTATGCGGCGCCGACGGCTTCTCCTTTGTTGTCAGCGGTTGAGCTCTATCTCCAGCCGGTGTTGTTTTTGATCGCCGGCTGCTTGGCATGTCGGCGCGGTCCCTGGTCCGGGGCTGGATTCTAGAGTCTTTTCTCTATTTGATCGGACTATAAGTTACGTTTACGTCAACGTCAAAGAGATTGACTGATGTGGACGTAGACTGCGGCGATTGTGCCAGCGCAGCATGCTTGCCATCTGGAAAGTCATTGTTTTAAATAATGAACAATCTGTTGATTGAATAGCGGTTTTTCCGCTGTGGCAATTTGGTTAAGCTGTCATCCTGACCCCCTCCCTTGCTGTGTGAAATTCCATGAGTTCAAATTCTTCTACTTCCGAAAGCGGCCGCGGCGTCGTTTTCACCGTTGCCGCCTTCATCTGTTGGGGTCTGTTTCCTCTGTACTGGAAGCCGCTGCACGATGTCCCGGCTTTGCAAATTCTGTGCCACCGCATTGTTTGGTCGGCGGTGTTCGTCGCTGCGGTGCTGACCGTGCGCAATCATTGGGGCTGGCTGCCGGCGGCGGTGCGCGAACCCCGCAAGCTGGGCATTTTCGGCCTGTCTTCCTTGCTGCTGTCGTTGAACTGGCTGATCTACATCTGGGCGGTGAACGCCGGCCACGTGGTGGAGGGCAGCCTGGGTTACTTCATTAATCCGCTGTTCAACGTGCTGCTGGGCAGGCTCTTTCTGTCCGAGCGTCTGAGCGGTTTGCAGAACACCGCCTTGCTGCTGGCGGCGGGCGGCGTGGCCTGGATCAGCTACAGCGCCGGGGCGTTGCCGTGGATCGCGCTGTCGCTGGCGGCTACCTTCGGCTTGTACGGTCTATTGCGTAAGAAAGCGCCGCTGGCTTCGCTGGAGGGGCTGGCGTTGGAAACCTTCCTGATGACGCCGCTGGCGGCGGGTGCCTTAGTCTGGTTCGAATGGCAGGGACAGGGGGCTTTCGGTCATGGTTCCGCCGTGCAGACCAGCTTGCTGATCGGCGCAGGCGTGGTGACCGCGGTGCCTTTGTTGCTGTTCGCCGCCGGCGCGCGCCGGCTCAAGCTGGCTACGGTGGGAGTGATTCAGTACATCGGCCCCAGCATCCAATTGGCGTTGGGCGTGTTGTTGTTCGGTGAAGCGTTCGACAGCGGTCGTGCCATCGGCTTCGGCCTGATCTGGGCGGCATTGCTGTTGTACTCCATCGCCGGATTACTGCAAATGTGGCAGGGGCGGCGCGCCGCAGCGGCCTGAGTTTTCCCCCGCCAGAGCAGCCCGCGTTTCGCAAGAAACGCGGGCTGTTTTCATTAGGAGAGTTTGCTATAAACCACTCAATGGGCCGTCGCCGGGCACTTCCGGTTCCGGCCCATTGCCGAGCCGAATCCGGCCCGTGTCCGCAGTTCCATAGCACCGAGCGCGGCCGCACCGCGCCGCCGATGCATCGTTATGATGCCGTTGCCGCCCTGATTGCCCCAAAAACAAGCATTCGCTCCGAGCCGCCTTCGTGCTGCCGGCGGCGGAGTGACATGGTCAATATTTTGCAAGGAGGCGCGTCATGGCGCTCTATCTGGTTAGCGTGGTTTTCTTTGGTTCGGACCTTTTGATCCGCTTGGCCCTGCGCGCGCGTTCCCGCGCCTGGGTGGGCGCGGCCTTGGCGGCGGGTTTGTTGCTGGCTTGCATGCTGTATCCGATGCTGAGCGATTGGGCCTTGCCCTATATGCCGGACGAGCACGGCATGCAGATTTACGCGGCGCTGGTGGGCCTGCAACTGGGGCTGACCGACGCGGCCATTTCCACGAGCCTTGCCCGTTATCTGGGCTGGTGGCGCTGAGCGACGAGGCTGGACGGCCGCGTCGGAGGGCGTGGCCGCTGCTGTTTTCGCGTCATGCCATTAGAATGTTTCACGCAGATTATGCTTGACGTCATGCCGGCCCGGTAGCAGACTGCGCAGCGTCGCCAGGCCCCACAAGCTTGACGGCGCATGCCGGACGTCTTTCCGCTCCCCGCGGGCCAGCCGTCCATGATCTTTATCGTTCTTTACAGGTTACGCCATCATGGCATTGTTCTTTATTCCCCTGTCGCGTCACTTGCTGCGCGACATCCTCGGCAACGACCACGCGGCGTCGGCCGATAAGGCATGGCAAGAAAGCCAGGCTCAGCACCAAGATCAACAAATGCAACACCAGCGCCAGGAGCTGGAACAGCGCATTCACCGGCTGAGGCTGGAGAAGGGCGGCTTATGTTGAGCCCCTTGCTCTACAGTCGGCGCCTGATGCTGCGCGATTTCCGCCCGGACGATCACTCGGCCTACACGATGGCGCGCAGCGGCCGCGAGTTCGCTCGTCATTACCCGCCTGAAGAAGTGACGCCGGCGCGCAGCGGGCAATTGTTGCTGCGCTTTTTGGAACAGCAGCGCGACACCCCCCGCCGTGGCTGGCAGCTGGCCATTGTGCGCGGCGAAGACAAGGCGCTGCTGGGCTCGGTGGGCTTGCGCGGGCTGGAGCGCGGCGGCGAAGCCAGCTTCGGCATCGAGCTGGCGGAATCGGCCTGGGGCCAGGGCTACGCGCTGGAAGCGGCGCGGATGATGCTGGACTTCGGCTACCGTCAGCTGGGCTGGCACCGGATCTGGGCCGATTGCGCGCCGGGCAACATCGCCATGTTGCAATTGGCGCGACGGCTGGGTTTCGTGGTGCAGCCGCTGGGCGCGGAGCCGCGGCTGAGCTTGCTGTTGTCGGCGGTGCCGCCTCCGTTCTCGGGCCCTCGGCGCGAAGTGCTGCAATGGGCCGCCGCCAGTTGTTAGGCCCGCTAAAAAACCCCCTGATGCTGCGTTGCACCGACATGTCGCACTCATTGTACTGTCTGCGTCGGCGCGCCTGGCCTCAGCCATAAAACTGAGTTTTGTTAGCGGCTTTTAGAGCCTGTTCAAAGTCTCGCGAGCAAGGGCGAGACAAGGTGAAAACCGTTGAGAAGGCGGAGCGTGCGCACGGTAGATGAGCATTTCGAAGGGGTACTCGCCATGTAAAACTCCACAACGCGCAGCAGATTGTGAACAGGCCCTTAACGATGGGCGCGGCCGGCGCTTGACCCATGTGGAACGCGCGCGCACACTCAATGCAAATTTCATAAACAGACTGTCCCGGCCTGCCGCAAGCGGCTGATGGACAGCACAAAGGAGAGTAGCAAGATGACAGCGATTGCCGAACTGCGCGCGGAGTTCGACCAGCTCAACCGCGATTACCTGGCGGTGCACAAAACCAAGGAAGACCTGTTCTGGGACACCTATATGGCGGTGTCCGACGACCACGACGGTTTCGCCCGCGCCGAAGCCGACTACAAGGCCTTTATCTCCAGTCCGGAGCGGCTGGCGGCGGTGCGCGCGGCCTTGGATCGTTTGCAGGCGCAGCCGGCCGGCGCGGAGCGCGACGCCTTGCTGCACGGCTATCAGGGCTGGCTGGCGCTGTTTGAAAGCAACATCATCGACAGCGCGGCGGCGCAGGAACAGATGCGCCGGCTGATCGAGATGGAGGCCGGGTTGTTCGCCAAGCGCCGCGACCTTGCGCTCAGCCACATCAACGAGCGCGGCGAGCGCGAAGAGGCGACGCTCACCATGCTGGCCATCAATATGGCCACCAACCCGGATCTCGCCGCGCGTAAAAGCTCGCACGACGCCTTGCTCGATCTAGAGCGCTGGGTGCTGGACAACGGCTTTCTCGACATCGTCAAACAGCGCAATGCGCTGGCGCGCAGCCTGGGCTGCGCCGATTATTTTGAGCACAAGGTGCGCAAGAACGAGCAGATGACGTCGGATGAGCTGTTCGCCGTGCTCGACGATTTCGAAGCGCGCACCCGCGACGCGAATCAGCGGGCGCTGCGGCGCTTGGCCGACGACAAAGGCGCGGACGCGCTGCTGCCGTACAATCTGCGCTTCCACATGAGCGGCGACGTGACTCGGCAGATGGATCCCTATCTGCCGTTCTCCAAGGCGGTGGAACGCTGGGTGCTGAGTTTTCGCCGGCTGGGCGTGCAGTATAGGCAGGCCACCATGCAGCTGGACCTGGTGGAGCGCAAAGGCAAGTATCAGAACGGCTTCTGCCACGGGCCGGTGCCCAGCTACTACGACGACGGCCGCTGGGTGCCGGGCCGGATCAACTTCACCGCCGACGCCACGCCGGATCAGGTGGGCAGCGGAGCGCGGGCGATCAATACCTTGTTCCACGAAGGCGGCCATGCCGCTCACTTCGCCAATGTGACCCAGAACGCGCCGTGCTTCTCACAGGAGTTCGCGCCCACCTCGATGGCTTACGCCGAAACTCAGAGCATGTTCTGCGACAGCCTGCTGAACGACGCTGATTGGCTGAAGCGCTACGCCCGCAACGCCGCGGGCGAGGCGATGCCGGACGCGCTGATCCGCGCGCGCATCGAGGCGACCCAGCCTTTCTTCGCCTTCTCCGAGCGGTCCATCGCCGTGGTCGCTTACTTCGAGCGCGAGCTGTACCGGCTGCCGGAAGCGGAACTGACGCCGGAGACGGTGTTGGCGCTGGCGCGCCGCTGCGAACGCGAGATCCTGGGCGTCGAATGCGGCCCGCGGCCACTGTTGGCGATTCCGCATTTGTTGAACCAGGAGTCGGCGGCGTCTTATCACGGCTATTTGCTGGCGCATATGGCGGTGTATCAGACCCGAGCCTACTTCCTGCGCGAATACGGCTACCTGACCGACAACCCGGCGATCGGCCCGCTGCTGGCCGAACATTACTGGGCCCCGGGCAACAGCCTGGATCACGACGCCACTTTGCTGAGCCTGACCGGCGAGCATTTCAACGCGCGATACCTGGCGGAGGCCTGCGACCTCAGCGTGGACGAGGCCTGGCGCGAAGCGGAGCGGCTGATCGCCGCCGCCGCGGAACGGAACTACGCGCGGGATTACCCGGAGCGGCTGGACGCGACGATACGGCTGGTGCACGGCGCCGAGCTGATCGCCGACAACACTGCGGGGGAGGCTGAAATGTGCCGTCGTTTCGAGGCGTGGGTGGGGGAGCGTTATCCGGCCGCGGCGCACTAAGAGCCTGTTCATAATCTGCTGCGCTGCGGCGATACTGCGTTGAAAACACCTTCGAAATGCTCATGTACTGTATGTGCATTCCGCTTTTTCGCTAGTTTTCGCCTTGTCTCGCCTTAGCTGGCGAGATCGTGAACAGGCTCTATAAGAACGCAAAAACGGCAGCCCGCGGGCTGCCGTTGTCTTTGTCTTCGCTCAAGCCTGGCGGTAAATCAGCCGGCCCTCAAACAGTAGTTCGCTGGCGTCCAGCCGGGCGTCGCCGCTGGGCGGCGCGGCGCGCTCGAACACGAAGCGCTGGCCCTGATATTCGATCCAGGCGTTGATCGGCTCGCCCTGGAAACGGCCCAGCACTTCCTCTGAACGGGTGACGAAGGCGTTGTCGGGCAGCACGAAGCCTTGCTGCGCGGTTTCCGCGGGGGCGTCTTCCAGCGCCCAGTTGTCGTCGCCGGGCGGTTGAGGATCGTTGCGGGTGGCCATTTGCAGCCACATGCGGAAGGCCCAGTGCGGGAGAAGCACGCGGTGAACGCGTTTGTCGTCGGTAATCACGCAACGCACCGGAAAGCCGGCGCCGCAGGACGGGCAGCGCGCCTGGGCCGCGAGGAAGATCTTGTCCTGCTGCTTGCTGGCGATACCTTCCATATGCTCCGAGCTCACCATCGCACGGCAGTTGGGGCAGTGTTTACCGAAACGGCGCACGCTGTTGCCGTTGGCAAAGGAAATCGGCAGGAAACGGGAAATCTTGTCGGGTCTGGCCATCGCTAGGGGTTCCGGAACTGAAAAACGCGGTCCGCCGGGCTAGGCGGCCGCGGCGGTTTCGGCCCTCATTATACCCCGGCCTCGGCATGTAAGGGCTCCAGCGTCAAACGGCACGCCATGCGATGGCTGGCTCCGGGAGCCAGCTCTCGGGCATCGTCGCCGGCGTTGGCGGTTTCCACGCAGACGAAATCAAGCCAGGCGGTTGTCGGCAAGTCGCCCAGCAAGGCCGTCTTCTCCGCTGCCGGGTTCCATACCACCACGCTGCCGGCGCCTTCCGCTGTGACGCGAATGCAACGCTGCCAGACCGGGTCGCGGAGCAAGGCGGGCCGCTCGCTGTAAACAATGCTGTCCACTTCGCCGTGAAAGCGGAATTCGCCGTCTGGCCAGTGGCTTTCGCGGCCTGCCACCTTGTCGTGACAGCGTGCGCCGTCCAGGCCGGACAATGTGGCCAGACGCGCGTCGCCCACCGCCAGATAGCTGTGCAGCGCGGCGCTCAGCCGCAGGGGACGATCCCCGTGGTTGCGGGTGCTTAGCGCCGCCTCCACCGCCGTGCTCAGCCGGTATTCTATTTCCGCCGTCAGGCCGTCGTGTTCGGGACCGGAGAGTTTCACGTGGAACGCGCCGGCGTCTTCCCGCACCTCGTCCAGACGCCAGGCTTGCGTGCGCGCCACGCCGTGGGCCGGCTGCGTTGGGTCGTCCGGATGCGGGCCGAACCAGGGCCAGCACAGCGGCACGCCGCCGCGTATGGCCTTGCCCGGCTGGTAGCGCGCCTGCGGCGACAAATACAGCAAGGGTTGCTCGCCGGCGGCGCGGAAGCTGAGCAGTTGGCCGCCCAGCAAGGATATTTCCGCGTGGAAATCCGCTGTGGCAATCACGAGAATATCGACGCCGGGCGCGCGGTTGGACAGCGAGGCGGCGGGAGGCAGGACGACGGACATACGGGTTTCCGGGCAAAAAACCGATGATAGCGCGCTATAGCCAGCGGCGCAGCGTCCACAACGGGCCTATCAGCAGGAATTGCAGGTCGCGAAGGAAGGAGGGCTTCTTGCCTTCGATCGCGTGGCCGACGAACTGGCCGATCCAGGCGACGACGAACAGCGCCAGAGAGAGGAGGGCCAGCGGCAGGCCCGCGCGCGCCGCGGCTTCCAGCGCCAGCAGCATGGGCAGGCACATCGCCGCCATGGCCAGCGCAGGGGTTCGGCCCAGCCGCCAATAGAAGGCCAGGCCGGCGGCCACCGCCAGCCAGGCCGGATTCAGCGGCGCCGGGACGCTGGAGAGCAAACCCAACAGTGCGAACACGATGGCGGGCACGCAGATTTTGTGGATGCGGATATTGACGGGATGGCGGTGACTGAGATCATACTCTTGCAACCATTGCTCAAGCGTCATGTCAGGCCTCGCTAACGGGCGACGGACTTCCATCTTGGCGCAGACGCGGGACGGCGGCAATGCCCGCGGCCGGTTTTGTCTGCGCTGGATCAGGGGCTTGCGAGCCGCCTTGGGCTACAATCCTTTTGCCAACCGTTCAATCTTCTGGGTTCCCAAGGTGTCATCCACAGCACAACCGCGTTATCTGCGCATCAAGGAATACATCCTTGAAGGCATCCGTTCCCGCCAGTTTCTGCCCGGCGGCAAGATTCCGCCCGAGCTGGAGTTGGCGCGCCAGTTCCAAGTGTCGCGCATGACCGTCAACAAGGCGGTGCGCGATCTGGCCGAAGCCGGCATTCTGCTGCGCTTCGCCGGCGACGGCACTTATGTGGCCGAGCGCAAAGCCGAATCGCCTTTGCTGGACATCAATAATATCTCCGAGGAAATCGAGGCGCGCGGCCACCGCCACAGCGCCGACGTTTACGAACTCAAGGCCGTGCTCGCCACCGAGGACGTGGCTTTGCGCCTGGGAGTGAAGGAAGGCAGCACGGTATTCCGCTCCTTGATCGTGCACCGTGAGGACGACGTCGCCATTCAGTTGGAAGACCGCTACGTCAACCCGGCCTTCGCGCCGGATTACCTGGAACAGGATTTCAGCAGCCGCACGCCCAACGACTACCTGATGAAAAATTGTCCGCTGACCGATATCGAGCACAGCGTGGAAGCGGTGCTGCCCAGCGCGGCGGAGCAGGCAATGCTGGACATGACGGCGCGCGAACCCTGCCTGTTGGTTTTACGCCGCACCTGGTCGCACAAGAAGCTGGTCAGCTTTGCGCGGCTGACCCATCCGGGCTCGCGCTACAAGCTGCGTTCGCAAACCCGGGTTAAGCGCTAAGCGCTCGCCCCGTCGCGCCTGCTGGCGCGCCGTGTTGCAATGTATATACAAATAAGCGTTGAGTTTTCATGTTCGCACAAGCCGCCTTTGGGCGGCTTTTTTGTTGCCATGCAGCATCAAATGATTGTCCTATAAGCAAAATCTGCCAATTCGGCTATTTACAAAAATCACGACTCCAAACTTGACAGGGGGTTTGGATAGGATTAATTGTATATACAAATAACCCGCAGCGAGCCCACCATGAGTCAAGCCGAAACGGATCGCCGCAGCCTGTGGATCAACGCCAGGCTGGCGACGATGGACCCCAGCCTCCCGGCGCCTTACGGCGCGTTGGAAGGCCATGCGCTTTTGCTGGAAGCCGGCCGCATTGTCGCGTTGCCGGCGGCCGCCGACATTGACCCCGCGGGCTTCGACGGCGCGGTGATCGACGCCAAGGGCGCTTGGATCACCCCAGGCTTCATCGATTGTCACACCCACTTGGTTTACGGCGGTAACCGCGCCGCCGAATGGGAAAAGCGCCTCAACGGCGTGCCTTACCAACAGATCGCCGCCGAGGGCGGCGGCATTGTCTCCACCGTGCGCGCCACTCGGGCGCTGGACGAAGCCGGCCTGGCCGCCGCCGCTAAGCCGCGGCTGCGCGCGCTGATGGCCGAGGGCGTGACCACGGTGGAAATCAAGTCTGGCTACGGCTTGAGCCTGGAAGACGAACTCAAGCAGTTGCGCGCGGCGCGGCGTTTGCGGGACGAACTGCCGGTGGAGGTGTCCGCCACCCTGCTGGCCGCCCACGCCTTGCCGCCGGAGTTCGCCGGCCGCGCCGACGCCTACATCGACCACATCGTCGACGCCATCCTGCCTGCCGCAGCCAGCGCCGGCTTGGCCGAGGCGGTGGACGCTTTCTGCGAAAGCGTGGGATTCAGCCCGGCGCAGACCCGCCGCGTGTTCGAGGCGGCGCGCGCCCACGGCCTCAAGATCAAAGGTCATGTCGAGCAGCTGTCCAATCTGCACGGCGCCGAACTGGTGGCCGAGTTCGGCGGCTGGTCCGCCGATCACGTTGAATACCTGGACGCCGCCGGCGTGGCCGCGTTGAAGGCCGCCGGCACCGTGGCGGTGCTGCTGCCGGGCGCCTTCTATTTCCTGCGCGAGACCCAGAAACCGCCGGTGGAACTGCTGCGCGCCGCCGGCGTGCCGATGGCGGTGTCCACCGACCTCAATCCCGGCACCAGCCCGTTCGCCTCCATCCGGCTGGCGATGAACCAGGCCTGCGTCCTATTCGGCCTGACGCCGGAAGAGGCGCTGGCCGGCGTTACCCGTCACGCGGCGCAGGCGCTGGGCCGCGGCGCCAGCCACGGCCGGCTGGCCACAGGCTATGTAGCCGACTTGTTGGTGTGGGACATCGATTCGCCGGCCGAGATCTTTTACGGCCTGGGCGACAATCCTTTGCGTCAGCGCGTGTTCCGCGGCGTGGCGCAGCATATGAAAGGCTGTTGAAGCATGAGCGTGGACATGACTGTTTGGAGCGGCCGGATCGACGCCGGCGAGGGTGATCTGGCGCGGCGCTGGCATCAAGTGGCGCAGCCCTACGCCGCCGGGCTGGAGCCGGGCGTCGGCATCGTCGGCTTTGCCTGCGACGAGGGCGTGCGCCGCAACCAGGGCCGCGTCGGCGCGGCCGCCGGGCCGACGGCGATCCGCAAGGCGCTGGCCAATCTGGCCTGGCACCAGGCGCTGCCTTTGTGCGACGCCGGCGACGTGGCCTGCGCCGACGGCGACCTGGACGCCGCGCAGGCGCGGCTGGGCGAACAAGTGCGGCGGCTGCGCGTCGACGGTCATTTCCCGCTGGTGCTGGGCGGCGGTCACGAAACCGCCTACGGCACTTGGCGCGGCTTGGCGGCGGCGCATCCGGGCAAGGTGATCGGCATTGTCAATTTCGATGCCCATTTTGACCTCCGTGAAGCGGCCGAAGCCACTTCCGGCACGCCGTTCGCCCAAATCGCCGCCGACTGCGCGCAAGCCGGCCGGCCTTTCCACTATCTGTGCCTGGGCGTGGCAGAGCCGTCCAACACCCAAGCGCTGTTCGCCCGGGCCCGCGCGCTGGGCGTGCAATGGACCTTGGACAGCGACATGACGCTGGATACCTTGTCCACGGTGCGCGGCGCGATGATGGCCTTCGTCGATCAGGTGGACATCGTCTACCTGACCATAGATCTGGATGTATTGCCCGCCAGCGTGATGCCGGCGGTTTCCGCCCCCGCCGCCATGGGGGTGGCGCTGCCAGTGGTTGAGGCCCTGGTCCGGCGCCTGGCCGAAAGCGGCAAATTGGCGGCCGCCGACCTGGTGGAATTGAACCCGGCCTTCGACATCGACAGCCACGGCGCCAAGACCGCCGCCCGGTTGGCATGGAGCATAGGCCGGCATCTGAAACAAGCCTGAACCCGATAGTAGCGATAGCGTCATTCCCCGCCCGCCGGGTCACAACCGGCGGCGGGCTTACAAAGGAGAATACCGATGTCCGACCCGCGTTTTGATCCGACCCGCCACATCCGCGCGCCGCGCGGAGCCGAATTGACTTGCAAGAGCTGGCTGACCGAAGCCGCCTACCGCATGATCCAGAACAATCTGGACGCGGAAGTGGCCGAGCACCCGCAAAGCCTGGTGGTGTACGGCGGCATTGGCCGCGCCGCCCGCGACTGGAAGTGCTACGACACCATCCTGGACGTGCTCAAGCGTCTGGAGGACGACGAAACCCTGCTGGTGCAATCCGGCAAGCCGGTGGGCGTGTTCAAGACCCACGCCGACGCGCCGCGCGTTTTGATCGCCAACTCCAATCTGGTGCCGCACTGGGCCAATTGGGAGCACTTCAACGAGCTGGATAAGAAGGGCCTGATGATGTACGGCCAGATGACTGCCGGCTCGTGGATCTACATCGGTTCGCAAGGCATTGTGCAGGGGACCTACGAAACCTTCTTCTCCGTGGCTAACCAGCACTTCGACGGCAAGCCGCAAGGCCGCTGGATTCTGACCGGCGGCCTGGGCGGCATGGGCGGCGCCCAGCCGCTGGCCGCCACCATGGCCGGCTTCAGCATGATCGCCGTCGAATGCGACGAGACCCGCATCGATTTCCGTCTGAAAACCCGTTATGTGGACCGCAAGGCCAAGACCCTGGACGAGGCGCTGGCCATCCTTGACGAGGCCAAGCACAGCGGCAAGGCGGTGTCTGTGGGCCTGTTGGGCAACGCCGCCGACGTGTTCACGGAGCTGGTTGAACGCGGCATCACTCCGGACGTGGTCACCGACCAGACCTCGGCCCACGACCCGGTGCACGGCTATCTGCCGCAGGGTTGGACGGTGGAGCAATGGCGCGCCAAGCAGAAAACGTCCGCCGCCGAAATCACCGCCGCCGCCAAGCAGTCGATGGCGGTGCAAGTGCGCGCGATGCTGACTCTGCAACAACGCGGCGCCGCCACGCTGGACTACGGCAACAACATCCGCCAGATGGCGCTGGAAGAAGGCGTGGCCAATGCGTTCGACTTCCCCGGCTTCGTGCCGGCCTATGTGCGCCCGCTGTTCTGCGAAGGCATCGGCCCCTTCCGCTGGGTGGCGCTGTCCGGCGATCCGGAAGACATCTACAAGACCGACCAGAAGGTCAAGGAATTGATTCCGGACGATCCGCACCTGCATAACTGGCTGGATATGGCCAAGGAGCGCATCAGCTTCCAGGGCTTGCCGGCGCGCATTTGCTGGGTGGGCCTGAAGGACCGCGCCCGCCTGGGCCTGGCCTTCAACGAGATGGTCAAGAACGGCGAGCTCAAAGCGCCCATCGTGATTGGCCGCGACCACCTTGACTCTGGTTCGGTTGCCTCGCCCAACCGCGAGACCGAAAGCATGAAGGACGGTTCCGACGCCGTGTCCGATTGGCCTTTGCTGAACGCCTTGCTCAACACCGCCGGCGGCGCCACCTGGGTGTCGCTGCATCACGGCGGCGGCGTGGGCATGGGCTTCTCCCAGCACTCCGGCGTGGTCATCGTCTGCGACGGCAGCGACGCCGCCGCCAAGCGGGTGGGCCGCGTGCTGCGCAACGATCCGGGCACCGGCGTGATGCGTCACGCCGACGCCGGCTATGAGATCGCCGAGAACTGCGCGAGAGAGCAGGGATTGGACCTGCCGATGCTGAAGCGCTGAGAACTTATGTTCTGAAGGTAGGGATGCCGCCGCCGCGCTCACGCAGGCGGCGGCTGACGGCAGCCGGGAAGGCCCGGCTGCCGTGGCTCCGCACGACAAGCTTGTACAAATAAGCGGCGGAGCAGGCAATCGTCTTGCAAAGGAAAAAAACGGTCATGTTGTTCTTGCGCGTTCGTTAGAGACGCGTCGGCGCGCTCGCGCCCGCAGTCCACATGGTTTCGTCATGACCTGGCGCTGATTCCGCGTCTTGGTCTTGTGATCCGTCCACGCTGGCTCTACAGTTTGCCGGCGCTGGGTTGCGCAACGAAACATGTCGGGCCGCGGAATGCGGCGTAGCGGGCGCATCCGCGTTCGGCCGGCAAGCGCAGCCATGCCCAGGAGGAGAGAGATGCAGACACAAACACTGACGCGCGGTCTGACCGCCCGTCACATCCGTTTCATGGCGCTGGGGTCGGCCATCGGCACCGGCTTGTTCTACGGTTCGGCGGCGGCGATACAGATGGCCGGTCCGGCGGTATTGCTGGCTTATTTGATCGGCGGCGCGGCTGTCTACATGGTGATGCGCGCGCTGGGCGAGATGGCGGTGCATAACCCGGTGGCGGGCTCCTTCGGCCATTACGCCACTAGCTACCTTGGCCCCTTGGCCGGGGTGATCACGGGTTGGACCTACGCTTTCGAGATGATCATCGTCTGCCTGGCCGACGTGACCGCCTTCGGCATCTATATGAGTTTGTGGTTTCCGGAAGTGGATCGTTGGATCTGGGTGCTGAGCATCATCTTCTTCATTGGCGCCTTGAACCTATGCAGCGTCAAGGTGTTCGGCGAAATGGAGTTCTGGCTGTCCATCGTCAAGGTGGGGGCCATTGTTGCGATGATCATCGGCGGCGTGGCCATCATCCTGTTCGGCTTCGGCAGCGCCGAGGCCAGCGGTCTGCACAATTTGTGGTCGCACGGCGGCTTCATGCCCAATGGCTGGGGCGGGGTGGTCGCCTCGCTGGCGGTGGTGATGTTCGCCTTTGGCGGCATCGAAATCATCGGCATTTCCGCCGGCGAGGCGCAGGACCCGCAGCGCACCATACCGCGCGCGATCAATGCGGTGCCGGTTCGCATTCTGTTGTTCTACGTGCTGACGCTGACTGTGCTGATGTCCATCTTCCCATGGCCGCAGATCGGCAGCCAGGGCAGCCCCTTCGTGCAGATTTTCGAAAGCCTGGGCATTCCCGCCGCCGCGCACATTCTCAACGCGGTGGTGATCTCGGCGGCGATTTCGGCGATCAACAGCGACATTTTCGGCGCTGGCCGCATGCTGTACGGCATGGCGCGTCAGGGCCAGGCGCCGCAGAGCTTCGCCAAGCTGTCGGCCAACGGCGTGCCGTGGATGACGGTGCTGGTCATGGCCGCCGCCTTGCTGGCAGGCGTGGTGCTCAACTACCTGATGCCCAAGGATGTGTTCTTGTTGATCGCCTCCATCGCCACCTTCGCCACGGTGTGGGTGTGGCTGATGATCTTGTTGTCTCAGGTGGCGATGCGCCGCCAGATGAGCAAAGAGCAGGCCGCGGAACTGAAATTCCCGGTGCCGTTCTGGCCGTACGCCCCGCTGGCGGCGATTGGCTTCATGCTGTTCGTGATCGGCGTGCTTGGTTACTTCGAGGATACCCGCTCCGCGCTGTTGGTGGGCATGGTGTGGGTGGCGCTGGTGGTGGCTGGACATTTCCTGTGGAGCCGAGTGCTGGCGCCCGGCGTGGAGGCGCAGGCTCAGCGCGACGCCGCATAAAGGCTAGGCGCAAGGTTTTTATCCGGCGGGCGCGGGCTCGCCGGAACATTCAAGCCGCTTGCCGGCAGAGCGCGATAACACCAAAACAGCGCTCACCGCGGCGAGCGGCGCTGCAAACGTTTTAGAAGGAGAATCTCAAGATGGTATTGAACATTGTTCCCGGCACGCTCAGTCTGGCCGAGCTGCGTCGCGTTTCACGTGAAACCGGTTTGCAACTGCAACTGGATCCGTCCAGCCACGCCGCCATCGACGCCTCCGCCGCCACCGTGGCGCGGGTGCTGTCCGAAGGCCGCACCGCTTACGGCATCAACACTGGTTTCGGCTTGCTGGCTAACACCCGCATCGCGCCGGAAGAGCTGGAATTGCTGCAGCGCTCCATCGTGCTCTCCCACGCCGCCGGCATCGGCGCGCCGATGGACGAATCCACCGTGCGGCTGGTGATGGCTTTGAAGATCAACTCGCTGGCGCGCGGTTTTTCCGGCATCCGCCGGTTGGTGATCGAAGCGCTGATCACCCTGTTTAACCAACGCATCTACCCGGTGATTCCGCAGAAGGGCTCAGTGGGCGCGTCCGGCGATTTGGCGCCGCTGTCGCATATGAGCGCGGTGTTGATCGGCGAGGGTGAAGCCTTCGTCAACGGCACCCGCGTGCCGGGCGCGGTGGCAATGCGTTCCGCCGGCCTGGAGCCGATTACCCTGGCGCCCAAGGAAGGCCTGGCTTTGCTGAACGGCACTCAGGCATCCACCGCCTTCGCGCTGGAAGGCCTGTTCGCCGCGGAAGACCTGTACGCCTCGGCCTCGGTGGCCGGCGCGCTGTCAGTGGAAGCCGCGCTGGGCAGCCGCACGCCGTTCGACGAGCGCATCCACGCGGTGCGCGGCCACGCCGGCCAGATCGACGCCGCCCGCATTTACCGCAGCCTGCTGGAGCATAGCGAGATCGAGCGTTCGCACGAGAACTGCGGCAAGGTGCAGGATCCGTATTCGCTGCGCTGCCAGCCGCAAGTGATGGGCGCCTGCCTGACCCAGATTCGCCAAGCTGCCGCGGTGCTGACGGTGGAAGCCAACTCGGTGTCCGACAACCCGCTGGTGTTCGCCGCGGACAACGACATCCTGTCCGGCGGCAACTTCCACGCCGAGCCGGTGGCCTTCGCCGCCGACAACCTGGCCTTGGCGCTGGCCGAAATCGGCTCGCTGTCCGAACGCCGGATGGCGCTGCTGATCGACAGCAATCTGTCCAAGCTGCCGCCCTTCCTGGTCAACAACGGCGGGGTCAACTCCGGCTTCATGATCGCCCAGGTCACCGGCGCGGCCTTGGCTTCGGAAAACAAATCGCTGGCGCATCCTGCCTCGGTGGACAGCCTGCCTACCTCGGCCAACCAGGAGGACCACGTGTCCATGGCCACTTTCGCCGGCCGCCGTCTGCGCGACATGGCCGGCAACACCGCCGGCATCCTGGCGGTGGAACTGCTGGCCGCTTGCCAGGGCGTGGACTTCCGCGCGCCGCACAAGACCTCGGCCAAGCTGGAAGCGGCCAAGGCGGAGTTGCGCGAGCAAGTGAGCTTCTACGACAAGGACCGCTACTTCGCGCCTGACATCGAGAAAGCCGCCGCGCTGGTGGCCAGCGGTTCCTACAACCGCTTCGTCGAGCCCGGCCTGCTGCCGTCGCTGTAATAACTTGTTCACAGTCTCGCGAGCAAGGACGAGACAAGGCGGAAACAGCTGAGAAAGCGAAGTGTTTTCAACGCCGTCTCGCCGATGCGCAGTAGACCTTGAACAGGTTCGGCCGCCAACCGCGTAAACGGAAAGCGGAGCTTGTAAAACGCCGGCTCCAGGTTTTGCCTGGGCCGGCGCGCTCGTTTCCGGCAAGCCGGCGGCGATCCCGATAATCATGAGCCATCAGACCCTGATGCGTGGCGGGGAGTAGAGCCCGGCGCTGCCGACTTTCCTGTACTTCAGCCTGCCCTTGCTGGGCTTTGGCTGGATCGCCGCGATGCTGCCGTGAGGGCATGAAAAAGCCCCGCTGAGCGGGGCTTGATTGAAGAGGCGAGCCGGGTTTAGAGCCAGCTCAAAGCCCCGCGAGCTAGGGCGAGACAAGGCGAAAACAGCTGAGGAAGCGGAATGGTCAAGTGGTACATGAACATTTCGAAGCTGTGCTCACCGTGCCACGTCTCACGACGCGCAGCAGACTTTGAACAGACTCTTAAAACACCACCGGCTCGTCCGGCCGCGCCGGCGCCGCCGACTGGCCGAAAATATCCTTCCAGCCGGTGTATGCGGTCACGTACAGCACCGGGAACCACAGCAAGAGGCCAAGGCCCAGCGGAATCATCGCGATGAAGGCCAGTACCGCCAGCATCAGGCCGCTCACCAATACCGCGCCCCAGTTGGCGAGGCCGGCTTGCAGGCTGGCGCGGATCGCCTGCCACGGGCCGGCCTGGTTCAGCGTCACCAGCGCCGGCGCGAACCAGTAAGCCAGGCTGACCAGGAACACGGCCACGCCGCCGATGAAGGCGGCCAGCGCGATAGGACCGGCGATCACCGGGATCGCGTTGGGGTCGCTCTTGGCCACGCTCACCCCCATCGCGCCCATCAACAGGCCCAGCGCGATGCCGATGACGATCAGGATGGCCAGGTACAGCATGCCCACATTGATCAGCGGGCGCAGCGCGGTCTTGAAGCCGGCGAACAAATCACCCAACTCCAGCTCCGATCCCTGCTCGCATTTCTTCGCCGCCAGGATGAAGCCGGCGGCGAACACCGGCGCCAGGAAGAAGGACAGCGGGCCGCCCAGCAAGGGAATCATGCTGACGATGAAATTGATCACCAAATAGGCCAGCGCCAGCAAAATCCAGGTCAGCGGCTGCTGGCGGACAATGTAGAAGGCCTCCACGATCCAGCGCCAGCCGCGCCCGAAAGCGACTTTGCGCGGAGCGGGTAGGGCATCGAATGATTGCATCTAAATCTCCAAAAAGGTTGTGCCAAACAAGCCGGCGGCGCTTGGCGGCGCCTGCCTGCTCGCGTCGTTGCGTCGTTTGCGCGGCAAAAAGACAGAGCCAGACTGACCGCGATTTGCGACGCGGGTTTCCCCGCTTGCGCCTTTTATCCGCATTATGCCCATCTGTCATTGATGGAATCGGAAGCGGAATTATTCGCAGGCTTTTGATTCAAAATGCATTTTGCGGCTACATCGGCATTATCTTGCAAAACGGCCGCATCCGGCTATTTTTCGCATCCCTTCATGCCGCCGCTGTATTCCACATGGCGCAGCGGTTGCCGCCTATGGTGAAAATCGGCGATAATTCCATGATTTTGCGACGGTTGGTCCATGCCGGAGGCATGTTCGGGTGGCGCGGCCGTCGTCCCGGTTTCCACACAAGTCTTGAGGTTTTCCCGAAATGGTCACCCGTACCGAGCTTGCCAACGCCATCCGTTTCCTGTCCATGGATGCCGTTGAAAAAGCCAAATCCGGTCACCCCGGCGCCCCGATGGGGATGGCAGACATCGCGGAAGTATTGTGGCGCGATCACCTGAAACACAACCCGGCCAACCCCAATTGGCCAGACCGCGACCGCTTTGTGCTGTCCAACGGTCACGGTTCCATGTTGATCTACAGCCTGTTGCACCTCTCCGGTTACGACCTCTCCATCGAAGACCTCAAGCAGTTCCGTCAGCTCCACTCCAAAACTCCCGGCCATCCCGAATACGGCTACGCTCCCGGTATTGAAACCACCACCGGCCCGCTGGGCCAGGGCATCACCAACGCGGTGGGCATGGCGCTGGCCGAGAAAATGCTGGCGGCGCAGTTCAACCGCGACGGCCATCAGATCGTAGACCACCACACGTACGCTTTCTTGGGCGACGGCTGCCTGATGGAAGGCATCAGCCACGAAGCCTGCTCGCTGGCCGGCACTTGGGGCCTCAACAAGCTGATCGCCTTCTGGGACGACAACGGCATCTCCATCGACGGCCACGTGGAAGGCTGGTTCACCGACGACACGCCGGCTCGCTTCGAAGCCTACGGTTGGCAGGTAATCAAGAACGTCAATGGCCACGATCCGGTGGAAGTGGCTACCGCCATCGCCACCGCGAAGAAGGAAGCCGCGCGTCCGACGCTGATCTGCTGCAAGACCACCATCGGCTTCGGCGCGCCCACCAAGCAGGGCAGCCACGATTGCCACGGCTCGCCGCTGGGCGCGGCCGAAATCGCCGCCGCGCGCGAAGGCTTGAACTGGCCGCACGCGCCGTTCGAGATTCCGGCCGAGATCTACGCCGAGTGGAGCGCGCGCGACAAGGGCGCGCTGGCCGAAATCGAATGGAACAAGCGCTTCGACGCCTACCGCGCCGCTTATCCTGAACTGGCCGCCGAATTCAGCCGCCGCATGCAGGGCGAGCTGCCGGCCGGTTGGGAAGAGACCAAGGCCGCCGCCTTGGCCAAGATCGCCGACGCCGCGCAGACCGTGGCCACCCGCAAGGCCAGCCAGATCGCGCTGGAAGCGCTGTCTCCGGCGTTGCCGGAATTCGTCGGCGGCTCCGCCGACCTGACGGGTTCCAACCTGACCAACTGGTCCGGCTCCAAGTGGATAGACCACGACGGCCAGGGCAACTACATCAGCTACGGCGTGCGCGAGTTCGGCATGGCCGCCATCATGAACGGCATGACCCTGCACGGCGGCCTGCGCCCGTACGGCGGCACCTTCCTGATGTTCAGCGAATACGCCCGCAATGCCCTGCGCATGGCTTCGCTGATGAAGATCAACCCGATCTTCGTGTTCACGCACGATTCCATCGGCCTTGGCGAAGACGGCCCCACCCACCAGCCGGTGGAACAAGTGGCCACGCTGCGCTACATCCCCAACCATCACACTTGGCGTCCGTGCGACACCGTCGAAACCGCGGCGGCCTGGGCCCACGCCGTCGAGCAGAAGACCACGCCGAGCAGCATGGTGCTGAGCCGTCAGAACCTGCCCTTCGTCGCCCGCGACGCGGCGCAACTGGCCGCCATCCAGAAGGGCGGCTACGTGCTGCGCGACGCCGCCGGTGCCCGCGCGGTGCTGATCGCCACCGGTTCCGAAGTGGAACTGGCACTGAAAGCGCAGGACGCGCTGGCGGCCGAAGGCATCGCCGTGCGCGTGGTGTCCATGCCCTGCACCAATGTGTTCGACCGGCAAGACAAGGCCTGGCGCGATAGCGTGCTGCCGGCCGGTTTGCCGCGACTGGCGATCGAAGCCGGTCATCCGGACTTCTGGCGCAAATACGTGGGTCTGGAAGGCGATGTGGTCGGCATTGACCACTTCGGCGAATCCGCTCCGGCCCCGCAGTTGTTCCAGGCCTTCGGTTTCACCGTCGACAATGTAGTGGCCAAGACCAAAGCCCTGCTGTGATGTAAAGACAGGCCATTGCGAAAGCAATGGCCTTTTGTTCGCCGTTTCATGTAGTGGACGCACTACACAACACGCGGAGCGCCGGCCGGGAAGCCGGGCGCTCCGGATCGTCCCCCAGGAGATTTAGAAGCATGACTATCCGCATCGCCATCAATGGTTACGGCCGCATCGGCCGCCAGGTACTGCGCGCCATCTACGAAAACCAGCTGCACGACGATTTCAAAGTAGTGGCCGTCAACGCCACCGGCGATCTCAACATCAATGCCCATCTGACCAAGTTCGACACCGTGCACGGCCGCTTCCCCGGCGAGGTCGAGCAAGACGACGCGCACCTGATCCTGAACGGCGACAAGATCCCGTTCTTCAGCACCCGCAACCCGGCGGAACTGCCGTGGAAGGAACTGGATGTGGATCTGGTGCTGGAATGCACCGGCGCCTTCACCAGCAAAGACAAGTGCCAGGCCCACCTGGACGCCGGCGCCAAGAAGGTGCTGATCTCCGCGCCGGGCGGCGATGATGTCGACGCCACCATCGTTTACGGCGTCAACCACGACGTGTTGAAGCCGGAAATGACCGTGGTGTCCAACGCCAGCTGCACCACCAACTGTCTGGCTCCGGTGGCCAAGGCGCTGCATCAGGCCATCGGCATCAAGAAGGGCCTGATGACCACCATCCACGCCTTCACCAACGACCAGGTGCTGACCGACGTCAAGCACAAGGACCTGCGCCGCGCCCGCTCCGCCACCGACAATATGATCCCGACCAAGACCGGCGCGGCCAAGGCCGTGGGCCTGGTGCTGCCGGAGCTGAAAGGCAAGCTGGACGGCTTCTCGGTGCGCGTGCCCACCATCAACGTGTCGCTGGTGGACCTGACTTTCAGCGCCGCGCGCGACACCACCAAGGACGAAGTCAACGACATCCTGAAGGAAGCCGCCAACGGCGCGATGAAAGGCATTCTGGGCTACAACACCTTGCCGCTGGTGTCCGGGGACTTCAACCACACCGAGGAAGCCTCCACCTTTGACTCCACGCTGACCAAAGTCACCGGCGGCAATATGGTGAAAGTGCTGGCCTGGTACGACAATGAATGGGGTTTCAGCTGCCAGATGCTGCGCACCGCGCGTGCGATGTTCGCTTGCTGATGACGATGTGATTCGGAAAATCCGGGCCGGCGCGCCACGCCGGCCCGGATTTTTTGCGTCGGCTAGCGCCGGCGCTACATCCACCGGCATTTGATTGGTGTTAAGGTAGGGCCGTTTTTTTGGCATACACTTGCCTGGCGATCATGAATATCGCTTCCGCTGAACTCGCCGTCACAGGAAAGCAGCATGCGACAGAACCAAGCATTGTCCCGCCCTGAGAAATGGGTCCGGCTGGCCTCCTGGCTGGTGGCTTTGGTGTTCGCCGGCTTTTTGTCCAACCTGGGCGAGCTGGTGATCCGCGACCTTTTCTACGTGCCGGACGGCGGCCCGCCGCAGCTGGAAGCGCTGCAACAGCAAGCCGGCGTTGCGCCGTTGCGGCAACGGCAGCAGGCGCTGCAGCGTCAGAACGACGCCCAGCGCCTCCAGCTGGAAAACCTCGGCGCCACCCGAGAACAGCTGGAGCGCAATTACCAGACCCAGCGCAAGGGCTTGGCCAATTGGCTGGCCAGCCGCGCCGCCAGCGCCGATCCGCGGCAAAGCGCCGAAGTCAGCCGCCGTACTCGGGAACTGGACGCCCTTCAGGCGCAAATCCTGCAATGGCAGCAGAAGGAAGACCGGGCGAGCGACGGCCTGCGTGCGTTGGAGCACAGTCGGCAGGCCCTGCAGAGCCAGATCGACAAGGCCGAGGCCGTCGCCCAGGATCGTTATCAGCAGGCCTACCAGCGTTTTGAGTTGAAAGTGTTCCTGCTGCGGCTGGCGGTTATTCTGCCGCTGCTATTGCTGGCGGTATGGCTGTTCAGCCGTTACCGGACCCATCGCTACTGGTTCTTCGTTTATGGCTTTGGGCTGTTCGCCTTGTTCGCCTTCTTTGTCGAGCTGTTGCCCTATCTGCCTAATTTCGGCGGCTACGTGAGGCTGGCGGTGGGCATTGCGCTGACGGTGTTTGCAGGACTGCGCATGATTCAGGCCTTCCAGCGCTACGCGGAGAAGAAGCGCGCCGAGCTGCAGCAAAGCCAAAGCGAGCGCGCGCGCCATGTGGCTTACGCCCAGGCCTTGGGCGCCTACCAGAAGAAAACTTGCCCATCCTGCGACCATCAATACAATATTGCCGGCGACGACGCCGACTACTGCGTGCATTGCGGCCTGCAGCTGTTCCGCAGCTGCGGCTGCGGCGCGCGCAATTTCGCCTTTTTTCTGTACTGCAAAAAATGCGGCCGCCCCGGCGCCAAGCCGGAGTCTGCGCCGATGAATCAATCGACAAGCGAATCCAAACCCGAGCGAGCGAACGATGAAATTCAATAAACTTTCCGAACAGGCCCTGGCCGGCAAGCGCGTGCTGATCCGCGTGGACATGAACGTGCCGGTGAAAAACGGCGTCATCGGCGACGATACCCGCATCCGCGCCAGCCTGCCGTCCATCGAGCTGTGCCTGAAGGCCGGCGCCGGCGTGATCCTGATGACCCATTTGGGCCGCCCCACTGAAGGCGAGCCCAAGCCGGAAGACAGCCTGGCGCCGGTGGTGGAGCGCTTGTCCGGCCTCTTGGGCAAGCCGGTGCGCCTGGTGGCGGACTGGCAGTCCGGCTTCAGCGTGGCGCCGGGCGAAGTGGCGATGCTGGAGAACGTGCGCCTGAACAAGGGCGAGAAAAAGAACAACGCCGATCTGGGCCGCGCCTACGCCGCCTTGTGCGACGTTTTCGTCAACGACGCCTTCGGCACCGCTCACCGTGCGGAAGCCTCCACCCACGCGGTGGCCCAGTTCGCGCCGGCCGCCTGCGCCGGCGTGCTGCTCTCCGCTGAGCTGGAAGCGCTGGGCAAGGCGCTGCAAGCGCCGGCGCGGCCGCTGGTGGCCATCGTCGCCGGCTCCAAGGTGTCCACCAAGCTGACCATTCTGGAATCGCTGGCCGACAAGGTTGACCAGCTGATCGTGGGGGGCGGCATCGCCAACACCTTCTTGCTGGCCGAAGGCAAGGCCATCGGCAAATCGCTGGCCGAGGCCGAACTGGTGGAGGAAGCCAAAAAGGTGATCGCCAAGATCCGCGCCCGCGGCGGCGACGTGCCGCTGCCGGCCGACGTGGTCTGCGCCAAGGAGTTCGCCGAAACCGCCGCCGCCGTGACCAAGAGCGCGGCCGAGGTGAGCGCCGACGACATGATTCTGGACATCGGCCCGGATTCGGCGCGTGAACTGGCCGCCATCATCGCCAAGGCCGGCACCGTGGTATGGAACGGCCCGGTGGGCGTGTTCGAGTTCGAACAGTTCGGCGGCGGCACCAAGACCCTGGCCCAGGCCATCGCGGCCTCGCCGGCCTTCTCCATCGCCGGCGGCGGCGATACGCTGGCGGCGATCGCCAAGTACGGCATCACCGACGACATCAGCTATATCTCCACCGGCGGCGGCGCTTTCCTGGAGTTCCTGGAAGGCAAGGAGCTGCCGGCGGTAGCTATCCTGGCCGAGCGCGCTAGCTGAGGCCAGGGAAAAAGGCTATCAGGATGAATGGCTTGCGTTACACTGTTTTATTCCTCGCCGTTTCATTCTGATGGCCCACCCGCCGGAGATACTCATGTCGCTCAATACTTGGTTGCTGTTCGTCACCACCGTGTTTTTCGTCTCGGCCACGCCCGGCCCCAATATGCTGCTGGCGATGACCCACGGCATCCACTACGGGGTGCGGCGCACGCTGATGACGTGTTTTGGCCTGATGACGGCGCTGGGTTTGATCATGTTCGGCTCCGCCGCCGGCCTGGGCGCGGTGCTGGCCACCTCCGAACTGCTGTTTTCCTTGGTAAAATACGCCGGCGCCGCCTATCTGATCTATCTGGGAATCAAGACTTGGCGCAGCCAGCCGCAGCCGGTGGAGGAAATCCGCGAGGCGGCGACCGGGAAGCACACGTCCTGGGGCATGTTCCGCACGGGCTTCCTGGTGGCGATGAGCAATCCCAAGGCCTTTATTTTCTTTACCGCGTTGTTCCCCCAGTTTATGAACGCGCAACAGCCGCAGGGGCCGCAGCTGGCGATCCTGGCGGCGACGTTTTACGTGATCGAGGCGTCCTGGCAGCTGGCTTACGCCGGCGGCGGCGCGCGTTTGGCCGGCTGGCTGAATAGCGCGCGGCGTCTCAAGCTGGTCAACAAGGTGTCCGGCGGCGCTTTCGTCGGCGCCGGCGTATTGTTGTCCAGCGTGTCCAGACACTGAATTGATGAATTCGCCTCGGGCCGCGGCGCGGTCCGGGCGCCAACCATGCTCCGCTCAGGCGGAGCAGTTTGCGGAGATTGAACACCATGGCTCTCGTTTCCATGCGTCAGCTGCTGGACCACGCAGCGGAATTCGGCTACGGCCTGCCGGCCTTCAACGTCAACAACCTGGAGCAGATGCGCGCCATCATGGAGGCCGCCGACAAGGTGAACGCTCCGGTGATCGTGCAGGCCTCCGCCGGCGCGCGCAAATACGCCGGCGCGCCCTTCCTGCGCCACATGATCCTGGCCGCGGTGGAAGAATTCCCGCATATCCCGGTCGTGATGCATCAGGATCACGGCACCAGCCCGGACGTGTGCCAACGCTCGATCCAGCTTGGTTTCTCCTCGGTGATGATGGACGGTTCGCTGAAGAGCGACGGCAAGACCCCGGCCGACTATGACTACAACGTCGACGTTACCCGCACCGTGGTCAACTTCGCCCACGCTTGCGGCGTGTCGGTGGAGGGCGAGATCGGCTGCCTGGGCAGCCTGGAAACCGGCATGGCCGGCGAAGAGGACGGCGTGGGCGCCGAGGGCGTGCTGGATCACAGCCAGTTGCTGACCGATCCGGAAGAAGCGGCCCAGTTCGTCAAGGATACCGGCGTGGACGCATTGGCCATCGCCATCGGCACCAGCCACGGCGCTTACAAGTTCAGCAAGAAGCCCACCGGCGACGTGCTGCGCATCGACCGCATCAAGGAAATCCACGCCCGCATCCCCAACACTCACTTGGTGATGCACGGTTCCTCCAGCGTGCCGCAGGAATGGCTGCAGATCATCAACGAGTTTGGCGGCGATTTGGGCGAAACCTACGGCGTGCCGGTGGAAGAGATTGTGGAAGGCATCAAGCACGGCGTGCGCAAGGTCAACATCGACACCGACCTGCGCCTGGCCTCCACCGGCGCCATCCGTCGCTTCCTGGCCCAGCACCCGGCCGAGTTCGATCCGCGCAAATACCTGAAAGTGTCCACGGATGCGATGCGCGACATCTGTATCGCCCGCTACGAGGCCTTCGGCTCCGCTGGCCAGGCCAGCAAGATCAAGGCGATCAACCTGGACACCATGGCCAATAAATACCTGAAGGGCGAACTGGCGCAGATCGTCAAGTAAGCGCCGCCGCATTGTGCATGCCCAAGCCGCTCGTTAGAGCGGCTTTTTGCATTGCGCCATGACTTGTCCCCACCGGCGCATTAGGCTGGTTCTTTACTCTGGCGTACGGAGGGGGCAATGGGGTATTTGGAAATCGTGTTTCCACAGTGGCAGGGGACTGGCGCGTGTCAGGCATTGGCGGAAGGCGCGATCCATGCGCAGCAGGCGGCGGGCTTTATTTCTGCGCAACGGGTGGCATTGACGGCGACGCCGTCAACGGAACGACAAGATGGCATCGATCACCTAGAGGCTTTGCTGGCGCAGCAGCAGTCTTGCTGGCGGTTGCTGCAACAACGGCAGCCGGAGCGGCTTCTGGTTTGCGGCGGGGATTGCGGTGTAGAGGTGGCGCCGCTGGCTTATCTGAACCATTGTCTGCAGGGGCGGCTCAATGTGGTTTGGCTAGACGCGCATGGAGATTTGAATACCCCGGCTAGCTCCCCAAGCGGGCACTTCCACGGCATGCCCTTGCGGCTGTTGATGGGGGAAGGGCACCCGCGCATGCTGCCGCTGGTGCAAACGCCGTTGGCACCGGAGCAAGTAATCCTGGCCGGTCAACGCGATCTGGACGCCGCCGAGTGGGACTGGATCGACGCCAAGCGACTGCGTCTGTTTAGCGTGGAGGCGATGATGGAGCAGCCCGGCTGCGTCGCGGCAGCGTTGAATCCGGCTTGGCCTTGTTACATCCACCTGGATCTGGACGTGTTGGATCCGGAAAGCCATCCTTGGGTGTACTGTCCAACGCCCGGAGGGCTGGCGTTGGAAGTGCTGGAGCAAGTGGTGGACGCGATTGCCGCGCGGATTACCCTGGTGGGTGCCGGCGTGACCGAATGCACGGCGGGTTGCGTGGAGGATGCGGCAGTCGCAGGCGCGTTGCTGCGACGCTTGCGTTCCCGCCTGGCCTAGCCACCTTGACGTATTGGAGGCCCGGCCCGGATTGCTTACACTGCGGTATCCGCTTAATGCGCACAGAGGCAGGCGATGAAACTGAATCTTTTGTATTTTGCCCGCTTGCGGGACGAGTTTGGTCTGGAGAGCGAACACTTGGATAGCGACGCAGCCACGGTGGAGGAGCTGCTGGTGGAGTTGCGGCTGCGCGGCGAGGTCTGGGCGCGGGAGCTGGCCGCTGACCGGGTGTTCCGCGTGGCGGTGAACCAGCAGATGGCGCGCTTGGACTCCGCTTTGAGCGACGGCGACGAGGTGGCGGTGTTTCCGCCGGTGACCGGGGGATGAGCATGGGGCCGTTCACGGTGCGGGTGCAGCCGCAGCGTTTCAGCGCCGGCGCGGAAATCGACGCGCTGTCCGGCAACCCGGCTTGCGGCGCGGTGGTGAGCTTCAGCGGGCTGGTGCGGGATTACGGCGACAGTCGCGATGTGACAGCGCTGGAACTGGAACACTATCCGGGCATGACCGAAAAAGCGTTGGAAGCCATTGTGGCGGAGGCGCGCCGGCGCTGGCCGTTGCAGGCGGCCACCGTCATCCACCGCGTTGGGCGGCTGAGTCTGGGCGAGCCCATCGTGCTGGTGGTGGTGGCCAGCAGCCACCGCCGCGACGCTTTCGCCGCCGCGGAATTCCTGATGGACTACCTGAAGCAGGACGCGCCGTTCTGGAAAAAGGAAATTCTGGCCGATGGCAGCGCGCGCTGGGTGGAAGCCAAAAACAGCGACGCTCAAGCGGCGGAACGCTGGCAATGAGCCACCAGGCGCTGATTCTGGCCGGCGGCCGCGCCACGCGCATGGGCGGCGTCGACAAGGGCCTGGCGATGTTGTCCGGGCAGCCTCTGCTGGCGCACGCCTTGGCGGCGCTGGCCGCGCAGACGCCGCTGGCGCAACGGGTATGGATCTCGGCCAACCGCAATCTGGACGCGTACGCAGGTTTCGGCTGTCCGCTGCTGCCGGATAGCCTGCCGGACTACCCGGGACCGTTGGCCGGAGTGCTGGCGGCCTTGGAGCGCGACGACGGCGCGGTCTGGTTGGTGATGCCTTGCGACGCGGTGCGGCTGCCGGCGGATTTCTCGCGTCGTTTGCTGGCGGAAGTGGCGGCTGGCCGCCAAGCGGCCAGCGCGAGGGACCGCGAAGGCTGGCATCCCAGCCTGCTGGCCCTGGGGCCTGGTCTGCGCGCCGGTCTGGCCGCCTATCTGGCCGGCGGAGGCCGTTCCATCCGCGGCTGGCTGGCCGGACTGAACCATGTCGAAGTCGCGTTCGACCATCTCTTCCCCAATCTCAACACCGCGGACGCGCTGGCGGCGCTTGAGGCCAAGCCGGGCGAAAACTGAGGCCGCATGGCGATTTGTTTCGCATCACGAAAGTTTTAACTCTTTGTCATTTTGTTTTGCTATAGTGCGCGCGATCGGAGCGTCTATCGCGGTCCATGGCAGTGGACGGGCGTCTCCTCATTTCGGTCGCGGCCGGCGGCGTCGGCGCGAGCGACAACAAACAAGACAAGGATGCGTTTCGTGAAACTGAAAACCATGAGCCTGTGTCTGGCGGCGAGCCTGGCGTTGTTCGGCTGTTCCTCCGGCTCCGGCAGTTGGGGGCCGGGCGATCAGACCACCGGCGTTTCGCGCCAGCCGGTGGCGGTGAAGATGATCGCCTTCAACGATTTCCACGGCAATCTGGAGATGCCGGGCCAACTGACGGTGCCGGATCCGGCCGATCCAAGCAAGACTGTCAAGATCAACGCCGGCGGCGTCGACTATCTGGCGGCCTGGGTGCAGTCGCTGCGCGCCAAATCGCCCAACACCGTGGTGGTGTCGGCCGGCGATCTGATCGGCGCCAGCCCGCTGGTGTCCGGCTTGTTCCACGACGAGCCCACCATCGAGGCAATGAATTTACTGGGCCTGGACCTCAATGCCGTGGGCAACCACGAGTTCGACGACGGCCAGCAGGAACTGCTGCGCATGCAGAACGGCGGCTGCAAGACGGACGCGCCCACGACTTCCTGCCAGAACGGCAAATTCGCCGGCGCCAAGTTCAAATTTCTGGCGGCCAACGTCAAGAAAAGCGATGGCGGCACCTTGTTCCCTGCCTATGAAATCAAGAAGTTCGGCGGCATTCCGGTGGCTTTCATCGGCATGACTTTGAAAGGCACGCCGGAAATCGTGTCGCCGGACGGCATCAAGGGCCTGAGCTTCCAGGACGAGGCGGCCACGGTGAACCAACTGATTCCGCAACTGAAGCGACAGGGCGTCTCCGCCGTGGTGGTGGTGGTGCACGAGGGCGGCTATCAGAGCGGCAATTTCAACGAGTGCAACGGCGTGTCCGGCCCCATCGTCGACATCGTCAAAAAACTGGATCCGGCTGTGAAGCTAGTGGTCACCGGCCACACCCACCAGGCCTACAACTGCGTGATCGATGGCCGCCGGGTGACCAGCGCCAAGAATTACGGGCAGTTGTTCACCGAAATCGACTTTGTGCTGGATCCGGCCACCCGTGACGTCAAGCCCGGTTCGATTCAGGCGCAGAACCGAGTAGTGGCCCGCGAAATCGCGCCGCTGGCCTCGGTCAGCAATCTGGTCAAGCTGTATAAGGATCTGGTGGCCCCGGTGGCCAATCGGGTAGTGGGCCAGGCCGCGGGCATTTTGGATCGCACCCCGTCGGTGGCCGGCGAAACCGCGTTGGGCGACGTGGTGGCCGACGCGCAATTGGCGGCGGGCGCCGCTCAAGGCGCGGTAGTGGCTTTCATGAATCCGGGCGGAGTGCGAGCCGACATTATCCCCGGCGCCGGCGGCAATGTGACGTACAGCCAATTGTTCACCACTCAGCCGTTCGGCAACGTGATGACCACCTTGACTCTGACCGGCGCGCAGATCGATCAGCTGCTGGAGCAGCAATGGAGCGATCCGTCCAAGGTCAAGATTCTGCAAGTATCCAAGGGCTTCAGTTATAGCTGGAGCCAGGCGGCGCCGGTGGGCAACAAAGTGGACATCGCCAGCATCAAGATCAACGGCATCGCCATTGATCCCTTGGCCAGCTACCGGGTGCAGGTCAATAACTTCATCGCCGGCGGCGGCGATGGTTTCACTGTGTTGACTCAGGGCGGCAACCGGGTGGGCGGCGGCGTGGACGTGGACGTGCTGGAGAGTTATTTCGCAGGCGCGTCGCCGGTGGCGGTGCCGGCGCTGAACCGGATCACGCGTCTGCCTTGAGTTAGGGCGTTGGGGGCAGCCGTCCGCGCGCTTCCAGCGCGCGGAACACCCGCAGCGCCACCCAGGCGTCGTTGCCGGCGTAAGCTTGTTGCGCCGGCGTCAGCGGCAGTTTGGACCAGTTGGTGGTGGACAGTTTCTTGGATTTGCGGAAGTACTGGCCGAACAGTCGCGCCACCGCCTGCACCGCGCCGACGGTGATGCGCGGGTCGTCGCTGTCGAAGCAAGACACCAAGTCCAGCACTCGGCCGCAACGTATGCCCAAGCGCTGCTTCAGCAGCGACTGATCCGAACTGAGTTCGAAGCCCACCAAGAGCCGCTGAGGGTCTTCCAGCAGGGTTTTCAGCTCCGGCGCGCACTGGCCATCCTGCACCGGGAACAGCCAGGCGCCGTCGTCGCAGGCCAACTGTATCAGGTGAGGGCCGGTTGGTTTTTCGCCTTTGTGGAAAGTGGGGCGGGATTCGGTGTCGAAGCCCAGCACCGCGCAGCCGCCCAGCTCCCGCAACGCGGCGGCGGCCAGTTCCGGCGTGGCGGCCAGCCGCACCTGCTCTGGGGTCAAGCCGGCGAACAGCGGCAGCGCTTTGATCTCCTCACGAGGAATTTGTCGGGTTGGCAACATGGCGGTCTCGCTGACTTGAGGGTAATTTGCAACCTTACCGCATTTAATGGCGGTGGTCAGGCATAAGCTGTCATATTTTTTGACGGTCCCAGCAGGAGATGCCCAACAACGGTGGAAATATCCTGTAGTATCGTCGGCATGCCTAATTCTTCACGTTATCTTGGCCGGCAGGCAATCGTTGATCGCCAGCAGCAACTGGTGGCCTATGAACTATTGTTCCGTTCCAGCCCGGCCAATTTCGCCTTGGTGCGCGACGATCTGCTCGCCAGCGCCGAGGTGTTGCGCAACGCCTTCGGTGAACTGGGCAACGTGGATGTGTTGGGTCAGTTTCCCGGTTTCATCAACGCTAGCGCGGATTTGTTGCAAGACGCCATCCTGGACCAATTGCCGGCGGAACGGCTGGTGCTGGAAATACTGGAAACGGTCACCGTCACCGAGGCCTTGCTGCAACGGATGGCGCTGTTGCGCCAACGCGGCTTCCGCCTGGCGTTGGACGATGTGATCCACTTGGGGCCGGACCAGACCGCGATGCTGCCGCTGGTGGACATTGTCAAAGTGGACGTGGCTGCGGTGGAAACAGAGCGCCTGCCGGCGCTGATGGCGCAGTTGAGCGATTTCGACGGCATTTTGCTGGCGGAAAAGGTGGATAGCCGCGAACAGTTCGAACGCTGCCGGGATTTGGGTTTCCGCTGGTTCCAGGGCTATTTCCACGGCCGGCCGGTGGTGTTGAGCAGCACGGACGCGCCGTAGCGCCACATCCTCTGCACCGGCCCTGTTCACTGGGCCTTGATCGGTTTGTGGTAGGCCAGGCTGGCGGCTCGGGTCTCCGCCACGATGCGATCAAACTCCCCGCTGTCCTGCAAGGCCTTCAAGCCGCGATTGAAACGCTCCACCAATTCCGGGCCCTGGCGGTGTTTGCGCCAGATCACCACATGCAGCGGCGCCACCCAGAACGATTTGCTTTGCGGCTCCAATTGCTGAGCCAGCCGGGGCGGGAAGTTGCGGGCGATAAGGTATTGACCCACTTCCGCGTCGATGGGGAACAAGTCGATGCGGCCGGCCAGCAGTTTGCGCAGATTGGTGACGTCGTCCGGCGCCATATCCGGCACCAAGTGGCCGGACTTGACCTGCTGATTGAATTCGTCTGAATAGAAATTGCCGACTGTGACGCCCACCCGCGCATGGCGCAGATTGGACAAGTCGTTCCAGGGGAAGGTGGCGTTGCGGCGCTGGAAAAACACCATGCGCGCATGCAGCATGGGTTGAGTGAATAGTAGATCCTGCTTGCGTTCCGGCGTCGGCGCCCAGCCGAAGCTCCCGTCCACGGTGCCGTTGCGCGCCGATTGCAGCGTGCGGTTGTTGGGGTAGTAACGGAAGGCGACGTCGACGTTGGCGCGGGCGAACGCCTCTTTGACCAGACGCGACAAAATGCCGTCATACGGCAGTTCCTTGCCCATATAGGGCGGCCACTCCTGGTTGGACAGGGTGATTTTCAGACGTGGCGCGGCCTGCGGCTGAGCTGCCGCCAGCAGGACTACAGCCAGGCTGCCCAGCAGCCAGCTGCGAAGTCTCATCATTTCCCCGAATCCTTGCTCAATCTGTGCGCGCGGCATGCGTGCTGCCCGTACGGAGCGCGGCGTGCGCCGCGTCTCCGCTCGATATTGTTGTGGGCCTCGAGGGCCTATTGCTGAATCGTAGGCAGGTTTGGCGTCCGGCGTAAAGCGCTTCCATTGCCGCGGGGTCGGCAAAGAGGCGTTGCGGCGGCCGCGCCGTGAAGACACGGCGCCGCTTGCGCGGGCTTAGAGCCTGTTCAACGCCTCGCGAGCAAGGGCGAGACAAGACGAAAACGAGCGAAAAATCAGAATGGTCAAGTGGTACCTGAGCATTTTGAGGATGTTTTCAACGCCGTATCGCCGAAGCACCGCAGACTATGAACAGGTTCTTAGCGGCCTTTCGGCGGGCTGAACAAGGCCGAGCTCGGGCGCGAGGCGGCGGGCTTGCTGCGCTGGCCCTGACCTTGCGATGAGCGCTGACCAGGCTGGCCGTTTGTGGCGTTTTTGGCCTGACCCTGTCCCTGGCGCGGCTTGGACGCCGGGGAGCGATGGCCGTGGCCGGTGGGCTTGCTGTCCGGCTGGTGGCGCGGCTTGCCGCCGCCGCCCTGGCGCTGCGGTTGGCCGCGGCGATTGCCGCCGCCCATCGGAATGGGCTCGGGTTTCACCGACAGATCGGCCTCGAAGCCGGGTACCGAGAAGCGCTCGATCGATTGCTTGGTGAGCTTCTCGATATCCTTCAGGAAGTTGAACTCATCGACGCAGACCAGCGATACCGCTTCGCCTTTGCTGCCGGCGCGGCCGGTGCGGCCGATGCGGTGCACGTAGTCTTCCGGCACATTGGGCAATTCGAAGTTGACCACTTGCGGCAGTTGGTCGATGTCCAGGCCGCGCGCGGCGATGTCGGTGGCGACCAGCACTTGCAATTCGCCGCTCTTGAAGTCGGCCAGCGCGCGCGTACGTGCGTTCTGGCTCTTGTTGCCGTGAATCGCGGCGGCGGGGATGCCGGTCTTGTCCAGTTTTTCCGCCAGGCGGTTGGCGCCGTGCTTGGTGCGGGTGAACACCAGCGCCTGGAACCAGTTGTGCTCCTTGATCAGGTGGATCAGCAAGTCGGTTTTGCGGTCGCGGTCCACCAGGTGGATCTTTTGGTCCACCAGTTCGTTGGTGGTATTGCGGCGCGCCACTTCCACCAGCTTGGGGTTGTCCAGCAGGCGGTCGGCCAGGCTCTTGATCTCGTCGGAGAAGGTGGCGGAGAACAGCAGGTTCTGACGCTTGGCCGGCAGCAGGGCCAGCACTTTGCGGATGTCGTGAATGAAGCCCATGTCCAGCATGCGGTCGGCTTCGTCCAGCACCAGAATCTCAACGCCGGACAGGTCGATATTGCGTTGACCGGCATGGTCCAGCAGACGGCCCGGCGTGGCCACCAGGATGTCCAGCGGCTTGCGCAGCGCGCGGGTTTGCGGATTGATGTTGACGCCGCCGAACATCACCATGGAGGTTAGCGGCAGGTGCTTGCCGTAGGTCTGCACCGATTCTTCCACCTGGGCGGCCAGTTCGCGAGTGGGGGTCAGCACCAGCGCGCGCGGGCGGCCCGGCTGGGTGGCCGGCTTGCCCATCAGGATGTGCAGCAGCGGGAGGGTGAAGCCGGCGGTCTTGCCGGTGCCGGTTTGGGCCGCGGCCAACAGGTCGCCGCCTTGCAGCACTTGCGGGATGGCCTGGGCTTGAATCGGGGTGGGGGTGGTATAGCCGGTTTCGCTGACGGCGCGCAACAGGGGTTCGGCCAGACCGAGGTCGGCAAAGGTGAGTGTGGACATGTTTGCTCCTGCGACGGCCTATCGCTGTATGTGCGAACCAATCCAGGCTGACGGGAAAAAGTTAGGGATGCGATGGGCGCTTCGGGATGAAGCGCGCGCGGCGCGCAAAGATTGGAATTGCACGCGGGAGGCCGGAGTTTACCTTCAAATCGGCGGTTTGGGAACTTGTCGCCGCATTGTCATATCCATTTCAGCGGAATCCAAACCCGCGCAAAGCCGTTTTGACGGCTGATATTATTAATAAATGCGAATGGGTGAACTGGTATCATGTTGTCACGTCGCCGGTGCAGCGGAGCGCTGCGGCCGAGGCGGCAAGATGCCCTGTTTTGATGTGTCCGCCCGGGATGGGCGGCGAATAACGCAGTTCAGAGGAAATCGGTATGCCTGGATCCGCCCGTAGGCTGGTCGGCTTGATCATTTTGTGTCCGGCGTTGGCGCTGGCCGCCGGCAAAGGCGGCTCGGAGGGTGGTCATGGCCGCGCGGCGGCGAGCGGCAAAGCCGCCGAGGAAGCGGTGGAAGCCAACGCGCAGGTGGCAACCGATTTCAACTGCGACAAGCCGGGCAATCCGGTGGAGGCCATGGTGTGCCAGGACGAGAGCCTGACCCGGCAGGACAATCGGCTGGAGAAAGTCTACGCCCAGGCGCTGGAGCAGGCCCAGCAGGGGCGTCCGGGTGCCGAGGCCAAACTGATCGCCGAGCAGCGCCGCTGGGTAAAAAGCCTGAAGGACTGCGTCAAGACCGAGGACATGCATATGTGCCTGGGCGATGTCTACATCATGCGCATCACCCAGTTGCAGGCGGCTTGGGGATTGGCGCCGTCGCTGACGCCCTTGCGCTATGTCTGCAAGGGCAACGCCACCCGCACCGTGTTGGCTACCTTTTATCGCACTCACCCCCCCACGGTGAAGCTGGAGTACAACGGTTCCACCGCCATCTTGCATCAGGGCCTGAGCGGCAACGGCGCGCGCTACACGGCGCCGGGACTGGAGCTGTGGATCAGGGGCCGCGAGGCCAGCATTACCTGGCGCGGCGAACCTTTGGATTGTTCCAGCCAGCCTTCGCCCTAAGAACCTGTTCACGAGCTGTTGCGCTGCGGCGATATGGCGTTAAAAACAAGCTCAAAATGCTCATGTGCCCCTCGACCATTCCGCTTTTTCGCTCGTTTTCGCCTTGTCTCGCTCTTGCTCGCGAGATCGTGAACAGGCTCTAATCAGCAGTTCAAAGCGTGCCGCGGCGAAAACGTCCTCCGCGTGCTGCGCACCGTGCGAGCAAAGCCGCTTTTTCTGTCGTTTCCGCTGGTCTTTCCTTTGCCCGCGCAACTTTGAGCGGGCGCAACCGGCGCCGGCCCCGTACAATAGCGTCTTTATTCTGCAAAGCCGCGCACCGTCCATGGCCCTGTCCGCCACCATTTATAAAGCCAATCTTGCCGTGTCCGACATGGATCGCGGCTATTACGCCAGTCATCAGCTCACGCTGGCCCAGCACCCGTCCGAAACCGTCGAGCGCATGATGCTGCGCCTGGTCGCCTTTGCGCTCAACGCCAGTGAAACCCTGCAATTCAGCCGTGGCCTGAGCGCAGACGACGAGCCGGAGTTGTGGCAGAAAAGTTATGCCGACGATATCGAACTGTGGGTAGAACTGGGCGAGCCGGATGAAAAACGGCTGAAGAAAGCGTGCAGCCGCGCCGAGCAAGTGGTGCTGTACAGCTATGGCGGCCGCGCCAGCGAGGTGTGGTGGCCGCAGATCGAGAACAAGCTGTCCCGGCTGGACAAGCTCAGCGTGTTCCGCGTTGAGCCGGCCACGTTGGCGGAATTGGTCGCCATCTGCCAGCGCAGCATGCAGTTGAGCGCCACCATCCAGGATGGCCAGCTGTGGCTGGCCGACGAATCAAGCAATGTGCTGGTGGAGCCGCTGCGGCTCAAATAAGGCGCTCAGCCGCGCAGCCAGGCGCTCAGCCGCGCAGCCAGGCGCTTAGCCGCGCCAGCCAGCCTGAGTGTGCCGTGCGCGGCAGCCGCGCTTTGCGTTTGAGCCAGGGCATGCGTTGATGACGGGCCGCGTAGGCATTCAATAGCCGGCGGTGGCGCAGCGCCAGATCGCCGCGTTTCATCGCCGCGCGCTCACCAGCCGCCACCAGGCGAGCAAGGACGCCCGCCAGCCGAGTTTCGGCTCGGCCCGGCAGCGCGTTGCCGGAAAACGGGTTTCGAGTATGTAGCGGCGCAGCGCCAGCGGCGTCGGGTCCTCGTCCGGCAGGTAGTCCGGAATGCCGCGCGTCGGCAAGGCGCGACGGACAGGTTTGTTTGATGTCATGGCCAAAGGTTTCCAGGTGGAACACTTGGTTGAATGCTAGGCTCCGACGCGTAAAAAGAGGCTAAAGAAGCTGCGGTCTCCGATAAAAAGCGGCTAGTCGTGCCGCGCGTCGCGCACCGCGCGCGCCAAGGCGTCGTTTTCCCCTCCCATGCGCTCCAGCGCCGCGATCACGCCGTTCCGGTCCGCCGCGCTGCGGTTCTGGCTCAGCTTTTCCTTGATATCCCAACGCTTCACCCGTAGCCGGAAGCCGACGACTGCGCGCTGCATGGCCTGGATGGCCGGGTTTTCGCTGGGTAGCCGCCAGCCGGATTCGCCTTCGAAAAAGCGTACCTGCCGCTCCAGCTGGCTCAACAAGGCCGCGCCTTCCATTTCCTCCGCCACGCCGTGCGCATGCGCTGCCCGGTAGTTCCAGGTAGGCACCTGGGCGCCGCCGGCAGCGTACCAGGCCGGCGACACATAACCATGTTCCCCGTGAAACAATGCTACGCTGCTGCTGCCGCGCAGCAACGCTTGAGTGTGCGGGTTGGCGCGCGCCAGATGGCCGAGCAGGCAGTCTGGCTGTTCAGGATCGGCCAGCAAGATCAGATGGCTGATCCAGGGCTCGCCGTCGGTCTGAGGCGTGATCAGGGTGGCGAAGGGGTGGGCGGCCAGCAGTTCCGCCAGCGCGGCCGGGCGGCCCGAGAAAGCGTCTGGCGTATACATCATGGCGTCGGCTCCCATTCATAGCTGCGTTCGATGCGCGCCACTTCCACCCGATACTGGCGATACCAACGTTCGCGCCCCAGCTGCTGCGCCAGCATATGGTCGGCGTGGGCTTTCCACGCGCGGATGCTCTCGGCGTCAGGCCAGTAGGATAGAGCGATCTCTTGGCCGTCCTCAGAGGCGGAAACAAAGGCAAGACAGCCGAAGCGTTCCAGCGCCAGCTGGCGCATTTGCCGCGCCACGGCGAAGTATTCGTCATCCAGTTGCCGCGTGGCCGCGCGGAAAATCACGACATGCATGCAAGACCTTCCTGGAGTAAGGTGGGGGAATCGGCATTGTCTTGATTGCCGGCGGCCTTGGCCAGAACCAGTTTGGCCGCTGGCGTGGAACCACCGCGACTAGGAGGAGCGAAGATGACCAATAACCTATTGCTGCGCGCGGCGGATGCTGGGGATGTGGAGCGGATCACCGCGCTGCACGTCGCCAGCTGGCGGCGGCATTACCGCGGCATCCTGTCGGATGAGTATCTGGACCTCTGCGCTTGGGACGAGCGCCTGCTTGTGTGGCAGCGGCGTTTCGCTGCCGCGCGTCCGCCCTGGGTACAGCTGGCGCTGTGGCAGGGAGAGCCGGTGGGCTTCGTTTGCCTATTGCCGGACGAGGCGCCGGAGCGGGGCGTTTATCTGGACAATCTGCATGTGCAGGCCGGGCAGCAGGGGCGCGGCATCGGGCGCGCCTTGATGGCGGCGGCGGCGGCGGAAGCCTTGCGCGTTGCGCCGGGCCGGCCCTTGTTCTTGTGGGCTTACCAAGCAAATCGGGACGGCCGCTCCTTTTACCAGGCACTGGGCGGCGTGGAGTCCGCGCCCTGCGAGGTGGACACCGCCGGGGGCCGGCGCGCGCTGGCGCTCAGCTATCAGTGGGATGATCCGTCCTGTTTGTTGCTGTAACGGTTTGCGTCGCGACAACACCGGGCCGCGCAGTCGTTTTACAATGTGGCGATGTCTACTCTCAACTATTTGCAACACTATCCCTCCGCCTTGCTAGGCCAGGTTCAGGCGCTGCTGGACGCCGGGCAGCTTGGCGTCTGGTTGGCGCGCAAGTACCCGGACAGCCACGATGTGCAGACGGACAAGGCGTTGTACCAGTATGTGTCCGAGATCAAGCAGCGTTATCTGAAAAACGCCGCCTTGCCGGCCAAAGTGAGCTACGACAGTCAGCAGCACCCGGTCAAGGGCACGCTGGGCACCAATACCTTCGTGTCGCGGGTGCAGGGCGGCAAGCTGAAGACCAAGAACGAGATCCGTATCGCCGCGCTGTTTCGCGACGCTCCCTTGCCGTTCCTGCGCATGATTGTGGTGCACGAGCTGGCCCATCTGAAGGAGAAGGATCACAACAAGGCTTTCTATCAGCTGTGTTGTCATATGGAGCCGGACTATCACCAGTTGGAGTTCGACATGAGGGTGTGGTTGACCTGGCGCGAAAGTCAGCAGGCCTGAGTTCTTGTCGCGGGATGAACAACAGCCCGGCTAGCCGGGCTGTTCGCATGTCAGAACCTGTTTACGATCTACTGCGCGTTGTGGGACGTTACACGGTGAGTACGGCTTCGAAATGCTCATGTACCGAATGCACATTTCGCTTCATCAGCCGTTTTCGCCTTGTCTCGCTCTGACGCGCGAGACCTTGAGCAGGTTCTACGGGGCGGTGTTTATTTCTTGGCCACTAGTTGATCGAACACGCCGCCATCGGCGAAGTGCTTGCGTTGGGTGCTGCGCCAGTCGCCGAAAGTCTCTTGCAGCGTGAACAGCTTGACCTTGGGGAATTGGCCGGCGTATTGCGCCGCAATCTTGGCGTCACGCGGGCGGTAGTAGTTCTGCGCCGCGATGGTCTGGCCCTGAGGGGTATACAGGAACTTCAGATAAGCCTCGGCCAGCTTGCGGTTGCCCTTCTTGTCGGCCACCTTATCCACCACCGCCACCGGCGGTTCCGCCAGGATGGACAATGAGGGGGTGACAATGTCGAACTTATCCGGTCCCAGCTCTTTCACTGCCAGCACCGCCTCGTTCTCCCAAGCCAGCAGCACATCGCCCTGTCCGCGTTGTGCGAAGGTCAGCGTCGCGCCGCGCGCTCCAGTGTCGAGCACTGGCACGTGCTTGTATAGTTCGCCGACGTAGGCGCGGGCCTTGGCCTCGTTGCCGCCGGGCTGTTTCAGCGCGTAACCCCAGGCCGCCAGATAGTTCCAGCGCGCGCCGCCGGAGGTTTTGGGGTTGGGAGTGATGACCTGGACGCCGGGCTTGATCAGGTCGCCCCAATCGCGGATGCCCTTGGGGTTGCCCTTGCGCACCAGAAACACGATGGTGGAGGTATAGGGCGAGCTATTGTCCGGCAAGCGGCTTTGCCAGTTCTTGGGCAGCAGGCCCTGATCCGCCAGCACATCGATGTCGTAGGCCAGCGCCAGCGTGGCCACATCGGCCTCCAGGCCATGCTGGATGGCCAGCGATTGTTTGCCCGAGCCGCCGTGCGATTGCTTGATGACGACGTCGCCGCCCTGTTTTTTCCATTGCTCGGCAAAGGCCTTGTTGACGTCTTGGTATAGCTCGCGGGTGGGGTCGTACGAGACGTTGAGCAGCTCCGAGGCCAGCAGCGGCGCGGCGCCGCTGAACAAGGCGAGGGACAGCAGGGCATGGCGGAAGGTGAGTCGTGGCATGGCGATTTCCTGAGAGTGCAAGCGATGATTGCATCTAATCAGAAATGTTTTAGAGCCAGAAGTGATTGTTTTTTATCTTTAAATTCCAAATAAATCTATGCGGTGACAGTACTGCTTTAGAGGTATGGGGAATAAGTTTTTCGTTCAATATCATTTCCAAGAATATAAAAGTCATTCTACAGTGCGAGATCAACCTTTGAGGAGCTGAGCGATGGAACCTTCGCTGGCGGATTTCGACTTGATCATTCAGCCTGGCTGGCACAACTCCGGCCCGCGGCATTGGCAAAGCCACTGGCAGCGGCGTTTGAAAGCCGAGCGGGTGGAGGTAAGCGATTGGGACGCGCCGCGGCTGGACGACTGGCTGCAGGGCCTGGATCAGGCGCTTGAGAGGACGCGAAAGCCAGCCATCGTCGTTGCCCACAGCCTGGGCTGCGTAGCGGTGGCGCATTACGCGCAGCGCCATCCGCGGCGAATCGCTGGCGCTTTATTGGTGGCGCCGGCGGATGTGGAGCGGCCCTTTGTGCCGCGCGAGCTCATGGGGTTCGCGCCGACGCCGCGGCAGCCCTTGCCGTTTCCGGCCAGGATGGTGGCGAGCAGCAACGATCCGTTCTGCAAGACCCCGCGCGCGGCTCGGCTGGCGGGCTACTGGCGCACGCCCATCGCTTGGCTGCGGCAGGCCGGCCACATCAATGTGGAGTCCGGCCACTGCCAATGGGAAGACGGCTGGCTGCAACTGGAGCTGCTGGCGCAAAGGGTGCGGGCCAGCTTGAGCCAGGCGGCCTGAGTCTCCATCTGCCGCGCGTTGCGCCACGCGGCGCGCCGGGTCTTGATCAGGCCCGCAGGCCGCTGGCGTCGCCGGGGGCATTGTGGCTCCCAAACCATTGTTCGGCGTAGTTTCGCTTCAAGCCAGGTGGTCTAAACTGGGATGGCATGTATTTCAACCCTCTCTTGAGTGGCCATGATGCCGAGCCGATTCTTCGCCTGTTGTTGGCTGTCGCTGGCTGGAGCCGTTTACGCCGCCCCCTTGAGCCGCATCGGCGTGTCCGTGGGAGCGCTGGACAACCCCTTCTATCAGCTCGTGGCGCGCGGCGCGCTGAACGAGGCGCGCGCGGCCAATCCCAATGCGCAAGTCACCACCCTGTCCGCCAATTTCAGCCTGGAGCGGCAGGAAGAACAGGTGCGGCAACTGCTGCGTCAGCAGGTGGAGCTGATTCTGCTGGTGGCCGCGGACAGCAAGGCGGTGGCGCCGCTGGTGCGTATCGCGCACCAGGCCGGGGTGCGAGTGGTGGCGGTGGACGTGGATGCGCCCGGCGTCGACGGCACGGTCAAATCGGACAATGTTCAGGCTGGCGCGCTGGCCTGCCGTTATCTGGCGGAGCAGATGCACGGTCATGGGACGATGGTGATTCAGAACGGTCCGCCGGTGTCGTCTGTCTGGGACCGGGTGGCCGGTTGTCGCCGCAGCTTGGCCGCATTTCCCAAAATCCGCTTGCTCAGCCATCAAGAGAGCGGCATGGCGTCCAGCTGGGGCGGCAAGCGGCTGATGGAGCGGCATCTGCGGCGCTACCCTATGATCAACGGCGTGTTCTCCTGCAACGACCGCCAGGCGCTGGGGGCGGAGCAGGCCGCGCGGGAAGCCGGCCGCAAGGAGGTGATGGTGGCTGGGGTGGACGGCTCGCCGGATATCGAAAAGGCGTTGCGAGCGCAGAATCAGATTGTGGCCTCCGTCAGCCAAGCTCCGTACGCCATCGGCGCGGAGGCGGTGAAGCTGGGCCGCCAATTGCTGGATAAGCCCAACGCCAAGCCAAGCTTGGTGTTAGTGCCGGTGCAGCTGATCACTCGCGCCAATATCGGCGCTTACCAGGGCTGGCAGAGCCAGTTGCCGCCGGCCCCCGCCGCGGCGCGCTAGGCGCAGGCCCCCCGTCTTTTTTGACCTGCGGCGGCGGCGGTGTCACACTGCCGGTGTTTTCGCGTCGGCCTGGCCGACGCCAGCTGTTTCCAACTCAAAGCCAAAGGATTCCACATGTTCGCATCACGCCCGCTCAAAGCCGGCCTGGCCGCCCTGGCGCTGACTTTGCCGCTGCTGGCGCACGCCGACGCCGCCCAGGACGCCGCCGTCAAAGAGTTGTCCGCCACGCTGAACCTGAACAATATGCTGCCGGAACTGGCGCAGCGCACCACCGCCAGCGCGATGCCGCTGCTGCAGGAATACTTCGTCAAGAACAAGATCAAGCTGAGCGAAGCTCAGCAGAAGAAGGCGCAGGAAGGCTTCAAGACCTACGGCGAGAACGTGCACAAGCTGGCCAGCGATTACTTTGGCTCCAGCACTGCCAAGCAGCAGTTCGAGCAGACTGTGGCCAAGGCTTACAGCGCCCAGTTCAGCGCCGACGAACTCAAGCAGATCAATGCTTTCTACAAGACCGCAGCGGGTCAGAAACTGCTGAAACAGCAGCCGCAGATCATCAACACCATCGCCGGCGACACCTTGAAGGCCGCCGAGCCGGTGCTGTTGCCCAAGATGCGCGCCGCCGCGGAAAGCTTCGGCAAGAGCATCGCCAAAAAGTAAGCGCATCCGCGCTTCGCCGTCAAAGCCGCCCGCTGGGCGGCTTTTTGTTTGCCGCGCGCGGTTCCGGGTCGTTTAGCGGCCAGCCCATCTCCTTGGCGCGCGTAGCGGCTATAACGTGTTTATCGACACGGATTATGTCATTCAAATGATCAGATCGGGCTTGTTGTGGCTGCTGTTGGCCGGGCTGGCGCAGGGCATTGCGGCAGCGCCGCCGCGCCAGGTGGTGGTTTTGGTCGACAACGGTTATCCGCCGTATTCCTATGAGAAGGACGGACGGGCAGAGGGCGTTTACAACGAAGTGTTGCGCGAGGCGTCGCAGCGCTTGTCCGGCTATCGCATTGAGCTGCGGCCTGTGCCGTGGAAGCGCGGCCTCTCCGAACTGGAGGCCGGCCGCGCGCCGGCGTTGTCTCCGCCGTACTACCGTCCGGAGCGCGACTACATGGGCTATTCGACGCCGTTCTGGCAGGAGCAACTGGCGGTGTATTGCCGGGCGGACATCATGCGGGTGCCGCGGCCGCATTGGCCGGCGGATTTCCTGGGCCTGCGCTTTGGCAACAACGCGGGTTTCCGCCCCGGCGGCAAGGCATTCTGGCTGGCGGTGCAGCGCGGCGAGATTCATTTGGACGAGGCGCCGGACACTCAGGGCAATCTGCTGAAGCTGGTCAATGGCCGCATTGATTGTTATTTGAACGACAAGCTGTCCATTCTCTACGTGCTGGATCGGCTTCAGCGGCGAGGCGTGATCAGCGCGGAGCAACGCGGCGGACTGGCGGCGGCGGCCAGTCTGAACGGCGAGCAGGCCTATGTCGGTTTCGCCAAGCGCGGTCAACAGCATTTTCCCTATCTGGACGATTTCATCCGGCAACTGAACGCCGTCTTGGAGCAGATGAAGCGCGAGGGGCGGATTGCCGCCATCGTGGAGCAGACATTGCGCGCCTCGCCGCCGTAGCGGCGTCCGGCCGCCGGTTTTGACAGCCGCGGCGGCCGGTTTTAGCATGACTCAATCGTTTTACGGAAACCAAGCATGGAAAATCGCAAACTGGCGGTATTGATCGATGCGGACAACGCGCAGTCGGCGCTGATCGCCGAGTTGCTGGCCGAGGTGGCCAAGTACGGCACCGCCGTGGTCAAGCGCGCTTACGGCGACTGGACCACCAGCCAATTGAAGGGCTGGAAGGAAGTGCTGCACCAGTACGCGATTTCGCCGATTCAGCAGTTCGCCTACACCAAGGGCAAGAATTCCACCGACTCCGCGCTGATCATCGATGCGATGGACCTGCTCTACACCGGCAATTTCGACGGTTTCTGCCTGGTGTCCTCGGACAGCGACTTTACCCGCCTGGCGACCCGGCTGCGCGAATCCGGGTTGATGGTGATCGGCCTGGGCGAGCAATCCAAGACGCCGCGGCCCTTCATCGCCGCTTGCGACAAATTCGTGTTCACCGAGATTTTGCGACCGGAACCGGCGGTGGCCAAGATCGCGGCCGACAAGCCCAAGACGCGCAGCGCGCGCAGCCGAGCCAAGCCGCAGCCGGAGAAGGAGCGCCACCCGCTGCAGGACATGTTCACCAATGCGATCGAGGCCGTGTCCCGCGACAGCGGCTGGGCGGAGCTGTCGGTGGTGGGCACCTATCTGGCCAAGAACGATCCCTCGTTCGACCCGAGGGTCTACGGCCATTCCCGGTTATCGCAGATGGTGAAGAAGCTGGACTTCCTGACGGTGCAGGAAAGCCGAAACGGCTCCAAACTGCATTGCGAAATCCGGCTCAAGCACGACGGCGAATCCCCCTTGGCGGCGTCCACGGCAACGCCGCCCGCGGCGGATCCGCCGCCGGAGACGCCGGCGCGCAAGAAGCGCAGCCCGCGCAAAAAGCCGACGGCTGCCGGCTGAACCGACGGCTGGTACACTGTTTGCATTTCTAAGAGCCTGTTCAAAATCTAGCGAGCAAGAGCGAGACAAGGCGAAAACCGCTGAGCAAGCGGAATGGTCAAGTGGTACATGAGCATTTCGAAGCGGTACTCACCGTGTCACGCCTCACGAAGCGCAGCAGATGATGAACAGACTCTAAGGATACGCGCCGGCGTCCGCGCCCGCGATCCACACAACAAGCCACATCAGCAAGGGACAGAACATGATTATCCGCGACGCCACGCTGGAAGACCTGGCGGCGATACTCGACATCTACAACGAGGTTATCGCCACCACCACCGCCATCTACAACGACGATCCCCTGTCCGCCGGCGAGTTTGCCGTCTGGTTCCAGGACCGCGCCGCGGCCGGCTATCCGGTGCTGCTGGCGGAGGAGGACGGCAAGATCCTGGGTTTCTCCAGCTTTGGCGATTTCCGCGTCAAGCCGGGCTACCGCTTTACCGTGGAGCACAGCGTGCACCTGTCCGCCGACGCGCGCGGCAAGGGTATTGGCACCGCCTTGGTGCAAGCCTTGTTTCCGCGCGCCAAGGTGCTGGGCAAGCACACCATGATAGGCGCGGTGGACGCCGCCAACGCGGGTTCTATCCGCTTCCATGAGAAATTGGGTTTCCAGCAGGTGGGCATGCTGCCGCAGGTGGGATTCAAGTTTGGCCGCTGGCTGGACCTGGTGTTTCTGCAGCGCTTTATCGACGGCGCCAGCGAGGGGCCGTCTGCGTCGTGAGCCTGAAATGAGAAGCGCCGCAGATGACTGCGGCGCTTGCTCGTGCTTTTTACCACTGTCGAACGCAGTGTTTTCTTGATATTTCTCTATTCACCCTTGTACGACTTAGCGCACCTCTGCAACGATATCCCTACTGAACACCTTTTCGCAATACTTGCATTTCATTTTTGTGTCGCGCGCCTGGGGTTTAACGTAGAAAAAGCTGGTCACCGGCTCGTTGTGCGAGATGCAGTTGGAGTTGGGGCAGGAGAAGATGCCTTCGATGGTGTCCGGCAGCGCCAGCTTGTGTTTTTTGACCACCTCGAAGTTGTCGATCACGTTAACGGTGGCCTGCGGCGCGAACAGCGCCAGCTCGTTGGCCTGTTCCTCCGACAGCGCGATGTTCTCCACCTTGATGATGTCCTTGGCGCCCATGTGACGGCTGGAAAGGTTCAGCCCCACGGTGACGCGCTCTCCGGTTTCGCTGAGTTTGAACAGGCGCAGGATGACCAGCCCCTGGCCGGCCGGGATGTGGTCGATGACGGTGCCTTGCTTCAGCGCTTCTACGGTGCGGGTATATTGCATGATGGTTTCCTTTTCCTGAATCAGACGGTCTCGTTCAACACCAGCGACAGCAGCGCCTGGCGCGCATAGACCCCGTTCTTGGCTTGTTCGAAGTAATAAGCGTGCGGCGTGGCGTCCACGCTGGTTTCGATCTCGTCGACGCGCGGCAGCGGGTGCAGAATCTTCATATTGCTGCGGGCGTTGTGCAGCATGTCCGCGCGCAGCACGAACTTGCCCTGAATCTTCTTGAACTCGGCCTCGTCGAAACGCTCGCGTTGCACGCGGGTCATGTACAGCACATCCACTTGCGGAATCACGTCGTCCAAGCTGCCGACCACGGTGTACTGGATGCCTTTTTCGTCCAGCTCCTCGCAGATGTAGTCCGGCATCGCCAGTTGCTCCGGCGCCACAAAGTAGAAACGGGCGCCGAACAGCGACAGCGCCTGGGTCAGCGAGTGCACGGTACGGCCGTACTTGAGGTCGCCGACGAAGGCCACGGTCAGGTTTTCCAGCGTGCCCTGGGTTTCCCGAATAGTGAACAGGTCCAGCAGGGTCTGGGTTGGGTGCTGGTTGGAGCCGTCGCCGCCGTTGATGATGGGCACGGCGGAGAACTCGCTGGCCAGGCGCGCCGCGCCTTCCTTGGGATGACGCATCACCACCGCGTCGGTGTAGGAGCCGATGATCTTGATGGAGTCCGCCAGGGTTTCGCCTTTCTTGGCGCTGGTGTTGCCCCCGTCGGCGAAGCCGATGATGCTGCCGCCCAGCCGCTGCACCGCGGTCTCGAAGGACAGACGGGTGCGGGTGGAGGGCTCGAAGAAACAGCTCCCCACCAGCTTGTCTTTCAGCAGGTCGTTGCGAGGCTGTTGTTTCAGGCGGGCTGCCGTGGCCACCACCAGCTCCAGTTCCTCGCGGCTGAAGTCCGGTATGGAAATGATGTGTTTGCGGTAGAGGGGGTTGGCCATGGTCGCGTCCTTTCAATATTGGCTTTATGAGTCGCGGGTAAAAAAAAAGCCCCTGGAATCAGGAGCTTGTTTTATTACTGCGTCGGGGTTCGGGAACGGCAACGGCTCGCGCCAACGCCAGGTCGCCGCCGTGGCGGGCGGTGCGTCGTGCGGGAAGCGTTTTTGCGTGGGTCATTGCCTGTGGTCCGAACAAAATTGCGGGATTGTAATCCCAATTCCTACACGACGGTAAGACCCGTGTCGCATTTATCAAAATTGATGGCAGAAAAAGGACACTTCCACCTGCGCAGCAGGCTATGAACAGCGCCTCAGCGCAGCGCGTATTTGATCCCCAGGCTGAGAAAGCAGACGCCCAGCAGGCGGTTGAGCAGCAGGCGAGCGCCGGGAGCGAAGGCGCGGCGGCGCAGGCGGCCGGCAAGCCATACCAGCAGCGCCAGGTAGAGCATATTGATCAGGCAGAATACCGCGGCCAGCTGCGCGAAGCCGGCCGGGCCGGCGCGGCCGGCTTCCAGGAATTGCGGGAAGAAGGCCATGAAAAACAGGATGGCTTTGGGGTTGGCCAGGGTGATCAACAGCGAGCGGCGGAAGCAGGCGCCGGCGCTGTGTTGCGCCGGCGCGGTCACGGCCGCGGCTCCGCCGTTGCGGCGGAACAGCAAGTTCGCGCCCAGCCAGGCCAGATAGAACGCGCCGGCGTAGCGCAGCAGTTCAAACCAGCCGGGGTGGGCGGCCAGCAGCGCCGCCACGCCGCCGCCGGCCAGCGCGATCAGGATCAGATCGCCGGCCAGCAAACCGGCCTGGGCCGCGTAGCCGGCGCGCAGCCCGCCGCCGCTGAGCGCGCCGAGGATGGACAGCGTGCCGGCGCCCGGCGTGACCACCAACAGCAGCGAGGCGGCGACAAACGGCCACCAGTCGATTGCCGTCATCAGGGCTGTCCTTTCATTGTTTGGCGGTTCAGGTACGGAAATCGCCCACCAGCGCTTCCAGCCGCGCCGACAGTTCGCGTAGATGGCTGACCGAGGCGGCCACTTGGCGCACCACGTCGCTATTGCTCTGCGCCATGCTGCTGATGCGCTCCACGTTCTGAGCGATCTCCAGGCTGGCCGCGGACTGCTCGCGAGTGGAAGAGGCGATGTCGACGATGCTGCCCACCAGGCCGTGGCTGCGATCCAGCACGGTTTGCATCGCCTGGTTGGCGTCTTCGGCGATGGCGACGCTGTTGCCCACCAACTGGCTGCTCTTTTGCACGTCGCTGACGGCGTCGCGGGTTTCCTGGCCGATGGCGTTGACGATGCGGCTGATCTCCACCGTGGCCTCGGCGGTCCGGCCGGCCAGGTTGCGCACCTCGTCCGCCACCACGGCGAAACCGCGGCCCATCTCGCCGGCGCGCGCGGCTTCGATCGCCGCGTTCAGCGCCAGCAGATTGGTTTGGTCCGCGATGTCCTTGATCACGTTGACGATGGTGCTGACCTCGGTTGAGCGCGCGCCCAGGACATTCACCCGATCCGCCAGCGCGTGCATATTGTCGGTCATGCGGCGGATTTCGGCGGTGACCTGGTTGACGGTGGAAACGCTCTGCTCGGTCAGTCTGCCGGTTTCCCTCGCGGTGCTCTCCGCCAGCTGCGCGGTGTTGGCGATGTGCTGCACGCTGACGGTGACTTCCTCCACGCCGGCGGCGGTGGCGCTGGCGGCGTCCGATTGCGAAGCGGAGGCGCTTTCCACCTGGCGAGCGGACTCTTGCAAGGAGACCGCCGCCGCGGTGACCGCCTGGCTCTGTTCGCGCACCTCCACGAACATATCGCGAAGGCTGGCGATAAATCGGTTGAAGGCGTCCGCGGTGCGGCCGATTTCGTCGCGGTTGCTGATCGGGATGCGGATGGTCAGGTCGCCTTTGCCGGAGGCCAGTTGCTCCATGGTGGCGGCCAGATGGTTCAGCGGCCGGGTCAGCGCGCGCACCACGCCGGCCAGTACCAGCAGAATCAGCGCCAGCGCCACCGCGCCAATCAGCACCGCGGTCAGGCTTTGCCGCTTCGCGTCGGCGGTGATGGCCGCGGTGGGTATGCTGACGCCCAGCGTCCAGAACTGGCCGGTATTGGCTACTTTCACAGGGTGGAAGAAGTGGGTGAAGCCGCCTGCCTCGTAAACGAAGTCCTCGCCTTGCTTGATCTTGCCCAGATAGGGCGTCAGCGGGCTGTCCTTGGGCGCGGGTTTGCCCAGCAGGCTGGCCTCTGGATTGACTACGTAGAGGCCGCCTTCGGACAGCATGCTGACATAGCCGGTTTCATATAACCGGATCTGGCCGAATTTCTTTTGCAGGTCGTCCAGCGCGATGTCGGTGGCTGAGACCCCCAGCATTTTGCCCGCGGCGTCTTTGATCACCACGGCCAGCGAGCTTTCCAGGATCTTGCGGTTCTGCACCTCGTAGGGGTAGGGCTCGGTGATGGTGTCGCGGCCGCGTTGCTTGGGCACGTAGTAGAAATCGCCCCAGCCCGGTTTTTCGTAGTCGGGCTGATAGCTTTCCGGGTGATCCTTGAACTTGGGGAATTCCTTGACGCGGTCCGCCGACATCATCACGTCCATTTGCGCTTTGCCCTTGTCGTTCTTGGTGATGTAGGGCTGATAGCGGCCGGTGGGGTCGTGGCGAGGCCAGTCCATGCGGAAACTGTTGTCGTTGCCGTCGAAGGCGTTCGGCTCCCATAGCATCCACAGGCCCACCGACTGAGGCGCGTTGTCCAGCATCTGCTGGATGGTGTTGTCGGTGTGTTTGCGGTCCGGATGCGCGACGCGTTGTATGCCCAATACCGCGTCGGCTAGGTGGCGCGGCAGGGTGAAGTTGCGGGCAAAATCGCTTTCCGCGTCCTTGGCGTAGCTGCTGGCTTGCTCAGAGGCCAGTTTGTAGCCTTGCTCCACCGCCGAGCGGTAGCTTTGCCAGGCGATCAGGCCGATCATGACGGCGAAGCCGACGGCGATGGCGGCGGCGGCCACCAGAATGATGCGGGTGCTCAGGCGGCCCCATTTCTGCTGTTCCATTCTTCTTTCCCCAGTAGCTTGCGAAGCTTGTTATATGGCGGCTTGCCGCGGCCGCGCGCGAGCGGAGGCGAGGTTCGGTGTCTTGCCCTTATTTATAGACATTAAAGCGATAAGCCCGCACCGGTCCATGCCGACGCGCTAAAAGGCGGACGTTGCTCGGCGGAACGTGGGAACCGCGCCACAACGGCCGCGGCGGCAATATTTACAGCAGCGTGACAAGCGGCGGCGCATTGCGTTATCTAGCAGGCTTTGCGCGAGTTTGACGTCGAATTCGCATGTCATTGTGCACCGCTTGTTTAGCCGCCGGGCTAATGGAATACCTTGCAAATGCCGATAGCGGAGTTGATGCTGAAAGAAGGCGCGCCCGGGCGGCACTGGGCGGGCAGGTCCATTTGCGCCGGCGATTGCGGCCGGCGGGGTCCCGGTGACAGGGTGGCGGAGACGCATGCGCGCGGCCGGCGGCACAGACGCGCGGCGGGATAAAGAGCACAGAATGATCAAGTGCATAGAAGTGGCCGATCTCAAGGTGGGCATGTACATCCACGATCTGAACTGCGATTGGATGTCGCACCCCTTTTTGCTTAAGCGTTTCCTGATCAAGGATGAGGAAGAAATCCGTAAGATTGCCGATTCCGGCATTCACGAGGTGTACATCGACACGCGCAAGGGAATGGATTTGCCCTCCGCGCCCAGCGCCACCGAAGTGAAAAAGCTGTTGGAGGAGCAGATCCGCGAATTCGGCAGCAACGAGACCATTCTGGAGCCGCAGGTGGAGGCTGGCTCCGAGTTTGGCCGCGCTCAACTGATCCACAGCGAAGCCAACCAGATCATCCAGGGCATTCTCAAAGACGTGCGTCTGGGCAAACAGGTGGAATTGGAAATGGTGGAGCCGTCGGTGACCAAGATGACTTCGTCCATTCTCCGCAACGGCGGCGCGCTGCTGTCGCTGTGCCGCATCAAGGACAAGGACAATTACACTTTCCAGCATTCGGTCAGCGTTGGCGCGTTGATGGTCAGTTTTTGCAACGCAATGGGAATGAGCAAGGAGGTGATTCATCACGCCGGCATCGGCGGCATGCTGCACGATATCGGCAAGATGAAGATTCCGGACCGCATTCTCAACAAGCCGGGCAAACTGACCGAGCAGGAGTTCGTGGTGATGAAGTGCCATGTGGTGGAGAGCAAGCAGATTCTGCTGCAAACCACGGGTATTTCCGAAACCGCGGTGCTGGTGGCGGCGCAGCACCATGAGCGTCACGACGGCAGCGGCTATCCGGCGGGCCTCAAGGGAGAGGAGATTTCACAGCTGGGACAGATGGCGGCTATCGTCGACGTATACGACGCGCTGACTTCGGACCGCTGCTACCACAAGGGCATGGCGCCCACCGACGCCCTGCGCAAGATCTACGAGTGGTCCAAGTTCCACTTCAATCCGCAGTTGGTGCAGGCGTTCATGCGCAGCATAGGCATTTATCCTATCGGCACCCTGGTGCGGCTGGAGAGCGGCCGCCTGGGCGTGGTGGTGGAGCAGAACGAAAGCAACCTGATCTCGCCCAAGGTGAAGGTGTTTTTCAGCACCAAGAGCAATGTCTACATTCCGCCGGAGATGGTGGATTTGTCCCGCGGCATGGGGTTTGGCGGCGGCGACCGCATTGTCAAACACGAGTCGCCGGACAAGTGGAAGATTGATCCGCTGCGCTTTCTATAGCGGGCCCTAGCCCCCGCGCCGCTCCGGCTAGCGGTAATCCCCCCACACTGTTTGTATCGCCGCCACCGCGGCCAGCGCCGCGGTTTCGGTGCGCAGGATGCGCGGCCCCAGTTTCAGCGGCGTCCAGCCTGCGTCCAGCGCCGCGGCCTCTTCGCGGGCGGAGTAACCGCCCTCCGGGCCGGCCATCAGCCAGGCGCGTTTAGGCTCGGCGGCGATGTCGGCCAGGCGCTGACTGCCCACCGGGGACAGGATCAGCCGCGCGTCGGCGCTCGGCGCCTGTTTCAGCCATTGCTCCAGCGACAGAATGGGCAATACTTCAGGAATGGCGTTGCGACCGCTTTGCTCGCAGGCGGAAATCACGATTTCCTGCCAGCGCGCCACGCGCTTGTCGGCGCGCTCGCCGGACAGTTTGACGATGGAGCGCTCCGCGGCGATGGGCTGAAACGCGGACACGCCCATTTCCACGCCCTTTTGCAAGGTAAACTCCATTTTGTCGCCGCCGGAAATGGCTTGGGCCAGGCCCAGCCAAATAGGCGTTTCACGTGAAACGTCGTCGAAGCCTTCGATGCGGCAATGGGCGTCGCGCTTCATCACCGCGTCCAGCACGGCGGCGTACTCGCCGCCGCGGCCGTTGAACAGGGTGACGGCGTCGCCGGCGTTGAGCCGCAGCACCTGCACATGGCGCACCACCGTGTCTGGCAGGGCCAGCGTTTGGCCGACGCAGAGGTCGGCGTCAATGTAAAACCTGGGCATGACGTATTGAAAGTCGCTGTTGATACCGGTATTTTGCTTTGTTTGCTGCGATTGCAGCAAATAGGATTGCAGCGGCCTTGGGGGAAAACGAATGCAGGTGCTGGAACAGGTGATGCAGGTGCTCAGGGAAGTGGCGCGCGACGAGGTGATGCCGCGCTTTTTGCACGTGGGCAAAAGCCGCAAGGACGACGGCACGCTGTTCACCGAAGCCGATATGGCTTGCCAGCAAGCCTTGCAGGCCGCTTTGCCCCGCATTCTGCCTCACCCGGTATTGGGCGAGGAGATGGAATTGGCCGAGCAAGACCGGTTGTGGGCGGAGAATCAGGACGGCTTGTGGGTGGTGGACCCGATAGACGGCACCACCAACTTCGTCAACGGACTGCCGTATTTCGCTATTTCCGTCGGCCTGATGGTGGGCGGCAAAAGCCGGCTGGGCGTGATCTACAACCCGGTGTCCCAGGAAATGTTTTACGCCAGTCGCGGCGAGGGCGCCTTTCTGAACGGCCAGCGGCTGCCCTTGAAAACCGTGGTCAACACCATGTGCGACGCCATTGCCAGCGTGGAGGTCAAATATCTGCGCTCCGGCAAGCTGGCCGCGCGCATCGGCAGCACCTGCCCGTGCGGCAGCTTGCGCAATCTGGGCTCCAGCACGCTTGACTGGTGTTATCTGGCGGCCGGCCGCTACGATCTTTACCTGCACGGCGGCCAGCGCTTGTGGGATTACGCCGCCGGAGCGGTGATTCTGGAGGAGGCCGGCGGCCAGATCGCCAGCCTCAACAGCGACGACTACTGGAGTGATGTGATCTGGAAGCGTTCCGCCATCGCCGCGCTGAATCCGGAGCTGTTTTCCCAATGGCACCGCTGGGTGCGCGCCAACCAGTAGCCAGGTTTTAGCGCCCGCTCCAAAGTCTCGCGAGCAAGGGCGAGACAAGGCGAAAACGAGCGAAAAAGCGGAATGGTCGAGTGGTATACGGGCATTTCGAGCGTGTTCTCGCCGTACAACCCTTACCAAGCGCAGCAGCGCCTTGAACAAGCGCTCAGCCGCGGAACATGAAGTAGACCGCGCCCACCAGACACAGCCCAGCCCATACGTAGTCCCAGCGGAAAGGCTGGTTCATGTAAAAGACCGCGAACGGTATGAATACCGACAGCGATATCACTTCCTGAATGATCTTCAGCTGCGACAGCGTCATCACGCCGTAGCCGGCGCGGTTGGCCGGCACCTGCAGCAAATACTCGAACAAGGCGATACCCCAACTTGCCAGCGCCGCCAGCCACCAGGGTTTGGACGACATGTCCTTCAAGTGGGCGTACCAGGCGAAGGTCATGAACACATTGGACAACACCAGCAGCAGCGGCGTCAGAAGATAGGGCGAGAGATTCATGATGCGTGCTCAGCGGGAGGCGTTCCAGTTGGCGACGGCTTCTTTTTTGTTGTCGGCCTGAGCGCCGATGGCGCTGCAATTGCCGTTGTCCGGGTAGCGGCTGCATTGCACCCAGAAGCGACGGGAGCCCGCCTTGACCAGCAGTGCGGGCGCGCCGCATTTGGGGCAGGGTTTGAGGACAATTTGCGGAGCTTGGTTCATGGCGGGATGTCCGGCTAAAACCGGCATCTTACCCCAAGCCGCCGCGCGATGGCGGCGGCCTGGGGGCAGATTCGCCTAGCGGCGCGTCTTCAGCGCCGCCGTGGCGGAGACCGCCGGATCCGCCGCCTTGACGAAGTTGGCGATGTAGGCACCCAACAGCTTATGGGTGTGAGTGGTGGGGTGCAGCACGTCCCAAAACACGAAGGCGTCCGGATTGCCGCATTCCGCGCGCGGTTTCTGTTCCCAGATATAGGGCAGGCTGGCGTTGCCGGCGATGTCCAGGCAGGACTGAGTGGCATTGCCGACCTGATACTTGGCCGGGTTGTCGAGCAGGTCGTCGAACAGGGCGTTGCTGTCGAACAGGTTCAGCTTCAGCGTGCTGCCGTATTTCTGTTGCAATTGCGCCACCAGCAGCGCCAGTTTGGCGTTGTAGTCGCGCACCTGCGGCGCCAGTGCGGCGGCCTTGCCGCTGGCCTGGGCCGCCGGAGTGCGGGCCAGGTTGGGCAGGTTCAGCACCACGATGTGGCGCGCGCCGGCGGTGATGATGCGTTCCAGCGCCTTGCCTTGGTCCGCGATCACCTGGTCCACGGTGCGGCCGTAGTTGAGCAGGTCGTTGCCGCCGATCAACATGGTGAACAGGGTGTTCTCCGGCCGGTAATTGGCGGCTTTCTGCATGTATTGCGACCACGACTCCACCTGCTGCAGCAGGCCTGGCACCACCAGGTGCTGATCGCCGGCGGAGCCGCCAATCGCCCAATTGTAGATCGGCAGCTTCAACTGCTCGGCCAGATATTCCACCCACACCCGATCATTGCTGAAGCGGCCGATGAACCAGCTTTTGGCGTTGGGCAGCCGCCATTGGGACGCGCCGTACATGTTCTGAGTGTCGGACAGGCTGTCGCCGAACACGATCAGCTTGTTGACGCGCGCCGGCTGGCTGGCGCTGTCCTGGCTCCAGATAGTGTGGTTGTAGGACATCTGGTTGTTGGCGGCGGCGTAGAGCGCCACCGGACGGTTGATTCCCTTGGCCGCCAGCGTTTTCTGGCAGACGGCGGTCAGGGTGTCCTGAGCCACATCGCCATAGAACATATTCTTCAGCGCGACGATGCTGCCGGACCACCAGTAACCGTTGACGCGGTAGTAGTCGCCGCTGCTGGGGTCCAGCGCCCAGTGGTAGCTGGTTTGCGGCTTGGCGGGGCTCATGTCCAGCCGGTAATAGCAGCGCAGATAGGTATAGGTGGCGGCTCCCAGTGCCACGGCCGGTTTGGCCGCAGCGGCCTTGACCTGGGCTTCGCTGAGCGGCCCGCCTGGGGACAGATAGTCCAATTGCGGGTCCAGCTGGGCGTGAGCCTGGCAGGCGGTGAACAGGCCTGCGGCGGCCAGCAGGCCGCGTAGCAGTTGAAGTTTCATAGTGACTTTCCCGATACGTGATTTGAGTCAAGCTGTCTGTTGCATGCCGTCTAGCGCGGCTGTTTCGGCGTGGCGCCGTATCGGGATCTTTAAGTATTTACAGGTGAAAATAAACGGTAATTTTAAGATGTGAGTAAAAATGCCATATAGCTTAAATGCTGTGGCTTTTTATGCGAAAACGCCCGCGCAAGGCGGGCGTTTGGCGAGATTGGATCTGGCCGCGGCAATCCGGCCGAGACCGGCAGCCGTCAAGAGCACAGATCAGACGCTGAGCGCGACAATCTTCAAGGGATGCTTGCCGTCCGGGCTGGGAAAGTCCGCGTCCGGGATGATCCATTCCGCCGCGCGCACTTCGCGGCCGGCCTTGGCCGCGCTGCGCTTGAGCGCATCCAGCCAGGCGTCGCCGTCCACCTGCGCGACGTTGTTGCAGCAAATCAGCGTGCCGCCCGGCGCGGTGGTCAGCAGCGCCGGTTTGAACAGCGCCTGGTAATCGTTGATCAGGTCCACCACGCCGAAGGGGCTCTTGGAGTAGCGCGGCGGGTCCAGAAACACCAGATCGAACTGACGCGCTTCCAGTTTGGGGAAGGGCGGCATTTTCTTGCCGCGCACGCGCTCGGGCTGGCCGATGCCGGACAGCTGGCGGATGGCGGCGAACACATCGCTCTGCACGCAGCGTGGGCGGGTGGTCAGCAGATTGAGCTTGGCGTTGGCGCGGCCCACGCTGAGGCTGGATTCGGCGAAGTCCACGTTCATCACGAAGCTGGCGCCGGCCTTGGCCGCGGCTACGCCGACGCCGCAGGTGTAGGCGAACAGATTCAGCACGCTTTTGCCGGCCGCCAGCTCCATCACGCGGCGGCGCGCGGCGCGCAAATCCAGGAACAGCCACGGGTCCTGGCCTTTATGGCGAGCGCGGTAGTGGTAGTTGACGCTTAGTTCGCGAATGGTGTGGTCGGCTTCGGCCTCGGCTTGCTGTTCCAGCGTCAGCGCGTTGCCGATGCGGGAGTTGCCGGCGCTGCGGTCGTTGTAGACCAGCGGCAAGCCGGGGTGGCTGGCCTGGTAATGGGCGCGGACCGCCGCCAGCTCGTCTTCGCTCAGCGGCTGGTGGAAGGTCTGGGCCAGCAACTGTTCGCCGTAGCGGTCTACGGTCAGGCCGGGCATGCCTTCCACGCTGCCGTGGAATAGACGATAACAATTGGTGTCTTCGGCTTGCAGCCGGGCGATCAGTTCTGCGCGCGCGGCTTCGGCGCTTTGCAGCAATGGGGTCAGGGAGGACATCGGGGGCCTTCGCTTGCGGTTCCGGGCCGGCTCGCTGCGCGGAGGCGGGCGCGCCGGAAAATCCTTCATTGTATGCGCTGCCGTCGTCGCGCTCAAATGCGTGTCCGGAAAAGCCCTTGCAAAACAACAGGCCGCCCGCAGGCGGCCTGTCTGGTGGCGCGGCTTGGCCACTGCTCGATTCAAGCGGTTTTAGTACCTGCTCAAAGCTTCGCGAACCACAGCGAGACAAGGCGGAAACCGCAGGGAAAGCGGAATACGCATAGGGCGCATCGCGAAGCGATGGTGGCCGTATAGTGGTTCACAAAGCGCGGCAGGCACTGAACGGTCTCAGCGTCGCGGCAGGGCGGCCAAGCCGGCGGAGCCGTTCATGAAGCCGTACACCTCGTCCGCCAGCACCTTATGCGTGCGAGTGGTGGGGTGCAGGGTATCCCAGAACACAAAGCTGTCGGGATTCACGCAGTTGGCCCGCGGGCTCTGCGAGTTCAGATAGTTGGTGCTGGAGTCCGCGTTGATGTTGAGGCAAGACTGGGTGGTGTTGTTGAACTGATAGGCGGAGGGGTTGCCCAGCACCTTGTTGAACAGCGCGTAGCTGTCGAACACGTTCAGCTTGAGGCCGCTGCCGTATTTGAGACGCAACTGAGCGGCCAAGGCGTTGAGACGCTGGTTGTAGTCGCGCACCTGGACGGCCACCTGGGCCGCGCCGGACTTGAACTGGAACACTGGCGCCCGTGATACGTCGGGCAGGTTGAGCACCAGAATGTTGCGCGCGCCGGCGTCTATCAGGCTGGTCAGCGCCTGGCTCTGGCCGCTGATCACTTTATCCACCGAGTTGTTGTAGTTCACGAAGTCGTTGCCGCCGATCAGCATGGTGAACAGCGTCGTGGCCGGATCGTAGTCTCGCGCCTGCTTCATGTAGTCTTTCCACGACTGCACCTGCTGTTGCACGCCGGGAATCACCAGTTTTTGCGTGTCCACGCCAGCGCCGCCTATCGCCCAGTTGTACACCGGCAACTGCAGACGGCCGGCCAGGTATTCCACCCACACCTGGCCGTTGCTGAAGTGGCCAAGGAACCAGCTGTTGCGGTTGGGCAGCGTCCACATGGAGGCGTTGTAGACGTTTTGGTTGTCCGACAGGCTATCGCCGAAGGCGACGATCTTGTTGATGCCGGAACCCTGGCCGGCCTTGTCGTTGGTCCATACCGTGTAGTTGAACGACAGTTGGTTGTCCGCGGCGAACACCATCGCCGGATTCTGCTGAATGCCCTTTTTCTGCAAGGTGCTGCGGCAAACCGACTGCAGCGTGCTTTGCGCCACGTCGGTGTAGTACATGTTCTTCCAGTCCAGCGCGCTGCTGGACCACCAATAGCCGTTCAAGCGGTAGTAGTCGCCGCTGCTGGGGTCCAGGCCCCACACGTAGTCGGTGGTGGGTCTGGCGGCGTCGCCGGTGCGGTAATAGCAGCGCAGATAGGTATAGGTGGAGGGGCCGGGCACCGACATCAGCTCGATATTGGCGTCGCCGCGCGCGGCGCGGCTCATGGGTGCCGGCGGGGCCGTTTTCAAAAGCTGTTCGCGGCTGAGCGGGCCGGACGAAGACAGCACGTGACTGTAGCGAGGGTCGGGCTGAACCGGTTCGGCGGCGGCGGAGTGGCTCAGCGGGCTCAGGGCAAGGCCCAGCAATAGCAGCGATTTCATTGTTGTCTCCTCGTGTGGGGCGCCGTCAGGCGACGGCGCGAACGCATGGACCGCGCCGTTGGCGGCGCGCGATCCGCGTGCCGTCTAGGCTAGCCAAGAAAAATGAAAGTTTCATGCAAATGGAATGATTGCTCTATTTCCGGGCGCTCGACTGTCGTATTGCTGCCAGCGCAGCAAAGCCGCATTGATATGCCATATTGAAATCATTCGGCCTGAGTCGCCGCGGGAGCGCTTGCAGATATCGCTCTAGCGGCCGGGTTCCATCGGCATGCGGGGATGAAAGATGCGACAAGCGCGGGAGCTTCTGAAAACGCTGTACACGATGGCGATGATGGTGGAGGCGCGCGATGCTTATACCGGCGGGCATTTATGGCGGGTGTCGCGCTTGTGCTATGCGCTGGCCGACAAGCTGGGCCTGCCGCAGTCCGAGGTGGAGCGCATTGCGCTGGGCGGCTTTTTGCACGACCTGGGCAAGGTGGGCGTGCCTGACGCGGTGTTGAACAAGCCGGACAAGTTGAGCGACGCCGAATACGAGGTCATCAAGACCCATCCTCGAGTGGGCGCCGACTTGCTGAGCGATCATCCTTTGGCTGAGTTGGCGCTGGACGCGGTGCTGAGCCACCACGAAATGCCGGACGGCCGCGGTTACCCGCAGGGATTGAGAGACAAGGAGATACCGCTGGCGGCGCGCATCGTCGGCATCGCCGACGCCTTCGACGCGATGACCAGCACCCGGCCGTATCGGCGGGGCATGCCCAAGGAACGCGCGCTGGCCATCATACGGGAGAATCTGGGCACCCAATTCGACCGCGAACTGGGCGAACGTTTCATCCAGTTGGGCGAGGCTGGCCGGTTCGATCACGTCATCGGCCATAGCGAGCCGGGCATTCCCTTGCAATCCTGCGCGGGCTGCGGCCCCATCATCGCCGTGCCGCGAGCGGCAGCCGACGGCGAGGAGATCTTCTGCCCCAGCTGCGCCGGCGGCTACAGGCTGACGCGGCGCGGCCCGCTGCTGGAACTGGCCCCGTCAGGCCATTCCAACCCGGCGCTGGCTCGCCAGCCGCGTAGCGACCCAGGGCTGATAGACGATTTGCTGTTGGGCGCCGAGCAGTTGTTGCAAACACGCAAACCCAGCCTGCTGGAGCGTTTGTTCGGCTGAAGGGGCGCCCGCGGCCCGGCCGGCGCTAGTGCCATGGCAAGCCTCCTGGCGCGCTTGCACGGCAATACCAATGGTATAAGCTGCTCAAGTCCCCAGACGGACCGATCGCCTGCGCCGGGCGCGGCAACGGCCCATGCCGGGCATTCCTCTTTCTTTCGCTTGCGCCCGCGCGCCGTCCGTCACGGCTGGGCCGATAGGAGTTTGCATGCATCAGCTTGATCCCGCTCTGGCCGTCTGGCTGGAAGCATACAATCGAGAACTGGCCGAACTGGTGGCCAAAGGTTACAAGGCGACCCCGATCGGCGCGCGCGAAGCGCTGGCCAATCTGACGAGACAGATGGTGACGTCGGGACCGGACATCGTTTGGGTCAACGACGACCTGGTGCCTGGGCGCGATTTCACCGTGCCGGTGCGCATCTACCACCCGAACCCGCAGCGCGCGCTGCCGGTGCTGGCGTTTTTCCATGGCGGCGGACACATGGTGGGCAGCGTCAGCGTTTACGATCCGATTTGCCGGCGGCTCGCCGCCGCCAGCCAGCACGTGGTGGTGGCCGCCGACTACCGTTTGGCGCCGGAAAGCCCGTACCCGGCCGGTTTGCAGGACGCTGCCGTCGTGGCCAAGGGCTTGTGGCAGGCGCTGGACGCGCGCGGTCTGCCCTATGCGCGCGAGCTGTCCCTGGCCGGAGACTCCGCCGGCGGCGCGCTGACGTCCAGCCTCAGCGCTTTGGGCCAGTACGACGCATCCTTGCGGATCAAGCGCCAAGTGTTGATCTATCCCAGCGTCGACTACACCTTGAGCCAGCCGTCGGTGGACGAGAACGGTGAAGGCTATTTGCTGACCAAGGCGCGGGTGGCCTGGTATTTCGATAACTACTTCCAGCACGCGGAGAACCGCTTGCAGGCCTCGCCGCTGCATGGCGGGTTCTGCCGCAAGCTGCCGTCAACCTTGCTGGTGTCGGCCGGCTTCGACCCGCTGCGCGACGAGGCGTTTCTCTATGCGGACAAGCTGCGCGCGGCGGAAGTGGAGGTGGAGCACCTGCACCTGGAAGGCATGGTGCACGCCTTTCTCAATCTGGAGGCCATCGTGCCGGAGGTTTGCCGCGAGGTGTATCAGCGCATCGGCGCCTTCCTCAACCGTTGAGCTATTCAATGTTTGCCGCGCTTTGCGGAGCGCGGTGGGCTGTTGTAACGCGGAACCGCCGCCGGAGAGTCCGGGCGGCGGTTTTTTTGCGGCCGGCGCATGCCTTTGTACTGACAGGCGTCGCTTAGGGCGCGGGGCGTGCCGTCAGCATAATGGCAAGCGTGACGGAGCGGGGAAACTCAATAGTTTTCCGGGCAGAAGTGGCGTTCCACCAGTTCGATCAGAATATGCAGCACCTTGATGTGCAACTCCTGCACCCGGTCAGCAAACAGGCCGCCTGGCGTGTTGACGTAAACATCAGCCAGCGGCTCCAGCCGCGTGCCGGCGCGGCCGGTGAGGATAATCACCTTGACGCCCATTTCGCGCGCCACCTGCGCGGCGTTGACGATGGTCTGGCTGTTGCCGCTGGTGCTGATGCCGATCAGTACGTCGCCGGCGCGAGCGTGGCTTTCCAGATAGCGCGAAAACACGAACTCGTAGCCGTAGTCGTTAGCCACGCAAGTCATGTGGCTGGGGTCGGAAATCGCGACGGCGGCCATGCCGCGGCGGTTCTTGCGGTAGCGGCCGGTCAACTCTTCGGCGAAATGCATGGCGTCGCACATCGACCCGCCGTTGCCGCAGGAAAAAATGCGTCCGCCCGCGGCAAGGCTGGTGATGAGGGTTTGCGCCGCCGCGTCGATGCTGGCCAGCGCTTCCGGGTTGGCCAGCAGATTGGCCAAGGCGGTTTGAGCTTCGACCAGGCTGGCTTCGATGTGTTGAATCATGGTGGTGTCCGTTTCATGCGGTGCGGCAAAACCGCAGTTTACACCCGCAACGTCGGGCTCAGAACCTGTTTGCGCTCTCGCGAACAAGAGCGGGACCAGGCGAAAACGATTGAGACAGCGGAACCCACGCGCATTTCGGAGCGGTGCTCACCGTGTGACGCTAAGCGAAGCGCAAACCGGTTCTTAGAACCTGTTCAAAGTCTGCTGCGCTTCAGCGATACGGCGTTGAAAACGAGCTCAAAATGCTCATGTACCACTCGTACATTCCGCTTTTTCGCTGGTTTTCGCCTTGTCTCGCCCTTGCTCGCGAGACTTTGAACAGGCTCTTAGCCAATCTGCCGCCCAAACCAGACCACGCGACCGATGACTTCGAACTCGCCGGTATTGCGCTGCAAGTCCACGGTAAAGGTCTCGTACAAGGGGTTGGCGCTGCGAACCTGCACCGCGCCGCCTGGCAAACGTTGCAACTGCTTGACGAAGATGTCGTCGCCCATGCGGATCACGTAAAGCCCTTCGCCGGGAGAGTGTTCGGCGGTGTTGACCAAGATGGTGTCGCGGTCCTCCAGCACGCCGCTCATGCTGTCGCCCTTGACGCTGATTACCGCCAGATCCCGGGCGGAGGCGTTCAGGTGGTTCTTGATCCAGTATTTTCGGAACGCCATATAGAACATCGGCGCTTCTTCGCTGGCATTGGAACCGAAGCCGGCCGAGGCTTTCAGGTTATAGCGCGGGATAAAACAGAACTCTTCATGAACGTTGTCCGGTACAAAACAATCCGGATCTCGTTCTAGTCGGATGGACGCGCCGGGCGGAGGGGCTGCGTCGTACTGCGGGCCGCTACCGTGCAAAAGCCACTCCAGCCTGCACCCGCTAGCCTCCGCGATCTTGCTGGCGGTGGCTGCGCGCGGCACGCCGCCGTGATACCACATATTGGTGAACGAACCTTTGTTGATTCCAATGCGGGTAGCCCAGGCGTAGGGCTTCTCCGCCCCAATCAGCAGTTCCAGCCGCTGTTTGAAGTCACTCTGTTCCAAGTTTTTTTCCATGTAGAACTCCATTTGGCGTGCTAGGCCGGCGCCACGGCCCGGTCAAATGCCCTGTACAAAAGGACAGGGAGTGACATCGTACTAATTGATCAGTTTTATGTTTTGAACTAAAATAGCACTTATGAATTCGAGAAAAGTTCAAAAGTAACCGGGGTTCAGCCAGTCATGTGTCTCAGGGGCTGCCAACACATCCGATTTCAATAGAATTCATGGGCTTGCCCGTGTTTAGAACGGCAGTTCTAAATGCAAATGGCGTGCTTGGCCTTGATTAATTATAACTCATTTAGAACTTATCGTCTTTGTCCCGTGATTCCTAGGAGATCTCCGCGATGACCGTAGCCAATATCGCCCCGGCCCTGCCCGAAACCATGCGCCTGGTGGCTGAGCTGATCGGCTTGCCGCGCACCTTGCAACTGGTGCAGGCCTTGGGCGGCACTACCTTGCCCATTTCCAAAAACCAAAGCAAGGCGGGTCAGTTGCGTTTTGCCGCTTTAGTGGAAGTGATAGGCGAAGACGCCGCCGCCAGCCTGACTCATCACTTTGGCGGCGACATCCTGTACGTGCCGCGTTGCAGCCAGGCCTTGCGTCTGGCGCGCAATCAGCAGTTGTTGAATGACTTCGACCAACTGCTGGAGCAAGGCCTGGGCGCCAACGAGGCGGTCAGCGTGCTGGCCATCCGCTTCCAACTGAGCGACCGCATGGTGTGGCGCGTGCTGAAAACGCCCAGCCAAGATCTGCATTAAGGCTATACGCCGCCTCTCCCTCTCTTCCGATTTCTCCTGTTTGTTTCTAGCCGGTTCCGTCCATGCCTGGCAGGGCTGCGCGCGCGCCGCGCATGACGGCCGGCCAATGTGCCACGTTTCGTCAACAACAAGGAGTCTTCATGGCCAGCAGAGCTATTTCCGACCTGCATCCGCAGTTGCAACCCTTGGCCGAGGCGTTTGTACGGCGCTGCCGCGACGCCGGCGTGGAGGCCTTGATCACCTGCACCTGGCGTTCCGGCGCGGAACAGGACGCCTTGTTCGCTCAGGGCCGTTCCCGCCCTGGGCCGAAGGTGACCAACGCCCGCGGGGGCCAGTCCGCGCACAACGCCATGTTGCACGGCAGTCCGGCGGCGCGAGCTTTCGACGTAGTCCCGCTGATTGGCGGCAAGCCGGTCTGGGACGCCCACCATCCGCACTGGCAGGTGATGGGCGAGATCGGCGCCGCGCTAGGCCTGAACTGGTACGGCAGGGCCGACGCGCCGTTCCGCGAGTTTCCCCACTTTGAGTTGAATTCGACCAGCCTCGACAAGGAGAAGAAATGATGCGTCTGTCCGATTTGCTGACCCGGCCCGGCGGCCGCCGGCTGAGCCATTCCCGGCTGTGGGCGAACATCGCCTGCGCGGCCGCCACGCTGTTGTTCGTGGTGGAAGGGCTGCGCGGCACCTTGGCCGCGGATATCTGGCTGATTTATCTCGGCATTGTCGGCGGCTACTCCGCGGGTTTGCGTCTGATCGCCGCCTGGCGGGATCGAGGCGGCCGCTGATGGGCCCGGTGCCCGCGTGGTTGAAGCTGGGAAGCTGGCTGCTGCCGCCGTTGTTGGCGGCGTGCCTGGCCTATCCGCTGGGGCTGCGCCACGGCGCGGAGGGCTGGCGCGCGCGCTTGGCCGAACAGCGGGCGGCGGATCAAGGCCGTCAGGCCGCCGAGGCCGAGCGCGCCCAACGGCAATTGCAGGCCGCTTTGCAGCAGCAGCAACGCTTGCGCGAACTGCTGGGCCGGCAAGAAGCGCGCCTGCTGAGTCAACAACAGGATCTGCAGCAGCGGCTGCAAGACCAGAAACAAAGGATCGAATATGTCGTGCAACAGGATGGCGGCCGCTATGGCGGCCTTGGCCCTGACAGCCTGCGCCTCTACCGGCAAGTCCTCGGTTATTCCGCCCCCTCAATGTCCGCAACCGACTCCGTTTCTATTGCAAATCCCAATCAAGCCGCCGCCGCCGGGGCCGGGTTACCGGCAGCAGACCTCCTGGCCCACGCCGCCGACTACGGCGCCTGGTGCCAACAGCTGGAACAAAGGCTGACGGCGCTCGGCGGGCTGTTTACTTCCGAAGGACCACAACCATGAGCGATTTTTTCGATCGGGCCAGCGAGCTGGAGACCGAGTTCCGCGAGCAAGCCATTGCCCGTCATTACCAACAGTTTGATCAGGCCGGCTACAGCCACTGCGAGGATTGCGGCGACCCCATCTCGTCCGCGCGCAGGGCAATCATGCCCAGTTGCACCCGCTGCGTGATTTGCCAACAACTGGCCGAAGGCTGAAAGGTGGGTTTCACGTGGAACATGACAATCTGATGGCCCTGGGCCGCATAGAAGGCAAGCTCGACATGATCGTGGCGCACCTCGCCAAACAAGACAAAAAACTGGAAGAACTGGATGGCCGCCTGCGAGACGTCGAAGTGCAGGCCGCGCGCAGCGGCGCCATGTCCGGCGCTTTGTCCGCGTTGGCTGTGACGCTGCTGGGGGAATTTCTCAAGCGCTTGATCCACTGAGCTTGCAAACAGCTTTGGCGCAAATGCGGCACGAGCATTTCGACGCCGATTCCAAGCCATTTTCCTATCCTCATCCACGCGCTTCAAGTCGGTAACAACACCAAGGCGCGATGCCGATTCTTCAACGTATTCAATTAACCCAGAGAAGGAGAATCAGATGTCGAACACGACTGTCTGTATCAAACCGCAATTCCAGGTCAATGTCCTGGGGCAAGCTGAAACCAACCCCGTGCGTATCGAAATGAATCAGGGCTGCTGCAACGACGGCGCAAACTCGGGCGCTTCGGTTCCGAGCGGCGCCATCCAGTATTTCGCCCGAAAGGAAGCACCGGCAGGCTGGCTCAAGGCGGATGGCACGCTGGTGTCCAAACAGCAGTACGCGTCCTTGTACCAAGCCATTGGCGACATGTTCGCTAATAAGGAAATGGACGCGGATATCCAAGCGCTGCTCAAGTTTGACGATCGCAACAAACTGATCGATCTGGTCAGCGGTAAAGAGGCGGTGCTGGTAGGCTCCGCGAGCCTGAGCTCCGAGCAAAGCAAATTCGGTAAAACCAGTCTGCAAACCAAGGCCAAGGGCAATTACGCCCGTTTCACTGTACAAAGCAAGTTCAACCCGGATGCTTTCACCATTGAAGGCTGGCATTACCCGATGTTCACCGGTCATCCCAATTGGATCTTCGGCATGAACGCTTCGGCGCCTTGGGGTGAGATCGGCCTAGGTATCCACTCGCAGACCAAGGCACCAATGGTTTGGCTGGCCGGCCCAGGCTCCGGTTTCATCTGTGAAGGCGTGCAGGGCCTGGCCAATACTTTTCCCGAGACCCGCTGGTACCACATCGCGCTGTGTTACGACGGCGCGACCTATCGACTCTTTGTCGACGGCAAGCTGGTGTGGAGCTTGAAGACTGAGCTGAAGGTCAATATTCCGGACAACACCATTGTGTTTTCAGTAGATGGTCACGACCCGGTTTACGCCGACTCTGCCGGCGGCTACTTCCAGGATTGGATGATCTCCAAGAAATGCCGCTATCTGGTCGAGTTCACTCCGCCTAGCGAGCAGACCGGCTCCTCTCGCCCTGAACTCACGGAGCTGTTTCAACTGCCCGACCTGCGTGGCGAGTTCATCCGCGGCTGGGATGATGGGCGCGGCGTGGATCTGGCTCGCAAGCTCGGCAGTGCGCAGAAAGGCACACTGGTCGCAGCCAACGAGTACTTCAGCGACAACGAGCTCTACAACATCAGCACCAATGTGGGCGCAGGGCAGGCTGCCGCCGGCACTGCCGCCTTCGGCGCGGATGTTCCAGATCTGGCGGGCTACCCAGGCCTGGAAATGCACTACGTAACCGGCGTCAAGGGCGCGCTGAGCAACTACGTCAGCTCGGTCGGCGCAGCTCGCCCGCGCAACATAGCCCTCTTGGCCTGCATCAAGGCCTGATCCTCCCCGGCCGCGCCTGCGGCTAGCCCATTCCACTGACATCGCTCAGCTAAGCCCACAACCGCGGGCGCGAGACAATAGCCTTATCGATAAACCGATGAATCATTGAGGAAATCATGTCCCAGCTGATCCAACTGCAAGACGCCATCGCCGACCGCCTGCGCCAGGGTCTAGGCCGCATGGTGCGCGAAGTGGCGGCCGACTTGGACGAAACCGGGCTCTGCGGGCTGGATCTGGCGCAAGGCCGTCACCAAAGCCGGCTGACGCCGGCGGCGGGCAGTCCGGGCCTGAATCCGCAGGCGCTGGCGCGCTTGCCGGCCTTGTGGACCGTAGCCGGCGGCGTCACCTCCTGCCAGCCCTCGGCCAGCCAACGCCAGCGCTACAAGACCCAGGCCCGTTTCACCGTCATTGTCGGAGATCGGCTGCAGGCGGATCGCGGCTACGCCGGCGCCGGCGTCTGGCAGCTGGTTTACGCGGTGCGCCGCTTGCTGGCGGCCCAGGATTTCGGCCTGGCGGTGTCGCCCTTGATGCCCGAGCAAGTGCGCCCTCTGGGCCAGGCGCAGCGGGACGGCGAACCGTGGAGCCTGGTGGCCTGCGATTTCGCCACTCACTGGCTGGACGAAGCGCTGGACAACGGCCATTGGCCGTCGCCTCAGGGCGAGGCCGATCCGGACCAGTTGTTCGCCCGCTTTGGCGGTCGGCTGGAAGGCACCGCCGCCGAATGGCGCAGCACCCGGCTGGATTATCGCTTGGACGGCAAGCCGGGCGTCAAAGCCCAGGATGTCGTGCTGCAGCCCAAGCCGCCCGTTAGTTGATTTTTCGCAGCATCCCGTCGCGCCGTCCGGCGCGGCGACTTTTCCCCAACCGCATCAATCAGGAGCCCATACTTTATGGCCAGCCCCAACATCAGCTTCGACCAGATTCCGGCGTCCATCCGCAAGCCGGGTAAATACTTTGAGTTCAACACCAAGCTGGCGGTGCGCACCCTGCCGGGCAACCCGCAACGCGTACTGGTGATCGGCCAGCGTTTCGCCGACGCCGCTCAGCCGGCTCTGGCCGCGCTGGACGTGTTCAGCGACGAGCAGGCCGCCCAGGCTTTCGGCCGCGGCTCCTACGCCCACCTGCTGGCCCGCGCCGCCATCAACGCCAACCCCTATCTGCAACTGAGCGTGATCGCGGTTGACGACGCCGACAGCGCCGCCGCCGCCGTCGGCACCTTCACCTTTACCGGCCCGGCCACCGGCGCCGGCGTGGCCAGCCTGTTTATCGGCGGCCGCCGTATCGACGTGGCCGTGGCCGCCGGCGACGACGCCGCCAAAATCGCCGCCGCCGCCAAGGCCGCTGTAGATAAGTTGGCGGATTTGCCGGTGACCGCCGCCGTCGCCAAGGAAGTGCTGACCCTCACCGCCCGTCACAAGGGCGCCGCAGGCAACGCCATCACGCTGAAAGCGCAGGAACAGATTGCCGGTCTTGGCATCACCGTGGGCGCGATGAAGGGCGGCGCAGCCGATCCGGACATCGCTCCGGCGCTGGCTGCCGTGGTCAGCGGCGGCCACCACATCGTGGTCAACCCGTTCAATAACGACGCCGCCTTCACCGCGCTGTGCACCCATCTGGACTTCGTGTCCGGCCCGATGGAGCAACGCGGCGCCATCGGCGTGGTCGGCGCCGTCGGCGCGCTGTCGGAAGTCAGCGCCGTCGCGTCCAAACTGGCCAGCGGCCGCGTGAGCGCCGCCTGGTATCGCGGTTCCGCCAAGCTGCCGGGCGAATTGGCCGCCGCTTACGCCGCGGTGATCGCCAGCGAGGAAGATCCGGCCCGTCCGTTGAATACTCTGGAGCTCAAAGGCCTGGACGTAGTGGAACTGGCCACCCGCACCAGCCGCACCGAGCAGGAAAACGCACTCTACAACGGCGTGACTCCGCTGGAAGTGGGCCCGGGCGAACGCGTGCAGATCGTGCGCTCCATCAGCACTTACACCAAGGACGCCCAGGGTGTGGACGATGTGTCGCTGCTGGATCTGACCACTATCCGCACCCTGGACTACGTGCGCCGCGCCTGCCGCGAACGCGTGGCCTTGCGTTTCCCGCGCGAGAAGCTGTCCGACCGCACCCCGTCCAAGGTCCGCTCTGAGCTGCTGGACGTGCTCTACAAGCTGGAAGAGCTGGAAATCATCGAGGCGGTGGAAGCGAACAAGGACGGCCTGATCGTCGAGCGCGACGCGCAAGACGTGAACCGTCTGGACGCCAAGATCCCGGTGGACGTGGTCAACGGCCTGCATGTGTTCGCCGGCCGCATCGATCTGCTGCTGTAAGCGGCGCGGGGTAAACGCGCCGGATGCTCTGCGGCGCCTTGCCGTAGTAAACCTACGGTCCGCGGCGGCGCGGCTGACCCCTGCGCTTTTACCCGAGCGGACCAAGTTTTCCCCGTTAACGCTTGATCCGGCTGCCCGCCGGCAAACCGGCCGGGCCGCCCACATGAAACCGAAAAGGACATTCACATGGCTTTGAAAGAATACGCAGGTTCGATCGTACTGGAAGTCAACGGCCAGGAAATCGACGTCATTGATCTGAACGTCAGCAGCAAGACCGGCCGCAAGCTGGTGAAAACCATGAACAGCAGCGGCCGCGCCCGCGGCTTCGCGCGCGGCATCTCGGAATACGAGCTGTCCGTCACCGTCTCCATCCCGCTGTCCGGCGAGCTGGACTGGGAAGCGATCGAAGGCGCCAAGCTGACCGAGTTCCCCGCGGCGCCAGGCGGCAAGCGCACCAGTTACCTGGACTGCTTCACGCTGGAAGTGGGCGAAAAATACGGCGTGGAAAGCGAAGCGCGTCGCGATATCAAGCTGTTGTCGCTGCGTAAAATCATTGAGTAATTAAATGAAGTAACTGTTTAGCTTGGCCGGTGGAATTTTTTCCACCGCGCCGGCTTATTCTACGCGCTTCAGTACTTCTAAATATCAAGTCCAAACATGGGCTTGCCATGGCTATGCTTGGGGGTTAAATGACTTCATCTGTTAGAAACGATGCATTGCTCGGAGAGTTTTCTAAACTAGCCTACAAGGATGAAGAAACCATTGTTAAAGCGCTAGCAAGCGATCCGAAGTTTAAAGATTGGGAGCTAAATCTATGGCCTAAAGTAGAGGGTTCCTTCGCCGCTGTCTCGTTTCGTAATAAAAATGATGGTCAAATAGTGATTGCATACCGTGGAACAGATGATTTAGGAGATGTGTCAGGAGCTGATTTAAACATTGCACGTGGACGTTATGATGAACAATTTCGCCAGGGAATGGATTTTGCGCAGCAGATAAAAAAAGAAGCTGGGGAAAATGCAAATATTCTAGTAACAGGACACTCTTTAGGTGGCGCAATTGCACAAGCAGTATCCCAATCTTTTGGCTTTGATGGAGCAACGATAGATCCTGCTGCTGCAGGTGCTGTGGTTAAAACTCCGCAGTATAAAGAAAAGAATAAGAGTTTGGGCTTGCCTGCAGTAGGGAAAGGCATGCCGAAGACGTTTAAAAACTATGTGGTTGATGGTAGTGCCGTTTCTGGTTTGACTGGGCCGCATCTAGGGTCAAAAATTACGTTGCCGAAAGCAGAGATGTCCTGGAAGCAAAAAATACCAGGCGCTATTGTAGGGGGGGTGACAGGCCAACTGCTAAGTGCTGCTATTGACCAAGTTGAGAATAGACACTCTTCTGATCATGTGTCAGAGCAGCTTAATATTTTGGCTGGGAAAGAAAAAAAACCTATTGCTGCAATAAAAAAAGAAGCTGACGCCTCATCTAAAACTGGCGTGACAAGGTCAGGAAATAGTCGTGAGTCTCAAACTATTGCCGGCTTGCTTTCCAGCGTTGGTAAGACTCGAACTTATCAAATGAAAGATGGCTCAGTGCAAACCAGAAGTGATGGCACTGTCTCATGGCGTAATAATAACCCCGGTAACCTGAAATTCGGTTATGCCGGGAGCGCTGATAAAACAGATAAGAGTAAGCGCAGAAAAAAACAAGCCCTATCGGATGCAAGTAAACGCTATCAGGGTGTAATAGACCTTGATCAGTGGGGGAATGCCATCTTTGAAACAGAGGCCGCTGGACGTGCAGCGAAGTCTCAATTGTTGACTAGACAACATGGTAATAAAACCATTGAGCAAATGTTGCCAAAATATGCAATTTCCGATTACTCAGGAACGGCAGATGTGGCTGCTTATGCAAAAAATATTCATAAGTTGGCTGCAAGTCGGAACTTGGATTTACATGGGAAAAAGATTAAGGATCTGAAGCCCGACGAGTTTGAAGCTTTGCTAGATGGCATGAAAAAGGTAGAAGGCTTTAAACAAGGAAGAATCGAAGTTTCTTCTAACGGCCATAAATCGATAGAGCAAAAGCCATCGAAACAGTCTGATGAAATCGTTAAGCCACCGGCTTCAGTTGGCAAGCCAGCTAAGGCTGTGACGCCCAAGCCTGCGGGGAACAAACCTGCAGCCGGCAAAGCCATTGCGGCAAATAAAAGTGCGACTCCAAGCCTGGAGGCTGTAAATGCTGTTAAGGGAGGCAATTCCACGGCAATGGCGGCAAAGGTAGATCAAGAGATCCCTGCATTACAAGCGCTTCTGAGCCAGCTCCAATCTACCCTGGCTCAGCTCAGCAGCGTGCTGTCCCAACCCATCCAAGTCACCGTCGACGTCCAAAACGGCAATATCGTCGCCGCCGTCAACGCCGCCAATAGCCAACAACAAAGGAGAAGCTGATGTTCAATCTCGGTCTGTTTACCGGCTCCGCCGCCGGCGCGCTGGTGGACGCCAGTTTTCGTGGTGTGCGCTTTGAATGCCTGCGCAGCGTGGACAGCGCCCAGCGAGACCAGGCGATGCACGAATACCCTTATCTGGACGGCGCCGACGTAGAAGACCTGGGCCGCAAGGCGCGCAAGGTATCGCTTAGCGTCTTCTTCTGGGGCCGCGATTATCAGCAGCGGCTACGTGACTTTGTCGCCGCGCTGGACCAGGCTGGGCCGGGCGAATTGATTCACCCGGTATTTGGCAGCATGCCCAAGGCCCAGGTGCTGGATTACCAGATCAGTCACGAGGCCGACGCGCCGGACTCCTGCACCGTGGAAGTGAACTGGGTGGAGGCCACGCCGGGCAATCCCTTTTTCGCCAGCCAGCACCCCCTGCAGCAGGTAGAGGCCATCAGCGCCTTGGCGGCCAAGGCGCGCAGTTTGGGCGGCGAGGCCTTCGCCAAGGCTCAGGGCCTGTTGCAAAACGCCAATACCGCCTTGACTCGCCTGGGCGCGCTGCGCGTGCGCTTGAGCGACACCGTGCGGCAACTTGCCGGCATGGCGCAGCAAGGCATTGCCCAGGTGGTGGACTTGTTGGCCTACCCGCAAGCCTTCATCGGCCAGGTGACGTCCTTGGTGGACGAGGTCGCCAATTGGCGTTTTGGAGTCAAACTGGATATCTGGCCGGGCCTGAAGTGGGAGGCGGAAGCCAAGCTGCCGCAGGCCACTCTGGCTGATTGGAACGCGATGAAGGACAGGCTCAACGGCGTGTCCAAGAAAATCGGCCGCGCGTCCGATACCTTGAACCAAGCCGGCAAGGCGCTGGAAGTATGGACCGAGGACGAGATTCGCATCGACGCCATGCTCAAACTAACGGTATCCACCTCAATGGCGAACGCCGCCGCCGACCTGTTCCGCTCGGAAGCCGCACAACCCACGTTGACGCCGCCGGCGCTGGAGCAAGTGGCGGGCGACGTGCGCGCCACGCTGCAGCAAACCATAGAGCAATGGCGCAAGGCGCTGCCGGGCGAGGACGCGCGCCAGGTGATTGAAAGCCTGCGGGATTTGGGCCTGCAGGTGCAACGCAGCGCCGCCGGCCTGGTGGCCGCCAAACCGCCCATCGTTACCCGTAAAGTGGAGTCCGCCGCCAATCTGCGTCAGTTGGCCCACCTGTGGTACGGCGACAGCGGCCGCGCCGCTGAACTGCTGCGCTTGAATCCGCAGCTGGCGCATCCCAACCATCTGCAAGCAGGAGAGCTGATCCATGGCTACGCCCGCTAAGCCCGCGTCGGACAAAAACGAGGTCAGTCTGCAGATCGCCGGCAAGACCCATCGTTACTGGACCCAGTACAGCATCGATTCCGATCTGACCGTGGCCGCCGACGCCTGGCAGGTGTCGCTGGGCCTGCCCGGCGGCGAGGTGCCGCCGGCGGTGGAGCCCGGCGCCGAGGTCAAAGTGCTGGTGGGCGCGAACGTCGTGCTGCTGGGGCGCGTGGACGACATCAGCCACAGCATAAGCGCCGGCAGCCATCAGCTGACGCTGTCGGGCCGGGACCTGGCCGGCATGTTGCTGGACTGCAGCGCGCCGTTGCTTACCGGCAAGGGCATGACGTTGAGCGATGTGCTGGAGAACGTGATCAAGCCGCTGGGCGTCAGCCGCCTGCGCGTGGACGCCAAGGGCAATGGCCAGATCGAGAAAATCAGCGTGGATCCGGGCAACAGCGCCTGGGACGTGCTCACCCGCGCTGCGGCGGCCAACGGCCTCGCCGCCTGGTTCGATCCGGACGGCACTCTGGTGGTGGGCGGCCCGGATTACAGCGCGCCGGCCAAGGCCAAGCTGATCTTGCGCCGCGACGGCAAGGGTAACAATGTGCTCAGCCTGACGGAAACCCGCTCCCACGCGCCGCGCTACTCGCAGCTAACCCTGCTGGGCCAGGGCCACCGTCAGGCCTTGACCCCGGGCAGACACGACCTCAAGCACCAGTCCGCGGACCCGGATGTCCGCTATCACAAACCGCGCATCGTGGTGGAGCCGGATGCCGCCAACCCGGCGGAACTGGCGGCGCGCGCGGACAAGATGCTGGCCGACGCGCGGCTGGCCGGCTACACCCTCAGCGCCACTGTGGCCGGCCACCGCAACAGCGCCGGCGAGTTGTGGACCCCCGGGCAGCGCATCCAGGTGGAAAGCGAGCCGCACGGCATCAAGGGCGGCACTTATTTCCTGATGGCGCGCACCTTCAGCGGCGGGCGCGGGCAGGGCTGCACCACCCGGCTGACGCTGAAAGAGGACGGCCGCTGGCTGCCGGCGATGCGCAAACGCTGACGATAGAAAGGTTGAAACGATGTGGAATGACGTAGACCAAAGAATCCGCCGCGCCTTCAGCAATGTGAGGCAAGGCTTTCGCGCGGTGCTCACCCGCGTGGACAGCGCCGGCGATGTGCAAACAGTGCAGGCCGACGCCTTGGCCGGCGAGCAGTTGCAGGACGCCGAACTGTTTCAACACTACGGCTACAGCGCCAATCCGCCGCCGGGCAGCATGGCGGTAGTGCTGCCCTTGGGCGGGCGCAGCAGTCACGGCGTGGTGATCGCCACCGAGCACGGCAGCTACCGGCTGAAACAGCTCAAACCCGGCGAAGTGGCGCTGTACAGCGACGAAGGCAGCAAGATCGTGCTCAAGCGTGGCCGCTTGATCGAGGTGGAGTGCGACACCTTCAGCCTGCGTTGCAAGAACTGGCAGGTCAACGCCAGTGAACAAGCCAGCTTCACCACCCCCACGCTCAGCACCAGCGCCCAGCTGGTGGCCCAAGGCCAGATCAACGGCAACGGCGGGATGGCCATTCAGGGCGGCAACGGCGCCAGCGTCAAGGGCAGCGTCACCGTGAGCGGCGACGTGGTGGCTGGAGGCAAGAGTCTGGTGGGCCACCAGCATAACGGCGTGCATGGTACGACCAGTCCGCCGTTGTAAGAACCTGTTTACGATCTGCTGCGCGTTAGCGATACAGCGTTGAAAACTTACCCTACATGCATTCAGTTTCTTCTGCCGTTTTCACCAAGAGCGCCGTTGATATCGCTTGGTGGAACACCTGCCGGCACTGACCCGCGTCCCTTATCCCCAATCCTTTCAAACCCGGAAAATAACGCCATGGACCCTCTATTGGACCCCATTACCGGCGATTACGCCGGCGGCGCCACCGACACCCTGGCCAACGCCGTCTACCTGAGGTTGATGACCCCGCTGGGTGGTTGGTGGGCCGATCCCGAACTCGGTTCCCGCCTGCACCTGTTGTCCCGCAGCAAGGACAGCAGCCAGATCGACCTGCTGGCCTGCCAATACGCCGAGCAAGCCTTGCAGCCGCTATTGCGCGACGGCCGCGCTCGCCGTGTCGGCGTTGAGGCGCAGCGTCCCGGCAGCGGCCGCTTGCTGCTGTTGGTCGAAGTGGAAGAGGCCGGCGGCCTGACCCGACATTTCCAACACCACGTGAGGATAGCCTGATGCCCCTGTCCACCCCGGATTTTGAAACCATACGCGGCGCGCTGCTGCGTGATCTGCAAAACCTGCGCGCCGACGCCGACGTCGGCCCCGACAGCGATTTCTACGTGCGCGCCAGTTCGGTCGCCAGCGCGGTGGAAGGCTTGTACCAGCATCAAAGCTGGATCGCCCGCCAGATCTTTCCGGACAGCGCCGACCGCGACTATCTGGAACAGCACGCCCGTGTGCGGGGCCTCAGCCGCAAGCCGCCGGTGGCGGCCAAGGGCCTGTTGCAACTGAGCGGCAATCCCGGCGCGGGTTTCGCCGCCGGCCTGAAAGTACGGCTGGGCGAGCAGCTCTACACCACTCAGGCCGGAGGCCAGTTGGACGTGGATGGCCAGGCCCGCGTGGCGGTGGCTGCCGATCTGCCCGGCCTGGCCGGCAACGTGCCGGCCGGCACGGTTGCCGAACTGATGGCCGCGCCCAGCGGCCTGGCCAGCCGCGTCAGCTTCGTCAACATGGACGGCGGCGTGGACGAAGAGGACGACGCCGCCCTGCTGGCGCGGCTGTTGGAACTGATCCGTCGTCCGCCGGCGGGCGGCAACCGCCACGATTACCGCCGCTGGGCGCAGGAAGTGCCGGGCGTGTCCGCCGCCTACGTCTATCCGCTGCGCCGAGGCCTAGGCACCGTGGACGTGGTGATCACAGCCCAGAACAGCCTGCCTTCGGCCGACACCCTGGCCGCGGTGCAAGCCCATATTGAAGACCTGCGCCCCGTCACCGCCAAAAACTGCCTGGTGCTGGCGCCCACGCCGCGGCCGGTGGACATTGAAGTGGGGCTGGCGGTGGACGGCACCACGCTCCAGGCGCTTACCGAACCGCTGCGCCAGGTGTTGGCCGCCCACTTCTCCAGCCTGGCCCCCGGCAGCAAGCTGTACAAGAGCAGGCTGGAAGCCTTGATCTCCGACCTGCCCGGCGTGGTGGACCGCCAACTGCTGTCGCCCGGCGTCAATATCGAGCCGACGGTAAACGAAACAACGGTGGAATGGCTGCGCCTGGGCAAACTCACGGTGAAGGGGATGCAATGAGCCCGCAAACCCCGCATAGCGAACTACTGACGCGTTTGCTGCCGCCGGTCAGCTACAGTCCTGACGGGCCGCGGCTGCAAGCCGAACTGGGCAGCGAAGGCGCGGCGCTGGACCGGGCGCAGAACAGCGCCCGGCAGTTGGTGGGCGCCACCACGCCGCTGCTGGCCGAAGGCCTGCTGCCGGACTGGGAGCGGGTTTGCGGGCTGACCCCACCGACGGACGCGCCCTACCAGCAGCGCCAGCAGGCGGTGTTGGCCAAGCTGGCGGAAACCGGCGGCCTGTCCATCCCGTACTTCACCCGGCTGGCGGCCGGCATGGGCTACCGCATCGCCATCAGCGAGCCGCAGCCCTTCCGCGCCGGCATCAACCGCGCCGGCCAGCAGCTGTGGACGGCTGACATCCCCTGGGTGTGGCAAGTCACCGTGTTCGGCGCCAAGACCCGGCCGTACTTCTTCCGCGCCGGCCAGTCGCTGGCGGGGGAGCGTCTCACCACCTTCGGCGATCCGCGGCTGGAAGACCTGTTCAAGGACCTCAAGCCGGCCCACACCCACGTTTACTTCGCCTACCAGCCTTAAACCGCGCTCCCGCGCGGCCCCTCCCGCCGTATCCCCCTTCCCCTCACAGCCCCGTCCTCAGCGGGCGGGAGCCTGTGCTTTCCTCTCCCATCATCAGGAGCGTTTCATGCAAGACACCCAGTCCATCCTCCCTTCCGAGCCTATCGAATCGACCACGGACCACGCCGCGGACGCCGCGCCGGTGGTCGCCAGCCCGTCGTTCGACCCGCAGCAGGAAATCTGGGCGCGCCAGGCCAGCCAGCCGCAATTCAACGCGTTCACGTCCTAATCGCCCACCCTTATAGGAGATTCTCATGCGTGAAGTCATCAAGCCCGTACCCACGCCGGACGCGCTGTTTCACGACGGCAACCCCAGCAGCGGCGAATTGGGCACCATCGTCGGCGCGGACTGGCTCAACAATGTTCAATCCGCCGTCATCGCCAACCAGGAAGAACTGCTGAGTGTGGTCAAGAGCAGCGGTCAGAGCGCCAACCCGGCGCGCAAGGACCAATTGCTGCAGGCGGTGCAGCAGATTGCCTGGGGCGGCGCCAGCAAGCCGACCACGCTGGCCGGCTATGGCATCTCCGATGCGATGAAGACCGACGATTGGGGGATGAACGGCTACAAGGAGCTGCAAGTGGGCCCCGGCCGCGAGTTTGCCGACATCGCCAGCGCTTGGAACAGCCTCAACGGCAAAATCCTGAAGACCGACGTGCTGATCAAGGTGGACGATGGTCAATACACATCGACCGGCATTGGTTTGGGCAACCAGCCCTTCGCCAGCCGCATCCGCATTCGCGGCAATATCGCCAACCCCTCGGCCTGCCAGATCCGCTTTGTGGCGGGTGCGGATAAGAATAGCCATGGCGTAGTGTTTACCAATGTTCGTGGTGTCGAGTTTTCTGGTTTCCACTTGATAGGCGAAGCCACCGAAAGCAACTGGACCCATCGCTGTCTGCATATCGGCGAAGGCTCCTGGGTCTGGGGCGCGGAAGCTTCCTTGGTGCTAGAAGGGGCGGGCAACGGCTTGCAAGTGGAGCAGAATTCCCGCTTCAGTAACAGCAAGCTGAGGGTCAATAAGGTTAAGGAGTGGGGTGTTGTCGTTGGCGGCGGCTCCCACTGCGAGCTGCATTACGTGAGTATCGTCGGCGAGGGTAAAAACTCTCTTACCAAAGTACCCGTTCGACTCGATGCCAATGATCGCAGTGCCTACCCGCACGGGATGTTGTGTGCGGATACCAGCCGTGCGTGGGCCACCGAGGGGCGGGTAACCGGGGTACGATTCGGCTTTGCCACCGCTCGCAACGCGTATCTCTGGTGTGATGGCAGTGTGGTAGAGCAATCCGGAGTTGGCTTCGAGGCGCATTCCGGTGCTGTAATATGGAATCATGGTTCCGGAGTCGTGCCGGCTTTACCGCAGGGGCGGCGCGGCAAGGCGCTCGCTTGCGATACGGGTTTCCAAGCGGTTTGGGCAGGGGTGATTTACGCACCGATGGCCATTGCGGAAAACTGCAACAATGGGTTCAGAGCGCTTTGCGGAACTACCATGGTGATTAATGGTGGTTGGGCAAAGAACTGCCAAGTGGGGTTTGAGACCTATAGCACCAGTTATTTGGAGGCTTACGACACCAAGGCCGCATCGACAGGCTGCCCGACGGTATATTCGCCGGCTACCAGCGGCGTGGCGGGCAATGCCAACAGCGTGCTCAGCTTCAGTTAAATCGGCCAAGCGCACGCCAGCCGCACCCCTTCCGGATGCGGCTTTTTTGCAGCTATGGCACTGACACCTGTCGGCTGCCGGCCCATGCGCGCTTCCCGCAAAATCCCCTCCAATCCTTTCAGTAACGACACCTGTCATCGGCCATGGCCGATTCTTCATTTCCGCGGGAGGCGATTCCATGCAAGAAGCACTCAAGCCCATCAACACGCCGGACGCTTTGTTTCATGACGGCAACCCCACCACTGGCGAGCTGGGCACCATTGTCAGCGCCGACTGGTTGAACAACCTGCAACTAGCGACGCGCTCAGCCCAAGAAGAGCTGATCTCGCTGATCAAGGACAGCGGCCAGACACTGGACGCCAACCGCAGGGATCAGCTGCTACAGGCGGTGAAGCAATTGGCTTGGGGTGGCAATAGCAAGCCCACCACGCTGGCGGGCTACGGCATTAGCGACGGCGCCACCAAGGCCGAGGTGTCGGTCAAGGCCGACAAGGCCAGCACCCTGGCGGGTTACGGAATTCGGGATGGCATTACCGTGGCCATGCTGCCACGTCGCAACCTGCTGGCGGATGGCGGCCGTTTCTTTGATCCGTTCACGCCGGAGGGCATCTTGCAGGCAAGAACCAACCAGATCACCGCGCCGTTTGCCACGCCTATGCATAACGTTACATTTAGCCAAAGCGTGGGCTCGGTGGGGCGCTTCATTCACGACAATGGCTCGTATGAGGGCCCTGGTCCGAAGTTGACACAGCCGGTGTTGGACTTGCTGAATGCAATGGAGCGTGGAAACAAACGTTATGGTTATGAGTTTCATATTGCGGAACTGCGTTGCGCGGCATTGACCTATTCGCCGGCACTGCTTGATGGCAAGAATATGGCGGTGGCGATGGCGTATGGGGTTGGCACTGAAGGGCCGGTCACTTTTATGAACTGGCTGCGTTGCATCAGTGGGTCTATCTACTATGATTACGGCCAATATCGTAATGGCAAGCCCATGGAGAACAGGCGCATTACGCCAAGTGATGGCTGGGTGCACATGGCCGGGGTGGCGGAGTGGGGCGGCGGCTACAGCATCAGCCATGTTTATGCCGAGAATAACTCGATCTTCCAACTGGCCTTGCCGTCGGCCGTATCCGGCAACCATCTTGGCTATGTGCACAAAGCGCCGATCGCGCCGTAAACCACTTTCGCTTTCAGTGATGGCAATCCCACGGGATTGCCATTTTTTTTTGCCCGCGCACCACTGACATCCGTCCACTGCTGACGCGCGTCGCTTCCCGGCAAAATCACTGTATTGATTCACTAGCGAAGCAGGTCAGCGGGTAGTTTGCTAATCACCCGCCCGGCCCGGAGTCCGCCCCAAGCCGCCAGCCCGGCCAGCGGGCCAACCCTGTAAATGGAGCGAGAGCGCGATGCAAAATACGATGAAGCCGATCAACAGCCCGGACGGGCTGTTTCATGACGGCAACCCCTACACCGGCGAACTGGGCACGGTGGTGACCTCGGAATGGCTGAACAATGTCCAGTCCGCCGCCCAGTCCAGCCAGGACGAGTTGTTGACGGTAATCCGCGATAGCGGCCAGAGCGCGGACCCGGCGCGCAAGGACCAGTTGCTGCAAGCGCTGAAGAAGCTGGCTTGGGGCGGCAACAGCAAGCCCAATACGCTGGCTGGCTACGGCATCACCGATGCCTTGCCGTTGAGCGGCGGCAAGATGAATGGCCGGGTGGATTTTCAGCCCAATTCCCGTTTCCTGGCGGAAGGCGGGGCGGAAGGCGGGCAGTTCATGCTGCAAGCGCCGCAAGTGAACAGTCAACTCGGCGACGTCATCGTTGATATCAGCAGCAATGCATTTCGCGTGTTTGACAATGGTAAAACACAATCGCGTGGTTTTTATGTGGACCTGACTCAATGCGAGCATGGCCCGACCACCAATCTACTGACCATGTCCGGCGCGCCGGGCCTGGTGGGTCACTTTGCGATGCCTTACGCGCCGCCTGGTTGGTTGAAGTGTGATGGTTCGCCGGCCAGCCGCAGTACTTATCCCGGCTTGTTTGCCGCGATTGGGACAACGTATGGCGCGGGGGATGGTGTGACGACGTTCAATCTTCCGGATTTGCGCGGGGAGTTTATTCGGGGTTGGGATTATGGCAACGGAGCGGATAGCGGGCGTGTTTTTGGCTCATGGCAAAAGGGGACGTTAACGATTTCTGACCCAAGTCTTGACTCGGTCGGCGTCGCGAGCCTGATTCATGCAAATAACAATATATCCATGGGTTATGTGGATTTAGGCGCAGATAAGGTCAAGAAGGAGTTTTATGAAATGCGGCGTGCGCAAATGAATGCTCTAGGGGTTGCGGATGACTTGGACAGTAATGGTTGGGGAGGGGGTTATGGCTCCACCCGCCCCCGCAACGTCGCCCTGCTCGCCTGCATCAAATACTAAGGAGACCGCCATGCAAGAACGCAAACAGAAAACCGTCTACGCCTACCATCCGGAAACCGGCGAGTATCTGGGCACCACCACGGCGGACTTGTCGCCGCTGGATGTTGAGGAAACCTGGTTGATTCCGGCCAACGCCACCGAGCAGGAGCCGCCACAGGCGGGGGAGCGGCAGGTAGCGGTCTACCGCGATGGCGGCTGGCAGCTGGCGGTGGATTTCCGCGCCCTCAAGCTGTGGAGCAAGGCCAGCGCACTGCCGGTGACGGCGCAAATCGGCGATACGCCGGATAGTCTGCAAGCTACTGAACTGGAGCCGCCGGCCTTCGCGGTATGGAACAAGAAAGCCTGGAAAGTGGATACCGACGCAGAGCGCGCGGCGCTGACGGCGCAGGCGCAGCAGGAGCTGCAGCAGCGCTTGGCTACTGCTTACGCGCAGCGCCGGCCCTTGGAGGACGCGCAGGAGCTGGGGCTGGCGACGGCGCAGGAGCAAGGCTTGCTGAGCGCATGGAAGCGTTACTGCGTTGAGCTGTCGCGCCTGCCGCAGCAGGCCGCTTGGCCGCGGTTGAGCGAGGCAGACTGGCCGAAGCTGCCGGCCTGAGGATTTGAAGTAAAGCGCCGTTCCACGTGAAACCACCCGCGCCGGGCATGCCCGCGCGGTTTTTCATGGCCGTGCCAGCGTGATTTCCACTCTTTCCTTACCCTGGCCCACGTTTTTGCGTTTGAGCTTTAGTTCTCCCACTTTGCCGCTGCGGCGCAAATGGGTGCCGCCGCAGGGCACGCGGTAAAGGCCGGGCAGTTCCCAGTAGCGGCGCTGCTCGGCTTCGTTGGAATAGGCGCTGACGATGGCGAGATCGGCGTCTATCAACACCTGCACCTTGGCGGCGATAGCGGGCAACAGCGGAGTGATGGGCTGCGCCAGCGCAAAATCGATGCGCGCCTTATCCTCGGCGATGTGGGCGCCAATCTTCTCGGCGTCGGGCAGCTCGCGGCAAATGGTTTCCAGTACCAGTTCGGCGGCGAAGTGCAGCCGCATCAGCCGGTAGCGGCGCGGCCAGTCTATTGCCACCGTCACCGCGTCGCCGGCGCTCAGGCCATGGCCGTCCGGCAGGGTGTAGGCGATGTCCTGATCCTGTTTTTCCGCGCGCAGTACCGGGCGGCCGCCTATGCTGCCGGCGTCGCTTTCCTGGCCGCCGGAGAAGGCGTAGAAGATGGTGGCGTCCAGCCAGACCTGAGGGCCGTCCACCCGCGCCACCGTGGTGTGCAGCTCGGTCTGGTAGGGATCGGCCCAGAACTGTTTGCGCACGTTCATGCCGGGCGTCCGGCGTCCGCCGCCAGCCGCTGGTAAACCTCGGCGTCCAGCCGCTCCATTAGCCGCTCCGGCCGCGACAGTGCGCCAAAACCGAACTGAGCGTACAGGCCGTGGGCGTCGGCGGTGGCCAGCAGCATACGGCGCAGGTTCTGCAGGCCGGGATGGGCATTGACCGCCGCCATCAATTGCTTGGACACACCCTGGCCGCGCCAGGCTTCGACCACGAACACGTCGGCCAGATAGCCGAAGGTAGCGTAGTCGGTGATCACGCGGGCGAAGCCTATCTGTTCGCCATCAGCGGCGTAGGCGCCGAAGCACAGCGAATGGGCGAGCGAGCGCTCGAAGATGTTGCGGGGCAGTTGGCGCGCCCAGTAGGACTGTTCAGACAGGTAGCGGTAGATACGCTCGCGGTCCAGCCGCGCGGGGTCGGTGTCGATGTGAAGGATCATGGCGCAGCCAGCTAGGCGAGGGGAATGCCATAAAGATAACACGCTCGGGCTGGCGGGAGCGGACCGGCTTGCCGGCGCCGCTCCCTGCTGTTAGTCGCTTAGAGTCTGTTCATCATCTGCTGCGCTTCGTGAGGCGTGACACGGTGAGTGCCGCTTCGAAATGCTCATGTACCACTTGACCATTCCGCTTTCTCAGCGGTTTTCGCCTTGTCTCGCCCTTGCTCGCTAGATTTTGAACAGGCTCTTATAGATTTTTGATTTTTTCCAGCTCCTCCGGGCTGTACTTCTTCTCGCTGGCCTTGGTCAGGTCGGTGAGCAGGCCGGCGTGCACGTCGCGCGCCGATTGCACCGCGCTCAGCATATTGCTGCCGCTCCATTGGCCGGCGAAGCCGATGGCGGTTTGCGGCTGGCTGGCGTAGAGGCTGGTCAGCATCGCGTCCACCGCCGGCTGCTGGCCCTGGAACTGCTGTTCCAGCCGCGTCTGCCATTGCGCCAGCACCGGCAGATACTTGTCCGGCTTGGCCTGTGCCAGCGTGGCGTTGGCGCGGAAGGCCCAGTAGGCGGAGCCGCTTTCGTAAGTGGCCGCGCCGGCGCGCAGCGGCGCGGGGATGTCCTTCATCGCGTTTTCGTACATTGGCACCAGCACCGCGCCGGCCGGGCTGCCGAAGGATTGCCAGGTCAGCGCCGCCAGCTCCTTGGGCAGGCCGGCGCGCAGCTGGATGACGTGGGTTTCTATGGTGCGGTCCACGCCCATCGGCCGGTCCGCGTCCTTCAGTTTGGCCAGCGCGGTGCCGTGGAAGGTGGCGCGCAGCACCTTGGCCACGTCGGCCACCGCGATTTTGCGCTCAGGCTTCAGCGTCAGCGGGTATTGAGTCTGCCGCGTGGCTTGGCGCAGCCCCGGGTTCAGCAGGTGCTGGCCCAGCCATTCGCGGTCCACATTGTATTTGTCGCCGACGACGCCGAAGGCCTGGGCGAAGTTGAAGCGCTTGGCGTCTACTTTGGCCAGCAGCTGGTGTTTGGCGGTGAACTCGGCCAGGCCGGGGCTGGCGATCACATTGGCGTGGTCGGCGAGGTCGATGTCGTGCAGGCGCAGGCCGTTGGCCACCATCAAGTAACTATCCTGAGGCACGCGGAAGGCCAGCCAGTGGTGGCCGGAGCCGATCTCCATATACCAGGCTTCGTTCGGATCGGCGATCAGCACGCCGTTGCCTTCCCCTGCGCCGTATTGGTTGAGATAGCGGCCCAGCAGCTCCACGCCTTCGCGCGCGGTCTTGGCCTGCGGCAGGATCAGCGAGGGAATCACCGCTTCCACCACGCCGTTGTCCAGCAAGGGGTCCGCTTTTTTGGCGCGGGCGTTGATTTCCGCGCTATTGGTGGCGGATACCGCCACATTGAATTCATTGACGCCGCGTTCCTCGTACAGCCCGTCGCCGCCGGCAGTGTCGCCGTTCCAGTCCATCAGTCCGCTGTAGCGGTAGAACTGTGCCGGAGCCGGCACTTTCAGGCCGTTTTTGAAGCTCAGCGTTTCCTCCTTGGCCGCCGCGCGTGCCGGGTGAAGCACCAGGCGCTTGTTCCAGTTATTGATGTAATAATCCTCGTTGCGGGCGATGATGATGGAGCCATCGGCGGAGGCCTGTTTGCCGACGATCAGCGATGAGCAGGCGTCGGCGAGCGGAGCAGCCAGCGCAAGGGCGGTGGCCAGGGCAAGCAGGGTAGGGCGCGGCGTCATGATGCATTCCTCTTATGGAGCGGTCAGTCGCGGGGGGTGACGGCTCGTGGTGGCCGCGCGCTTTGCGTGCGGCGGTTTGGCGGTGAGGGCAAGCAGATTGTAGGCAGATGGTTCGCGTTAGTTGAAATGAGAATCCCATGCTTGCCTGATGCATATCAATCTTGCGCCGTTTCATTAAAATGTGGCGCAAAGTGTCTTATTTATGCAATTGATTTTGCCATCCGGACGGAAGTCTTATTAAGCTTGGCATTTCGTTGTGGCGGCGTGTTCCGCCGCGGCGGGAACGGAAGGAATATGAAAATACTGACGATGGCGCGCAAGCTGTTCTTCACGGTGCTGGCCGCGTCCTTGGCGCTGTGGGCTTACGGCGCTTACAGCGGCGAGCCGCAATGGCAGCAATGGGCGATGTATCTGGGCAATGCGCTGGCCCTGGGCGGCGCCTACCTGGTGCCTACCCTGACCGCGGCGCTGGTGGGCAGCCCAAGGCTGAAGCTGGTGGCGGCGCTTAACGTGCTGGGCGGTTGGCTGATCCTGCCGTGGATTGCGGCGATGATGCTGGCGCTCAAGCGTGACGATCTGGCGGCCGGATCCTGAATCCGTCTGGCACAATAGCGTGTTATTACCGCCCCGTTCAGAGGGCGGCGTAAGAACCTGTTCACGAAGCGCAGCAGACTATGAACCGGTTCTGAATGATTGCACGAGGCGATACCACACTACTCAAGGAGAAACGCATGTTCCAGCACGTCGACGCCTACGCCGGCGATCCCATCCTGTCGCTGGTCGACGCTTTCGGCAAGGACCCGCGCGGCGACAAGGTCAACCTCAGCATCGGCCTGTATTACGATGAGCAGGGCCGCATTCCGCGTCTGAACGCGGTGCAGCAGGCCGAGGCCAAACTGAGGGCTCAGCCGACGCCGCCTTGCACTTATCTGCCGATGGATGGTCTGCCGGCCTACCGCAAGGCGGTGCAGGAATTGTTGTTCGGCGAGGGGCACCCGGCGCTGGCCGCCGGCCGCGTCGCCACCATCCAGACCCTGGGCGGCTCCGGCGCGCTGAAAGTGGGCGCGGACTTCCTCAAACGGTATTTTCCCGACGCCCAAGTGTGGGTTAGCGATCCCACCTGGGATAACCACGTGGCCATCTTCGAAGGCGCCGGCATCGCGGTGAACCGCTATCCCTATTTCGACGCGCAAACCCGCGGCGTGAACTTCGCCGCGATGCTGGACACGCTGGAAACCCTGCCGGCCGGGAGCATCCTGCTGCTGCATCCGTGTTGCCATAACCCCACCGGCTCGGACCTGGACAATGCGCAGTGGGATCAGGTGGTGGCGCTGGCCAAGCGCAAGCAGCTGATTCCCTTCATGGACATTGCCTACCAGGGCTTTGGCGCCGGCTTGGATGAGGACGCCTACGCCATCCGCGCGATGGCCGACGCCGGCGTGTCCTTCCTGGTCAGCAACTCCTTCTCCAAGATCTTCTCGCTGTACGGCGAGCGCTGCGGCGGCTTGTCGGTGGTGTGTCCGAACCAAGCCGAGGCGGAGCTGGTGTTGGGCCAGCTAAAGGCCACGGTGCGCCGCAACTACTCCAACCCGCCCACCACCGGCGCGCGCTTGATCGCCACGGTATTGGGCGATGCCGAGCTGAAAGCGCTGTGGGTATCCGAGGTGAACGAGATGCGCGGTCGCATTCTGGAAATGCGCGGCATTCTGGTGGAAGTGATGAAGCAGGCGCTGCCGGAGCAGGACTTCGCCTATCTGGTCCATCAGCGCGGCATGTTCAGTTACACCGGATTCAGCCAGGCGCAGGTGGACGCTCTGCGCGAGCGTTTCGGCGTTTACCTGGTGGGTACCGGCCGCATGTGCGTGGCCGGTTTGACCCGCGCCAACGCGCCTTATGTGGCCAAGGCTTTCGCCGCGGTGCAGTAAGAACCTGTTCAAAGTCTGCTGCGCTTCGTGGAGCGTTGCACGGTGAGTACAAGCATCAAAATGCTCATGTACCCCTCGTACACTCCGCTTTTTCGCTCGTTTTCGCCTAGTCTCGCTCTGGCTCGCGAGACTTTGAACTGGCTCTAAGACCAAGAGCGGCTGACAAAACCGCTGATGCTGCGTTGCGCCGATTAATGTACTGTCTACGTCGGCGCGCCTTGCCTCAGCCGTAAAACGGAGTTTTGTCAGCCACTCTTAAAACAGGCCCTCAGTCGGCGGCCAGGGCTTGCTTCAAACGGGCCAGCGCCGGCTTGGCCAAGGCGTCCGGCGCGTAGCACAGGCCGACGCGGCGGCTGAGTTCCGCCTGTTCCAGCCGCACGCAGCTCAGCTTGGGGTGGTCCTTGGCCAGTCCTTGCGGGACGAAGGCGACGCCGGCGCCGGCCGCGGCCAGCGTCGCCGCCTGTTGCAGGGTGGCGCAACGCGCGGCCACGGCCAACTCCCGCGCCGCCACGCCCAGCAGACTGGCGAAGCGTTGGTGCGAGGGGTGATCCGGGCAGGCGATCAGGTCATGGCCCAGCAATTGTCCCGGCCGCAGCAAGGGCTGTGCCGCCAGCGGCGAGTCGGAGCGCATCGCCAGCACATAATCCTCTTCCCACAACGGCAGGAACAACTCGTCCTCGCAACGGTTGGCCTCCTCGTCCAGTCGCGCGTCGCCGGCGCAGCCGGCCGCCAGTTCCAGCAGCAAGCCGTCCACCGCGCGGTAGGCCGCCGCCAGCACGCGCGCCACGTCGGCCTGCCCCAGGTCCGCCGCCACGCCCAGCATCAGCGGCTGGCAGTCCTGCCGGCCGCGAAACAGCTGCGTCAAGCTATCGGCTTCCTCCACCAGCCGCCGTACCGAAGGATAGAGCAGCCGGGCGGCGTCGGTCACCTCCACGCCGCGCGGCTGGCGTTGAAACAGCACGGCCCCCAGCTGTTCTTCCAGTTGTCGGATAGTGGCGGACAGCGCAGGCTGGCTCAGATAGAGACGCGCCGAGGCCTGGGTGATGTTGCGTTCTTCGAACACGGCGATAAAGGCTTTTAGCGAGCGAATATCCATAAGTTAAACCGATGACAGCGAGTGGAATAAACGATTTTTAGCGGACTCAAGAGCGGATTATAGTGCTACTCAACAGTTTGCCATCAGTTATTTCTATTGCTTAAGGAGTGTTGTCATGAGTCAAGGCTTGATCGTCATCTCCGGAGCCAGTTCCGGCATCGGCGCCGCCACCGCCCGCTTGCTGTCGCAGCAAGGGCATCCGTTGCTGTTGCTGGCGCGCCGGATCGAGCGCCTGGAGGCGTTGGCGTTGCCGAATACGCTGTGCCTCGCGGTGGACGTGACCGACCGGGCCCAGTTGGCCGCCGCGGTGGCGGAGGCGGAGGGCCGCTTCGGGCCGGTGGACGCCATCGTCAATAACGCCGGCGTGATGTTGCTGGGACAGATGGCCGAACAAGCGCCGGAAGAGTGGAAAACCATGTTCGACGTTAATGTGCACGGCCTGCTCAACGGCATCCATGCGGTGCTGGGGGGCATGGTGGAGCGCAAGCGCGGCACGGTGATCAATATCAGCTCGGTGGCCGGACGCAAGACCTTCCCCAATCATGTGGCGTACTGCGGCACCAAGTTCGCGGTGCACGCGATGTCGGAGAACTTGCGCGAGGAGGTGGCGGACCACGGCGTGCGGGTGGTGACGATTGCGCCGGGCGCGGTGGACACCGAACTGCTGTCGCATACCAGCAGCGAGGCGATCAAGGCTGGCTATGAAGCCTGGAAACAGGAGATGGGCGGCGTGCTGGCGGCGGAAGACGTGGCTCGCGCCATCGTCTACGCTTATCAGCAGCCCCAGAACGTGTGCATCCGCGAGATTGTGCTGGCGGCGACGCGGCAGCAGCCCTGAGAACCTGTTCCTAGTCTGCTGCGCTTCGTGGAGCGTTGCACGGTGAGTACAAACTCAAAATGCTCATGTACCCCATGTACACTCCGCTTTTTCGCTCGTTTTCGCCTTGTCTCGCTCTTGCTCGCGAGACTTTGAACAGGCTCTGAGCAGCTGTTAGTCCGCCACGTACAGCTGAGTCTCCGCTTCCCGCATCAGCTCGACGACGGCGGGCGGCGGCGGCTGGTCGGTGAATAGCGCGTCTATCTGCGACAGATGGCCCAGCTCCACCAGGGCCGGACGGTCGAACTTGCTGTGGTCGGCGGCCAGGAACACATGGCGTGATTGCTGAATGATGGCTTCGGCGCTGCGTACTTCGCGGTAGTCGTAATCGCGCAGCGTGCCGTCAAGCTCGATGCTGGAAATGCCGATGATGCCGTAATCGACTCGGAACTGGCGGATCAGCTGCACCGTGGCTTCGCCGGTGATGCCGCGGTCGCGTTTGCGCAGCATGCCGCCCAGCACGATGACTTCGCAGTCCGGGTAGTCGCACATGGTGTCCGCCACGTGCAGATTATTGGTGATCACCCGAAGGCCGCGGTGCTGGTGCAGCGCCTTGGCCACTTCCTCGGTGGTGGTGCCCAGGTTGATGAACAGGGAGGCGTTGTCCGGGATGTGGCGCGCCAGGCATTCGGCGATGCGGCGTTTTTCGTCTATGCACAGCACTTGCCGCGCCTGGTAGGCCACGTTTTCCACGCTGGACAGCACGCTGGCGCCGCCGTGATAGCGTTGCAGCAGCTGGTGCTCGGCCAGCAGCGCGATGTCGCGGCGTATGGTCTGCCGGGTGACGGAGAAGTGTTCGGCCAGCTTTTCCACGCTGACGTAGCTATCGCGTTTGACCATGGCCAGCAGTTCCTGCTGGCGTTGATTCAGAATGAGCATAAGCGGCAAGGCGGCGGGTTGAGACCGTCCGATTGTAAGCGGACAACTCCTCCCGGCGCTATGCCGTCAGCGTTGCCGCCGCGTATTCAGCCAGCGCCAGGCTGGCGGTGAGGCCGGGGGATTCGATGCCGTAGAGCTGGAGCAGGCCAGGCACGCCGTGCTGCGCCGGCCCCTGGACCAGAAAGTCCGCGTCCGCCGCTCCAGGGCCGGCGATTTTGGGACGGATGCCGGCATAGGCCGGGGCCAGCGCCTGTTCGGGCAAGGCCGGCCACCAGCGGCGCACGCCGGCGTAGAAGCGGTCGGCGCGGGCTGGGTCCACTTGGTAGTCTATGTGGTCCACCCATTCCATATCCGGGCCGAAACGCGCCTGGCCGGCCAGGTCCAGCGTCAGATGCGTGCCCAGGCCGCCGGCCTCGGGCAGCGGATAGATCAGGTGCTGGAACGGCGAACGGCCCTGCAGCGCGAAATAGGCGCCGCGCGCGTAATAGGGGGTGGGGATGGTTTCACGTGGAACCCCGGCCAGACTGGCCGCAACCCGCGGCGCCCAGAGGCCGGCGGCGTTGACCACTAAGCGCGCCTGGAGCCGCATGCCGGCGATGTCCAGCTCCAGCCCGTCGCCCGCTACACGGCCGCCGTGCAGCGGCGAGTTCAGCGCCAGCGTCGCGCCATGAGCCTCGGCGTCAGCCAGCAGGGCCAGCATCAGGCCGTGGCTGTCCAGGATGCCGGTGGACGGCGACAGCAGTGCGGCGTGGGCTTGCAAAGCCGGCTCCAGGGATTGCAGTTGCTCCGCGTCCAGCCAGCATAGGTCGGTCACGCCGTTGGCGGCGGCGCGTTGTTGCAAGGCTTGCAGACGCGGCAGCTCGGCCTCGTCGACGGCGACAATCAGTTTGCCGCAGCGGCGGTGAGGGATGGCGCGCTGGGCGCAGTAGTCGTAAAGCCGCTGGCGGCCGGCCACGCACAGCCGCGCTTTCAAGCTGCCGGGCGGATAGTAGAGCCCGGCGTGGATGACTTCGCTGTTGCGGCTGGAAGTATGTTGACCGATGGCGCTTTCCGCTTCGACGATGACGACTTCGCGGCCGGCCATCGCCAGCTGCCGGGCCACGGCCAGGCCAATCACGCCGGCGCCTATCACCACGCATTCCACGGTTTCCATCGCGCTCTCCATGCCGGATTGAATAAGGCATGGTGCGACGCCGCGGCGGCGGCGTCCAGCCCGGCGGCGCACAAGCCTATGAGACGGTGGACTGCGGTTGCCGGCCGAGGTGGAGGTGGTGCAGATGCCGTTCGTATTGGTCCAGAATGTCGGCGATGATCTGTTCCTTGCGGTAGCTCCACAGGCTATAGCCTTGGCCGCCGTCCTGCAGGTGCACTTCCAGCCGGCAGTCATGGCCGGGTGCGGCGCGGATGGTGAAGGAGGGCGTGGCTGCCACGGCGGCCTGGATGCGGTAGCGAAAGGCGGCGTCGCCGTCGATGAACAGGCCCAGCCGCGGCAGGCCGGTCTGCGGGTCTGTTTCCTCTTCCAGCCGCGCCTTGACGCCGCGCTGGCGCAGCATGGAGCACACCTCGCGCAGGGCCGGGAGGCAGCTTTGTTCCAGCGTGGTCCGGGCTCGGTCCGGATCCGGATGGCTCAGCGCCCGGCTCAGCCGCTGCTGCCATCGGTTCAGCCGCCGATCGGCGTGGACGCGGGTGCGGCCGGACAGCGAGCCGGCCAGGCTGGCCTGGAGGCTGTCTTCGCGCATGCCTTCGCTTCGCAGCGCCTTGTACAGCCCGGCCATGATGAAGAACATCACGAAGGAGAACGGCAAGCCCATGATGATGGTGGCGTTCTGCAGCGTGGGCACGCCGCCCACCATCAGCATGGACAGCGTCAGGATGCCGATGGCCAGGGACCAGAAAATGCGCAGCCACTTGGGCGCGTCGCTGGCCGGGTCTTTGAGGAAGGAGGTGAAGTTGCCCAGCACCAGCGCGCCGGAGTCGGCTGAGGTAACGTAGAACAGCAGGCCGGTAACGGTGGCGAGCAGGGCGCTGAAACCCGTCCATGGGTATTGCGCCAGCAACGAATAGAACGCCCGTTCCGGCGTTTCCATCGCTGTCTTGCCAAAGCCCTGGTTGCCGGACAGCACCAGGTCAAGCGCGCTGTTGCCGAAGATGGAAATCCAGATCAGCGTGAACACGAAGGGGATGACCAGGGTGCCGATGATGAATTGACGCAGGGTGCGGCCGCGCGAGATACGTGCCAGGAACAGGCCGACGAAGGGCGCCCAGGCCACCCACCAGGCCCAGAAGAACAGGGTCCAGGCATTCAGCCAGTCCACTGGGCGCTGGAAGGCGAAGGTGTTCAGGGTCATGCCGGCGAAGCCGTTCAGGTAGTCGCCCACGTTCAGCACCAGGCCGTTGAGGAGGAACACGGTATTGCCGCTGAACAGCACGAACAGTATCAGCAGGATGGCCAGCAGCACGTTCAGCTCCGAGAGCCGGCGGATGCCCCTGTCCACGCCGGAGACCACGGACAGGGTGGCCATTGCCACCGACAGCAGGATCAGCAAGGCCTGCGGCAGCACCCCTTCCGGGATGTCGAACATGAAGTGCAGGCCGTAATTGAGCTGCACCACGCCTATGCCCAGCGAGGTGGCGATGCCGAAGATGGTGCCGAGCACGGCGGCGATGTCTACGCCGTGGCCTAGCGCGCCGTGAATGCGGCGGCCGAAGATGGGATAGAGGGCCGAGCGGATGCTGAGCGGCAATTGATGGCGATAGCTGAAATAGCCCAAGGCCATGCCCATCAAGGCGTACATGGACCAACCGGTGATGCCGTAGTGGAACAGGGTCCAGGACATGGCCTGGCGCGCGGCGGCGTGGGTGCCGGACGGGCCCTCGGGCGGGGCCAGCAGGTGGGTGACCGGTTCCGCCACCGAGAAAAACATGAGGTCGATGCCGATGCCTGCGGCGAACAGCATCGCGCCCCAGGTGAACAGATTGTATTCCGGCCGAGAGTGAGTCGGCCCCAGCTTGATGTTGCCAAAGCGGGAGCAGGCGATGAAGAGAACAAACAAGATGTAGAGCGTGGCGGCCAGGAAGTAGGACCAGCCAAAGCCTTCGGTGATCCAGCCCAATATCAAGGCCATGGCGCGGGAGGCGGCGTCGGCATCCAGCATCGCCCACAGCGCCAGCGCCAGAATGCAGCTGGACGAGCCGAGGAACACCGTGCGGTTGAGGCGGTCTGCCGCCCCGGTTTCCGGTAATGCAGCCATGTTGGGGTCTCCCGATGCTAGCGCAAGGCAAGGCTGAGACTAGCATCGGCAACCGGCGGGGGCTGGTCAGAATGCGACGCGGGGGCGAGCGCAGGCGACCGGACGCGAAAAAGCCGCCCGTGGGCGGCTTTGGAGTCGTGTGGCGACCGGCTCAGCCGGCCATCGCGGCTTCGATTTCCTCCACCGTTTTGGGAATCGGCGCGCCCAGCACGCGGCTGCCGTTGGCGGTGACCAGCACATTGTCTTCGATGCGGATGCCGCCGAAGTCGCGGTATTCGCGGAATTTGTCGTAGTTGATGTACTGGCTGTGGCGGCCTTCGGCGGCCCAGGCTTCGATCAGCGCTGGGATGAAGTACATGCCGGGCTCCACCGTCACCACCATGCCTTGTTTCAGCGGCTTGCCCAGGCGCAGGTAGCCAAGGCCGAACAGCGGGCTGCGCTCGGTGTCCTCGCCGTAGCCCACCAGATCTTCGCCCAGGCCTTCCATATCGTGCACGTCCATGCCGATCTGATGGCCGAGGCCATGCGGGAAGGCGATGGCGTAAGCGCCGGATTCGACGATATCGTTGGCGTCGCCGCGGAAGAAGCCCAGCGCGCTCATTCTTTCCACCATCAGGCGCGCGGACAGCTTGTGCACGTCCAGATAGCGCACGCCCGGCTTCATCGCCTCGATGGCGGCCAGCTGCATGTCCAGCACGATGTTGTACAACTCGCGCTGTCGCGGACTGAATTTACCGCCCACCGGGAAGGTGCGGGTGATGTCGCTGGCGTAGCCGCCGCCGGAGGTACAGCCGGTGTCGTTCAGCGCCAAGTCGCCGCTTTCCAGACGGTTGTCGTGGTGATGGTTGTGCAGCACTTCGCCGCGGCGCGAGAAGATGGACGGATAGGCCAGTTGCCAGTCGCGGCGGCGCATGATGCCTTCCATCTCGCCCACTACCTCGTATTCCATCACGCCGGGTTTGGCGTGGCGCATTGCGGCGATGTGCATGTCGCGGGTCACCGCCAGCGCCGCTTCCATTTCGGCGATTTCCTTGTCTCCCTTGATCTCGCGCAGCGCCACCACGGCGTGGGTCAGCGGCGCGGAGAAGCCTTCCTTGACCTGGGCCGGATGAACGTTCAGCAGGCGGCCCATTTCGATCAGGGTCTCGCCGCGGTACGGCGCCAGGTAATGCACGGCGCGGCCGGCGGCGCGCGCGGCGGCTACCGTGGAGGCCAGGTTGGCGTAGGCGTTGCTGCGGTCCAGGCCGGCCAGCGCGGCGCGCTCGGCCAGGCTGGGCAGCGGGCCGGTCCAGACGATGTCTGCCACGTCCGGGTCGTTGCCGAACAGCGTCGCTTCGCCGCTGTCGGCGTCGATGACGCCGGCCAGGCCCGGCTCGTTCAGGCCGAAGAAATAACGGAAGCTGGAGTCCTGGACGAAGGGCAGGGTGTTGTCGTGGTAGTTCATCGGCGAATCGACATTGCCGACAAACAACAGCAGGCCGGACAGGCCGGCCGCTTGCAGACGGGCGCGGCGTTGCGCGTATACGGTGGCAGCGAACATGGTTTCCTCGAGGGTGGGCAGGGTCCGCCCGGTCGGTCGCCGCGCGGAATATTGTATCCAGTCCCTTAACTTATCATGCCCGCCGCCGGGCTGCCAGTGCCGGTTCAACCACGCTGGACGATGGCGGCTTCGGCCTGCCGGGGCTTGGCCGGGCGCAGGATCAGCGCCACCGCGCCGCCGGCCAGCAAGGCCCACAGCGGCGCGCCCAGGCCGGCGATGCTGACGCCGGAGGCGGCCACCACGAAGGTGATCAAGGCCGCCTCGCGACGGCCTTCGTCGGCCAGCGCAGCGCTCAGGGAGGACGCCAGGGTGCCGAACAGCGCCAAGCCGGCGGCGGTGGCCACCAGCGCCTTGGGCAGGGTCAGAATCAGGCTGGCCAGCGCGCCGCCGGCCACGCCCAGCACCAGATAGAGCGCGCCGCAGATCACGCCGGCCACGTAACGGCGTTTAGGATCGGGATGGGTTTCCGGCCCGGTGCAGATGGCGGCGGTGATTGCCGCCAGCACCACGCCGTGGCCGCCGAAGGGGGCGGTCAACATCGACACCGCGCCCAGCAGCGACACCGGCGAGCGCGCCGGAATGGAGTAGCCGGAGGAGGACAGCACGGCCATGCCGGGCAGGAACTGGCCGGTCAGCGCCACCAGCGCCAGCGGCAGGGCCAGGTTGAAGAAGGCGCTCCACGACCACTGCGGCGGAGTGAACAGCGGACCGCCGCCGCCGCCATGAGCCGGCAGCGTCTGGAACAGACCTTGAGCCGCCGCCAGCGCAAGCCCCAGCAGGATGGCGGCCGGCAGCGCGTAACGCGGGAAGAAGCGGCGGCCAACGAAGAACAGCGCGGCCATGCTGACCACCAGCAGCGGGTCGTGACCAGCGGCGCTGGCCAGTTCCGCGACGAAGCGGAACAGGATGCCGGCCAGCATCGCCGCCGCCAGCGCGGCGGGAAAGACCTTCATCAGCCGGTCGAACAGGCCGCTGACGCCCAGCAGGGTGACGATGGCGGCGGCGGCCAGGAAGGCGCCCACCGCTTCGCCGTAGGGTACTCCGGGCAGGGCGGCCAGCAATAGCGCCGCGCCGGGGGTGCTCCAGGCGGTGATCACCGGAGCTTTCCAGCGCCAGGACAGCCACAGGCCGGCCACGCCGGAACCGATGGAGACCGCCCAGATCCAGGACCCGAGCTGGGCCGGGGACAGGCCGGCGGACTGCGCGGCGTGGACGATGATGAGGAAGGGGCCGGAGTAGCCTACCAAGAGGGCTAGCACCGCGGCCAGCGCGGCGGAGGGCGACAGGTCGCGCCAGAATGAGGACGGCATGATGCGCTTTCTTGCAATGAAAAGTAGCGCCCAGCCTAGCGCAAGCGCCGGTCCGCGCCTTCCCACAGCCGGCGTAAACAGTTTATGCTGCGCCCAATCTGTTCTATATAACAGCCATGAGTGATTCCCTGTATTTGCGCATCGCCGCCGAAGTCGAGCAAGGATTGGACAGCGGTGAATATCCCCCCGGCAGTCGTTTGCCCTCGGTGCGCCGCCTGGCTGCCGAACACGGGGTCAACGTCTTGACCGCGCTGGCGGCCTACCATCATCTGGAGCGTCGGCAACGCGTTAGCGCTCGCCCGCGCGCCGGCTTCTTCGCCGCCTTGCCCAGCCGCGCGCAGCAGGCGAGCGCCGAGGTGGACGGCCTGCCGTCGGCCGCGACCCTGGTGCGGGTGGACAGTCGCATGTCGCAATTGATCGAGTGGTCCGGCCTGGACATCGGCACCCAGCTGCACATGGCGGAAGCGCATGGCAGCATGTATCCGGCGGCGGCGTTGGCGCGTCGGCTGCAGCAGACGCTGAACCAGCGCCCGGAACTGATAAGCGCCTACTTGCCGCGCGGCGAGCAGGCCCGGCTGCATCGGCTGGTGTGCGAACTGGCGGCGCAGTGGCAGTTGGAGCTGGAGCCGGACGCCATCCTGTTCACCCACGGCATCACGGAGGCGATCAGTCTGTCTCTGCGATTGCTGACCCGGCCCGGCGACACGGTGGCGGTGGAGACGCCGGTGTACTTCGGTCTATTGCAAACCCTGGAAGCACTGGGGTTGAAGGCGTTGGAAATCCCGTGCACGCCGGATGCCGGCCTGTCGCTGGAGGCGCTGGAGTTCGCTTTGCGCCACGGACCTGCGCCGCGTTGTCTGGTAACGGTGACCAATTTTCAGAACCCCACCGGCGCGCTGATGCCGGACGAAGCCAAGAAGCGATTGCTGCGGCTGGCTTACCGTCATGGCCTGACCATCATCGAGGACGATGTGTTCGGCGAGCTTTACTTCGGCGAGCAGCATCCAACGCCGCTGAAAGCCTGGGACCGCCGCGGCGAAGTGATTTACTGCTCGTCCTTCACCAAAAGCTTCGCGCCTTCCTTCCGTCTGGGCTGGCTGTCCGGCGGCCGCCATCATGCGGCATTGGCGCGGCTAAGCAATAGCAGCAGCCTGGTGAGCTCGGCCTTGTATCAGGGCATGTTGGCGGATGTGTTGGCCAACGGCGATTACACGCGTTTCGCCGAGCGTTTACGGCGGCAGTTGGCGCGGCAGATGCGTCAGCTGGCCGACGCGGTGCTGGCGGCTTTTCCCAAGGGCACGCGGCTGCGGCGGCCGCAGGGCGGCCTGCTGTTGTGGGTGGAGTGCCCGGAAGGGCTGGACACGGGCCGCCTGTTGGAGCGGTCGTTGGCCGAATCCATCAGCTTCGCGCCGGGCCTGGTGTTTTCCGCCGAACCGCGCTTCGGCCATTGTCTGCGGCTGAACTTCGGCCAGCCGTGGTCGCCGGCGTTGGAGAGAGCCATCGCCACCTTGGGCCGCTTGGCCGGCGAGCAGCTGAGCCAATGAAAACGGCGGAGCGCATGCTCCGCCGCGAGGCAGTCGGCTTGGCGCCGGCTTAGTCTTGACGCGCGCGGCGCGCCTTCACCGCGTCGGCCAGCGTGGTCAGCAGTTTCTCGGTGTCGTCCCAGCCGATGCAGGCATCGGTGACGCTCTGACCGTAGGTCAGCTCGCAGCCCGGTTTCAGGTCCTGGCGGCCTTCCACCAAGTGGCTTTCCACCATCACGCCAAAGATGTTGGCGTTGCCGGCGGCCAATTGGCCGGCGATGTCGTCGGCCACTTCCATCTGGCGACGGTAGTCCTTGCGGCTGTTGGCGTGGCTGAAATCCACCATCAGTTTTTGCGGCAGGCCCACGGAGACCAGTTCCGCCGCCGCGGCGCTGACATGCTCGGCCGAGTAGTTGGGCTCCTTGCCGCCTCGCAGGATCACGTGGCAATCCGGGTTGCCGCCGGTGGAGACAATGGCGGAGTGGCCTGTCTTGGTCACGGACAGGAAATGGTGGGGCACGCTGGAGGAGCGGATGGCGTCCACGGCGATCTTCAGATTTCCGTCTGTGCCGTTCTTGAAGCCCACCGGGCAGGACAGGCCGGAGGCCAGTTCGCGGTGCACCTGGCTTTCAGTGGTGCGCGCGCCGATGGCGCCCCAGCTGATCAGGTCGGCGAAGTACTGCGGGGTGATCATGTCCAGGAATTCGGTGGCGGCCGGCATCCCCATGTCGTTCAGGGTCAGCAGCAGGCGGCGCGCGATGCGCAGGCCGCTGTTGATGTCGAAGGATTCGTTCAACAGCGGGTCGTTGATCAGGCCTTTCCAGCCGACGGTGGTGCGAGGTTTTTCAAAGTAGACGCGCATCACCACCACCAGCTCTTCCGCCAGCTTGTCGCGCAGCGGCGCCAGTTTCTTGGCGTACTCGATGGCGGCTTCGGTGTCGTGAATGGAGCAGGGGCCGATCACCACCAGCAGGCGGTCGTCTTCGCCGCGCAGCAACGCGGAGATATCGCGGCGGGTGGCGTAGATCACTTCCGAGGCGGCTTCGGTGATTGGCAGTTCGTACAGGTGGGCGATGGGCGGCAGCAGTTCCTTGATTTCGCGGATTCTGACGTCGTCGGTCTGGCGTTGCATAAAGCGTGTCCCTTGCTATTTCAGTTTTTGCATAGCAGCAAGATAACCGGATTCGACGACGCTAGACAAGCGGCCGGCCTGCTTTAATGCTCTAAATTCATACTAGACGATCATTAGAGGCAAGCTATCGTCTGTTGATTTATCTGCTTGTTTTTGTTGAACAGAGGAAACGCGGGCATGAAAAACGCCCTGGTTGCGGCCAGGGCGTTTTGCGGGCGAGAGCCGGAGCAATCAGTCGGCGTACTGGCGCTTCATGCGCTCGCGGCGCTCCTGGGCTTCCACCGACAATGTGGCGGTGGGGCGGGCCATCAGGCGGCGCAGGCCGATCGGCTCGCCGGTATCTTCGCAGAAGCCGTAAGAGCCGTCTTCGATCTGGCGCAGCGAGGCCTGGATCTTCTGCAGCAGCTTGCGCTCGCGGTCGCGGGTGCGCAGTTCCAGCGCGTATTCCTCTTCCAGCGTGGCGCGGTCGGCCGGATCCGGTGTGGCTTCCTGCTCTTGCAGGTGGTTGGCGGTCGCATTTGCGTTAGAGAGCAACTCCTGCTGCATCTGCAACAACCGGTCTTTGAAAAACTCAAGATGGTCGGCGTTCATGTAATCGTCGCCGGTCCAGTTGAGGATATCCTGTTCGGTTAGTTTGGCCATATTTGGTGCTTCCAGCATAGAGTTGGCAACAGGCGGAGAAGATTACCGGCGCCCCGCTATTTCTGCAACTGTCTTAGGCGCTTAGGTGATATTAACTCCCTGTTGCTGACAATCGGTATAGCGTTGTTTTACTCCGGTAACAAGCCTGAGACATCGTTAAAAGGGTATTGGCGCAACAGGCTAGGACATAAAATGTCCCGGACAGTTCAAAGGCGGCAATCCGCCGCCTTTTTCCGTGGGCCGGCGCGCCGCGCGGCGTGCCGGATCTGCAATGTCTGGATGAATTATTTCAGCGACAACACCCACTTGGCCAGCGCGCGCAGGTCCGCGTCCGGGATATTCGGATGCGGGGTCATCGGCACCGGGCCCCATACGCCGGAGCCGCCGTTCTTGACCTTGGCCATCAGCATGGCTTCCGCGCCTTTCTGGCCGGCGTATTTCTTGGCCACGTCCTTATAAGCCGGGCCGACGATCTTCTTGTCCACCGCGTGACAGGCGGTGCAGCTGTATTTTTGCGCCAGCTGCATATTGGCGAAGGCGGGTGCGGCGACAGCGCTCATCAGGGCGGCGGCGAGCAAGGCTTTTTTCATTGGAAGTCTCCTGTGTGGTGATGCAAATCGGTTGTCAGATGAACGGCCGTAAAGCACGGCCGCGAAAAAATATGACAAATAACCTGAATTGCTACAGTACTACCTTGAGTTGGGTCAAGAAGCTTGTTTCAAGCATGCGAACCGGCAGCATCAAAATCACCTGGATGATCAGGAACAGCACGAGCGGCGACAGGTCCACGCCGCCGATATTGGCCTTGCGGAACGGGCGCAGGAAGGGCCGGGTCAGTGCATCCAGCACCGGCATCAGCGGGTTGTAGGGGCTGATCCAACTGAGCACGGCCTGCACGATGACGCTGCCCATCAATAGGGTCAGTGACTGTTTGAACACTTCCAGCAGCGACAGCAAAGACAAGGCCACCCATACCTGCGGAAAGGTGAAGACTTCCGGCACCGAACTCAGCAGGGTGACCAGCACATTGGCCAGCAGTGAAATCAGCCAGGCCAACAGCATGGTGGCGCTGTCGTAGCCGCGCATTGCCGGCACCAGCTTGCGCATGGGCAGCACCGCGAAGTTGGTGGCGGCCATCACGAACTGGCACAGCGGGTGTTTGAACGGCGCGCGCGCCACTTGCAGGTAGAAGCGCAGCAGCAGCACCAGCACGAACAGGCCGGAAAGGGTGTGGATCAGAAAGCGCAAAGTGTCGAAGAACATGATGTGGCTTAGTCCTGGCTGAGTTGTTGGCCCATTTCGATGGAGCGGTCGCGGCAGTCCAGCATGCCGGCGATGATGGCTTGTTTGACGCCTTCCGCCTCAAAGCGGGCGATGGCGCGCTCGGTGGTGCCGCCCTTGGACATCACATTGGTGCGCAGTGCGCTGACCGGCAGCGGGCTTTGCTTGGCCAGCTCCACCGCGCCTTCAAAGGTGGCCAGCACCAGTCGGCGCGCCTCGGCTTCGGAGAAGCCGGTCTGTTGGGCCGCCTCTATCATGCTTTCGATGAAGTAAAACACATAGGCCGGGCCGCTGCCCGAAACAGCGGTAATGTCGTCGATGCGTTGCTCGTTTTGCAGCCAGAGCGTGATGCCTGCCGCCTGCATGACGGTGTTGGCGTCCTGGCGGTCGTCTTCGCTGACGCCCACCGATGCGAACAGGCCGGACACGCCCTTGCCTATCATCGCCGGGGTGTTGGGCATTACCCGCACTACGCGCTTGCTGCCCAGCCAGCGGCACAGCGCGTCCAGGCGGATGCCGGCGGCGATGGAGATGACCAGCGCGCCGTTGAGTCTGGGTTCCAGCTCCAGGCACAGGTCGCGAAGGTGCTGCGGTTTGACCGCCAGAACCACGATGTCGCCAATGTCGAAGGCATCCGGCAGCGCCGCGCCGCCGCTGACGTCGTATTCCTGACGCAGCCGCTCCACCTTGCCCGCGTCCGGGTCCACCACATGGATGCGATGCGCCGCCTGCTTGATCAGGCCGGCGATGATGGCGTTGGCCATATTGCCGCCGCCGATGAAGGTAATCCGCATGATCTTTCCTTAATAAACCGGCCTGAACGTCTGCTGTTTCAAGCCGATGTCATTCAATGATAATGGCGCGCGCCGAAAATGGCGGTGCCCACCCGCACCATGGTGGCGCCCTCAGCGATGGCGACGGCCATGTCGGCGGACATGCCCATGGACAAGGTGTCCAGCGTCAGCCCTTCTGAGTTCAGTTGTTCGCGCAATTGGCGCAACAGGGCGAACTGAGACGCCAGTCGCGCTGCGTCCTCGGTAGGCTCCGGGATGCACATCAGACCGCGCAGGGTCAGGCGCGGCAAGGCCGCCACCGCGCGCGCCAGTTCCTGCGCCTGTTCCGGCGCGCAGCCGCTTTTGCTCGCCTCGCCGGACACGTTGACCTGAATGCACACGTTCAGAGGCGGTAGTGAGTCTGGCCGCTGCGCGGACAGCCGTTCTGCAATTTTCAGCCGATCCACCGAATGGGCCCAGTGGGCCAATTCCGCCACCGCGCGGGTTTTATTGGATTGCAACGGGCCGATGAAGTGCCATTCAATCTCCAGACCGGCCAGCGCCTCGGCCTTCTGCTGCAATTCCTGTACGTAGTTTTCACCAAAGGCGCGCTGGCCGGCAAGATAGGCTTGCTCGATGTCCGCGGCGGGGAAGGTCTTGCTGACGGCCAGCAGGCGCACCGTTCCCGCCGGCCGGCCGGCGGCGTGTTCCGCGTCCGCCAGGCGCTGGCGGACTTGCTGCAAGGGTTGGGAGATGGAATCTGTCATGGCGTCGAGAAGTTGTGTGCAGCCGGCGGTGCGGTTTGTTGGGGTTTCTACAAAGCAGCATGGCCGCGCATCGTTAATAATATGGGGTGACGGCGATATCCCAAATGGCTGAGTTGAGCTTACAATCAGCGCCAGAGCCGGAAATGCCGAAAGTGGGCCGGCGTCTTGTTTGGACGCGTTGCCGGCGCGCGGCGGTACTTTATGTTAAGTGGTCGCCTGGCGGCTGAAACCATGGCGGCGTCGCAGTCATCGTGGAGATTATATTATGGAAATTTCGGAGCTCTTGGCCTTTACGGTCAAGAACAAGGCGTCCGACCTGCACTTGTCCGCCGGGCTGCCGCCGATGATCCGGGTGAACGGCGACATCCGTCGCATCAACCTGCCGCCGATGGACCACCATGACGTGCACGACATGGTGTACGACATCATGAACGATTACCAGCGCAAAATCTTCGAAGACACCTTCGAGTGCGACTTTTCTTTTGATCTGCCCGGCATCGCTCGTTTCCGCGTCAACTCATTCATACAGAACCGCGGCATGGGCGCGGTGTTTCGGGTGATTCCGTCCAAGGTGTTATCGCTGGAACAGCTGGGCGCGCCCAAGATCTTCCAGGAAATCGCCGCCTTTCCGCGCGGGCTGGTGCTGGTGACCGGCCCCACCGGCTCCGGCAAATCCACTACGCTGGCGGCGATGATAGATTTCATCAACGACAACCACTTCTCCCACATCCTGACTGTCGAGGACCCGATCGAGTTTGTCCACGACAGCAAGAAGTGCCTGATCAACCAGCGTGAACTGGGTTTGCAGACACACAGCTTCGCCAATGCCTTGAAGTCCGCCTTGCGGGAAGACCCGGATGTGATCCTGGTGGGCGAACTGCGCGATCTGGAAACCATACGCCTGGCTTTGACCGCGGCGGAAACCGGCCACCTGGTGTTCGGCACCCTGCACACCAGTTCCGCGGCCAAGACCATCGACCGCATCGTCGACGTGTTCCCGGCCGGGGAAAAGGAGATGGTGCGCTCCATGCTGTCCGAGTCCGTGCGCGCGGTGATCGCCCAGACCCTGCTCAAAACCAAGGACGGCAGCGGGCGGGTGGCGGCGCATGAAATCATGCTGGGCACCCCGGCGATCCGCAACCTGATCCGCGAGAACAAGATTGCTCAAATCAACTCCATGATCCAGACCGGCCAGCAGCATGGGATGCAGACGCTGGACCAGTGCCTGCAGGAGCTGGTGCGGCGCAATATGGTGTCGCCGGCGGACGCCAGGCAAAAGGCCGCCAACAAGGATCAATTCTGAGCGGGCGCTGCTCTACACTTAAATGGCGACCCGCGGGACCTCATCATGGAAAAAGACCAGGCTTCCAAGTTCATACTGGATCTGCTGAAGCACGCCACCGGCAAGAACGCCTCCGACGTTTTCATCGCCGCGGATTTCCCGCCGGCGATGAAGATAGACGGCAAGATCACTCCGGTGGCGCCGCAGCCCCTGTCCGCCCAGCACACCAAGGAACTGGTGCGCGCGGTGATGAACGACCGGCAGACCGAGGAGTTCGAATCCAAGAAGGAGGCGAACTTTGCGATCAACCCGCCGGGTCTGGGGCGTTTCCGCGTCAGCGCCTATGTGCAGCAGGGCCATGCCGGCATGGTATTGCGCAAGATCAACACTGAAATCCCCACCTTCGACCAACTCAACCTGCCGCTGGTGCTGCGCGACATCGCGCTGATCAAGCGCGGCCTGGTGATCTTCGTTGGCGGCACCGGTTCAGGCAAATCCACCTCGCTGGCCGCGCTGGTGGACTGGCGCAACAGCCATAACCACGATCACATCATCACCATCGAAGATCCGATCGAATACGTGCACCAGCACAAGAAGTCCATCATCACCCAGCGCGAGGTGGGCGTGGACACCGATGATTGGGACATTGCCTTGAAGAACACCTTGCGCCAGGCGCCGGACGTGATTCTGATGGGCGAGATTCGCGATCGCGAAACCATGGGTTACGGGTTGCAGTTCGCCGAAACCGGCCATTTGTGCCTGGCCACGCTGCATGCCAACAACGCCAACCAGGCGCTGGACCGCATTCTCAACTTCTTCCCCGAAGAGCGCCATCAACAGGTGTTGATGGATTTGTCGCTGAATATGCGCTCCATCATCTCTCAGCGGCTGGTGCCGATCAAAAGCGGCCGCGGCAGGGTGGCGGCGGTGGAAATTCTGCTCAACAGCCCGCTGGTGTCCGACATGATCTTCAAGGGCGAAATCGCCGGCCTGAAGGAAGTGATGGGCCGCTCGCGCGAGAACGGCATGCAAACCTTCGATCAGTCCTTGTTCGAGTTGTACGAAGCGGACCTGATCAGCTACGAGGACGCCCTGCGCAACGCCGACTCCATTAACGACCTGAGGCTGAAGATCAAGCTTTACAGCGAGGGCTCCAAGTCGCGCGACCCGCTGGAAGGCATAGACCACCTCGACATCGTCTAATAACCTGTTCACGCGCTACTGCGCGTCGTGAGACGGCTCACGGTGAGTACCGCTTCGAAATGCTCATGTACCGTGTGTGCGCTCCGCTTTCTTAGAGTCTGTTCCACGATCTCGCCTTGGTTCGCGAGACTCTAACCCCCGGCTTGCAAGGCCAACGCAGCCGATGCGCTTTTCAGCAACCGGTCGGAGAGCGCTTCGTCCGAGATGGCGCGAGACAGCAGCAAGGCGCCCACCATCAGTGCCAGGCAGGCTTCGGGCGCCAGCGCCGGCCGCGCTCCGGCCGCCGTGTCGCATTGTTGCGCTTGGCGCAAGGTGTGCAGCAAGGCCTGCAAGCCCTCGGAAAACGCCTGGCGGGTGGCTTTGTCGTGGCGAGCCAACTCCCCGGCCAGCGCGGCGGCGGCGCAGCCGGAGTCGGGAAAATCCCTGTGCGCCGCGCTCAAATAATCCTTGGCAAGCCGTTTCAGCCCGGCGCCGCGCGGCGCCTGTTCCAATTGAGCCTGCCAAATCTCGTTCATATCCAGCAATGCCTGGCGACAGGATTGCGCCACTAGGTCGTCCTTGCTGTGGAAGTGGGCGTAAAAGCCGCCATGGGTCAGTCCCAGATCCGCCATCAGATTGGCGATGCCGACATTGGCCACGCCTTCAGCGCGAAAGCGCAGCGAGGCCATGGTCAGGATCCGTTGACGGGTTTCGGTCTTGTGAGTTGAGCTGTAGCGCATCGTTGACCTTCCTGTTCGACTACGGGGTGGCGCAACGCAATGACGAAGCGGTGATTCCGTTTTAGATGATAAGTATCATTTCTTCAATCGCGATGTGAATCAGCAAGATAGCGCGCCGGCTGTCGCGCGCTCGCAATTGGCAAGCCAATAAATGACGGTGGAATCGCATAGGAATATCTATATTGACTAAAAAGCGGCGTTTCCCGTCCCGCGTCCCTGTCCGGGCGCGGTCTGGAGCATCGGCCGCGCTCAGAATGTGTTGACGGTCTCGCGAGCTAAGGCGAAAACGGCTGAGAAAGCGGAATGTACGCGTGGTACATGAGTATTTCGAAGCGGTACTCACCATGGGGCGTCTCACGATGCGCAGCAGATCGTAAACAGGTTCTCACAGCCGGCTTGTGATCGGCAGAAGTCCTCCTGCGTCCGCCAGCCGCCGCGGCTGCGCGCAGAGAAGGTGGAGACATGCATGCAGCGATGGAGGCGTTCCGCCGCGGGTTTCCTGGCGGCCGCGTGGCGTCAGTTTGGCGTCGCCGCGGCCTATTGGGGCTTGGCGCGGCTATTGATGGTGGGTTTCATGGACGCGGAAACCTGGCTGACGCCAGCCTGGTTTCCGGCCGGCCTGGCCATGGCGGTTGCCTTGCGCGGCGGGCAGCGCTACGGCGTGGGGCTGGCTGCGGGCTCCTTGCTGTTCAGCCTGACGTCGCGCCAGCTGCCGCTGGCGGACGCCTTGTTGATTGCCGGCGCCAACACGGTGGGCAGCTTGCTGGGCGCTTTGCTGGTGCGCTACCGCTGCGGCCGGCGCTTGCCCTTGCGCAGCCTGTCTTATGTGTTGGCCTTCATCGCCGGCGCGGCGTTGGCCGCCGCCATCGCCGCCATGGGCGGCACGGTGGCCCTGCTGCATGGCCAGCCGCAGCCCTTATTGCCGCTGGGTCGCCACTTTATCGCCTGGTGGCTGGGGGACTTGGCCGGTATTTTCAGTCTGGCGCCTAGTCTGCTGCTGTTTAGACGCGCGGGAGCCGGCGAAGGCCAGGCCGGCCTCAACACGCTGGATGGTCTGATCGCCTGGATGACCTTGCTGGCCGCCGGATTGGCCATGTTGGGCATAGACGACAGCACCGGGCGATACGCCGCGCTGCCTTATTGTTTCAGCCTGCCCTTGCTATGGTTCGCGTTCCGTCAGCGGCTGCGGCTGGCGCATGGTTTGTCGCTGGGCATTTTGCTGCTGGCCTTGGTTGGCGCGGTATTCGGCCGCGGCGCTTTCGGTCACGGGGGGCAGCAGGCTTTGCTGACCCTCAGCATGCTGATGCTGATCCAGACCTCCACCCTACTGGTGTTTGGCGCGTTGGCGGTGGATCTGCGCCGCACCGAGGCCAGGCTGCGAGTTGTCAACCGCCAGCTGGAGGGCAAGGTCCGCGCCAGAACCCGGGATTTGGCGGACAGCGAGGCGCGCTTGAGGCTGATGGCGGACGCCGCGCCGTTTCCGTTGGCGATGAACCGTTTGCAAGGAGGCGAACTGATTTACGCCAATGTCCGCGCCGAGGAGCTGTTCCGCGAGCGCCTTGCGCCCGGAAAGCCGCTGAAGGTGCAGGACTTCTACGTGGACCCGGCCGAGCGCGAGCGCGTGTCCTCGCTGCTGCGCGTAGGCGGCTGCGTGCGGGATCGGGAAGTACGGTTGCGCGCCGCGGACGGCCGGGAGTTCTGGGCGCTGATTTCCTGTTCGGTGGTTCGCGCCGACGACGGCTGGTTCGTGATCAACGGCATCAAAGATATTAGCGAGCGCAAACGGCTGGAGCAGGATTTGCTGCAAGCCAATCAGGCGCTGCGCCAGAATCTGAACGAAATAGAACTGCTGCAACAAGGCTTGCGAGAGCAGACGCTGCGCGATCCGCTGACCGGCCTGTTCAACCGCCGCCATCTGGACGACATTTTGCCGCGCGTCCTCAGCCATATGCTGGCGGTGCATCGCGATGTTGCGGTGTTGATGGTCGATGCGGATCATTTCAAGCATATCAACGATCAGTACGGCCATCAGTGCGGGGACGCGGTGTTGACGACGCTGGCGGCGCATCTGAGCGACGCTTTCCGTAGCGGCGACATTGTCTGCCGCTACGGCGGCGAAGAGTTTTTCATCTTGCTGCCCGGCGCGTCGCTGGACGATGCCCACGTCAAGGCGCAGCAGCTGTGCCGCGATGTGCGCGCCTTGCCCATCGCAGCCGGAGGCCACGACATCCGCGTCACCTTGTCGGTGGGGTTGGCCCTGTGTCCATTGCACGGCACGGATGCGGACAGCGTGGTGTCTGCCGCCGACGCGGCCTTGTATCGGGCCAAGAAAGAGGGGCGCGACCGGGTGTGCGTGGCGGACCCGGCGCAACCGCTGGTGTCCTGACGGCGGAGGGCGCGCCAGGGGCGGTGTGCTACCATCCGGTGATGGAACTTTACCGACTACTGCAACAACAAGGCTTTGGCGGCCGCAAGGAATGCAAGCAGCTGATTGAGTACGGCCTGGTCGAACTCAACGGCGAGATCGTCGACAACTACCGCCAGCAGGTGGAATTGGCCGAGATCCGGCAATTGGTGGTGGACGACAAACCCTGGGACGTGGTGAACGGCCCGCTCTACCTGCTGTTTCACAAACCGCCCAATTACGAAACCTCGCACAAGCCGCAGCATAATCCCGGCATCTACCGACTGCTGCCGTATCAGTTCGGCAATCTGGGCATCACGGCGGTGGGCCGGCTGGACGTGGACACCACCGGTCTGATCTTGCTGACCAACGACGGTCAGTTTGTGCATGCGCTCAGCTCTCCGAAGAAGCAGGTTCCCAAGTGTTACCAGGTCACGTTGAAGCACGCGGCCAGCGAGGAGTTCATCGCCAAGCTGCAAAGCGGGGTCTACCTGAATGATGAAGGAGAGGAGTTTGCCGCCGACAGCATTGAACAGCTGGACAGCCACGTGATCCTGCTGACCATCACTCAGGGCAAGTACCACCAGGTCAAACGCATGGTGGCGGCTGCCAGCAACCGCGTGGAACAGTTGCATCGCATCAGCTTGGGCAGCGTTGAGCTGGGTGAACTGCCGCAGGGCGAATGGCGGCATCTGAGCGCGGAGGAATTGGCCGGGCTGGGGTGGTCTTGACGTTATACCCTGCCGCATGAGAACAGGCCGCCTTCGGGCGGCCTTTGCTTTGCCGTGGGTGGGGCTTTGAGTCGTATGGAGAGGCATGACAGTCCGCATGACGCGCGGTATGGCCGATCTGGGTAGCTTGCCTCGCCATTGATATGAACTTCATCGATTGGAAAAAAACATGCTCCACCACATCTCTTTCGGCGTCCACGATTTGGGTCGCTCCGGCGCTTTTTACGATGCGGCACTAGCCCCTCTGGGCTACGTCCGGGTGTTTGAGCACGACACGGCGGTGGGATACGGCAAAGCAGGCGGGGGTGACAAGTTGTCTCTCAAATGGGTGCCGGAGCTCGTGCTCCCCGGAGATGGATTTCATCTGGCTTTTGCCGCCGGCACACCCGAGCAGGTCCGTGCGTTTCATGCGGCGGCCCTTCTGCACGGCGGACGCTGCAACGGCGCGCCGGGCTTACGGCCCCATTATGGGAGTCATTATTTCGCGGCCTTCGTTGTGGACCCGGATGGCTACCGCATTGAAGCCGTCATTAATCAGGCTGGTTGAAACGCGAATTGTCGGAATAAACATGGCAAACGCCGTTGAGTGAGGCCAGTCAATACTTGCTTTTGTCATGATTTGGGGAGTGGGAGGCGGGGGTGTGGATTGAGGCGCGGCGCCTCGAAAATTGGGTACTGGCCTGAGTCTTAATTGAGCCGTGTGCTCTGCGACTTAGGGCCTGTTTACGATTTGCTGCGCGTCGGCGTGCCTTGGCGCAGTTTTTCTGCGAGGTAGCGGTTCTTAATTCAACCCCAGGATGGCGTGGTGGCGCCCCTGGGGTTTTTTGCGTTCCGGACCGGGGTGGCGTGAGGTGGATTTGCCTGGTTTTTGGCGGGTATGGAAATTTACAAAACTATCAAAACAAAGGCATCGATTGCCATGATTGTAAATTTTAAAATGAATAACATTTATTATTTACTGCAAAAAATTACGTTTCGTGCGAGTGCGTGCTGACACCGGGGGCCATAGTGAGAGTCAAGAGAATGCAGGGACACGGGCGTCGGGGAGGCAGCGATGATAGGGGAGGGGATTGCGGGTTGGCGCCCAGCGCCCCCCGCGCGGCTTAGCGTTGTGTTGGGTGTTGCTGCGCCAGCCGAGCCGGCAGATGGCGTGAGCTGAAGTAGCCCAGGCGGAAGGTGTCGAAACCGGCGGCGTAGGTCTGTTTGTCGCGTACAGCGGCGTTGTTGGCCAGAAGGGGATTTTGCTCATCATGGGCGCGTCGGCCTTGAACAGCATGATGCAGCCTCTGCTGGCCACACGTGTTAACGACCCTTGGGTGCGCGCAAAGTGGGCAGATTGCTAGTCTGTGGGTGCGACGGAGGCGTCGGTATTTTGCTTAGGCGCGGCGCAGGCGCTCAAGGGCAGGGCTCAGCCATAAGCGAAGGACGCCGCGCCGTGGGAGGGAAAAATTGGAGGCCATGGAAATCCTTAGGATATGCGCGTGTGACGGCTCCGATTTTATTTCAGCAAGAATTATCAATATGCATATCGAATGATCAGCGGCGCCAGAGCCTGCCTTGAGCTCATTCATGTTGTTGTTTGAGCCAGCTTTCTTCCTGTTGGCGCATGAGTGCGAACCACTGTTGGCGCATGTGACGGGCAAAGACCGGCGGCGCTGAGGTGAAGTCGTTCTCGTCGGTGTAGCAGCCGGGCAAGTAGGGCGGTTCGAAGTCTTTTTCCCAACCCTTGGCTTGCAGCGCCTGTTGGCCCTGCGGGCTGCAGTCGTCGGGTAGCGGAAGGCCGGTCAAGTGGCCGCTGTCCGGGTCCAGCCAGCGCACGCCTTGGCGGTCCAGACCGCGCAGTCCGTACTTGGTTTTGCCCACATGAAGGATCAGCTTGTAGTCATTGGGGCTGACGTCGCTGGCGCAGGCGCTGCGATAGCCGACAATGGTTTCCAAGGCGCCGTCGCGGTTGAGGTCCGGAAAGCCGATGGCGTCTAGATCGAAGGCCGCGCTGGCGTCGAACTCGCAACGCGTTACTCCGTCGCTGAGCATCCACAGCCTTCGCGGCCTGTCTTGGCCCAGCACATATTGCGCGGCGTAGAGCGTCGCGTTTTGGGTGCCGTCGGGGCCGCGGGCTTCCTGTTGCTCCGCCAGCACCAACAGGTTTTCGCCGGCGTTGTCCGTCCAGCCGTAGGCGGCGCTTAGCTTGCCACGCAGTTCGACGCCGGCCGGCAAGGCGCTCAAGCGGCGCACCTGGCCGGCGGCGGTCGGTGAACTGGCCGTGTCAAGTCTCGTGGCGGGCGGCGGCGGCTCGGCTTTGCAGGCGACGAGCATTAGCGTCAGGCCGATCAGCAGCGAGGTGCGCAGGCCGGCGATGGGGGGCGCGGGAAGCGGTAGCATGCCGTTCTTCTTGTCATTGATAAAACGGGAATAGTACGGAATAGCAGCGGCACGGGACAGCGCCGATGGCCGTAAAAGGGTTTGAGGGTAGGAAAAAGACTGACCGATTTGCCGACTAAACATGACATGAGGGTGATTTTTGCCGGCGGGCAGCGCCATAATCCAGGCGGAGCGCGGGCTTCGCGCGAAAGGAGGACTTATGCTGAAACTGGGCTGGTGGTGGGGAGGTGCGCTGGCGTTGACGTTGGCGCAGATGGTTGCGGCGGCGGAACCGCTGCCGGCGTATCGCGGCGACGCTCGGCAGTCGTCGGTATCCGGCCTGTCGTCCGGGGCCTTCATGGCGGTGCAGTACCAGGTGGCGTTTTCCGCCTCGGTGCGCGGCGTCGGCGTGGTGGCGGGCGGGCCCTATTATTGTTCCAAGGGCACGCTGGCGGGCGCGCCGGCCTGCATGAGCGGACCGCCGCCGGCGGTGGGCGGCCTGGTATTGGCGACCCAACAGTTCGCGCTGAGCGGGCAGATCGATCCCTTGTCCAATTTGGCCAAGCGCCGCGTCTATCTGTTCAGCGGCAGTCAGGACAACACCGTGAAGACGGCGGTGGTGGATAGCGCTGAGAGCTATTTCCGCAAGCTGGGGGTGCCGGCGGCGCGTATTGAATATCCGCGCGGCCTGCCGGCCGGCCATGCCCAGATTACGCCCACTTACGGCAATGACTGCGGCGAAACCAAGTCGCCTTACGTCAACCATTGCGACTGGAAGGGCGAAGGCTACGATCAGGCCGGCGCGATCCTGAAGCAGATTTACGGCCCCTTGCAGCCGCGCGCTGCCCAATTGAGCAGCCAAGTGACGGTTTTCGACCAGAAGCCGTACGCGCCGCCAGGCAGCAGCTTGGCGGACGAGGGCTATGTCTATGTGCCGCGCGTCTGCGCCGAGGGCGAGGCCTGCAAGGTGCATGTGGCGCTGCACGGTTGCCGGCAGTACGCCGGCGCCGTCGGCGACGCCTATTATGCTCATGCCGGCTACAACGAGTGGGCGGATAACAACCGCATCATCGTGCTGTACCCCCAAACCACGGCGATGCCGCCGGGCAACCCGAACGGCTGCTGGGACTGGTTTGGCTACACCGGCGTGAATTTCGCCTGGAAGAACGGGGTGCAAATGCGGGCGATCAAGGCGATGGCGGACCGGCTGGTGTCGGCGCCGTGAGTCTCTCTGAGCTTGTTCAAAGTCTGCTGCGCTTCCTGAAGCGTTGCACGGTGAGTACAAGCTCAAAATGCTCATGTACCCCTCGTACATTCGGCGTTCTCAGCCGTTTTCGCCTTGTCTCGCCCTTGCTCGCGAGACTTTGAACACGCTCTCAGCCCCCGGGGAAGCCGCGCTCGGCAAAGAAGTCGATGAAGGCGCGCAGCCGCGGAGGCAAATAGGGCGCGCTGGGCCATAGCAGGTAGAGGGTGCCGCGGCGTTCCGCCCAGGCTTCCGGCAGCGCTTGTAACCGTCCTTCCGCCAGTTGGCGGCGCACGGTGAAGTCCGGCAAGCAGGCGATGCCGGCGCCTTGTTCCGCCAACTGGATCAGCGCGTCGCCTGTGTTGCCGCAGGCGTTGACCGGCAAAGTCTGGGCATCAACGCCGTTAAGCGGCCACGGCGCCAGCTTGCCGCTGCGAGGGTAGCGATAATGCAGGCAGCGGTGTCGCGCCAGATCTGCCGGCGACGCCGGCTCGCCGCAGCGGGCGAAGTAGGCCGGCGCGGCCACCAGCAGCATGCGATAAGCGCCCAGCCGGCGAGCGCTCAAGCGTGAATCGCCGGGCTCGCCGCCGCGGATCACCACATCGAAGCCTTCGCCTATCACATCCACCAGGCGGTCGCTATAGTCCAGGTCCAACTCAATTTCCGGGTAGCTTTGCATGAAGCTTGCCAGATGCGGGGCCAGCACCCCGCATTCGTGCGGCAGACCGACTTTCAGGCGGCCGCGGGGAGCGGCCTGACCCTGTTGCAGCTCGCGTTCGGCGGCTTCCACTTCATCCAGAATGCGCAGGCATCGTTGCAAGTATTGTTCCCCGGCCGTGGTCAGGGTCAGCCGCCGCGTGCTGCGCTGAACCAGGCGGGCGCCCAATCGTGCCTCCAGCCGCGCCAGCCCCTTGCCGGCGGCTGAGGCGGAAATGCCCAATTGCCGTCCGGCTGCCACCAGGCTGCCTTGCTGGGCGATGTGGGCAAACAGCTCGATGCCGCTCATTTTCTCCATGCAAACCTCGCTATTGCAGAAAATTTTTCCGTTATCTACGGAATTAAAGACTATTTTTCCGTTTCGCCAAGAAATCTAGCATAAGCCTTCATTCAATGGCGATACGGGAGAAGAGGAATGGCGGGCAAAAACGGCGAGGCGGCGATGCCGGCAACAGTGTATCTGCTGGGTTTATGCATTTTTGCGATGGCGACGTCGGAGTTCATGGTGGCGGGGATGATGCCGTCGCTGGCGGCGGCCTTGGGCGTCGGCTTGCCGGCGGTGGGCAATCTGGTGTCGGCCTTCGCCGCCAGTGTCGTGCTGGGAGGGCCGGTGCTGACTTGGTTGCTGCGCGCGGCGAGGCGCAAGCACAGCCTCATTGGTTTGTTGCTCTTGTTCCTGGCTGGCCAGGTTTTGGGGGCGTTGGCCGGAGATTACCAACAAATGCTGTGGTCGCGGCTGATCTGCGGCGTGGCGCAATCGGCCTTTTTCGGCGTGGCGCTGGCCTTGGCGGCGGAGTTGGTGGGCGAACATCGGGTGGCGCGCGCCGCCGCGCTGGTGCTCAACGGCTTGATGCTGGCCTCCGTGGCCGGCTTGCCGCTGGCTGCCTGGGTAGATCAGCACTGGGGCTGGCGCTTGAGCTTTTGGCTCGTGGCGATGATGGTGGCGCTGGTCGCGGCGGGCATTGCCGCGCTGACGCCGTCCGGCTCCGCGCCGCGCGCCCTGAGCCTGGGCGAAGAAGGCCGACGGCTGGCGCGTGGCAGCTTGTGGGCGGCTTATCTGAGCAGCGGTCTGATCATAGGCGCGGTATTCGCCGCCTTCACCTACCTGGCGCCCTTGTTTACCCAGATCAGCGGCTTCGACGCCACGACGTTGCCGTGGCTGTTCGCCGGTTATGGGCTGGCGACAGTGGCGGGCAATTTATGCAGCGGCAGGTGGGCGGATCGTCATACCCGCTGGGTGCTGCGCGTTGGTTTGCTGACGCTGTTGGCGGCTTTGGTGGCGCTGGCGTTGTTGGCGCAATGGCGGGCTGCCGCGGCGGCTTGCGTACTGCTGTTGGGCCTGGCTGGTTTGCCGATGAATCCGGCGATGGTGGCGCGGGTAGTGCGCGCCGGCGGCAGCGGACCTATGGTGAACAGCTTGCACATGTCGGTGGTCAACCTGGGCTTGATGTTGGGATCCTGGGGCGGCGGCGCGCTGCTGGACGCCGGCTGGAGCCTGCGCGCGCCGGTTTGGCTGGGCGCGGCTCTGGCCGCTTTGGCGTTGGCCAGCCTGGGGCTGGACCGCGCCGGTCACAGCTGGCAGGTCACCGGCAACTCGGCCGGTTTGCCCAGATAGAAGCCCTGGTAGAGCTCTACGCCCAGCTCCTGCATGGCCAGATGTTGTTCCCGGCTCTCAATGCCTTCCACCGCCATGCGGCAGCCTATCTGCCAGCCCAGTTCCAGCAGCACCGGCAGCCGGTGGCGTTCGCCGGACATATAGTCCAGCAGCAGGCTGCGGTCGATCTTGATCAGGTCCGGGCACAGCAATTTGACCTTGCCGTGACGCGCGGCCACTGCGCCAAAGTCGTCCACCGACAGGCCGAAGCCTGCCTCTGCGGTCAGGCGCAGGCTGTTGATCAATGGTTGGCCGTGGTGCTCCACCTCGTATTCCGGCAGCTCGAAAATCACGCCGGCGCTGTCCAGTTCCAAGGAGTCCAACAGGCCTTGCAGCAGGGGAAGGTGACTGCGGCCGTGGTTGTCCACCACCGCTGTCTGGGCCAACAGGTTCAGGCTCAGACAGCCGGACTGGCCGCTTTGTGCGAAGTTGCGGATGTGGATCAGCCGGGCCAGTTGGTCGGCTTCCAGCGCCAATTCCGGCGGCAACCCGGACAAAAAGGCGTCGGGGGGCGGCGTCTGGCCGTCTTGCGTGCGCACGCGCAGCAGCGCTTCATAGCCGAACACGCCGCCGCTGCGGTAGAACAGAGGCTGGAACACGCTGCTGAATTGATAGCCGCCCAGCCGCGCGCAATAGCGGCCGTCCGCGTCGCGGTACAGCTGGCGCTCGGGATGAGGGTTTTGGGGTGGAACCATGATTTTTTAGCCGCGCGGGGTGGACTTTCAGCATAGCAAGCATTGCGCGGCGATTCTCGGCGTCGGTTCAGGCGCGCGCGCCGGTGCGCGGACGTCTGGCCAGCCACAACCCGGCCAGAAGCAGCGCAGCGCCCAGCAACTGGGTCAGCGCCGGGCGCTCAAGGCCGGCCAGGCGGTCCAGCAAGATGCCGGTCAGCATTTGACCGGTTATCACCAGCAAGGTGGTTTTCATCATGCCTAGCCGCGTCAGCACGTGGCTGTTGACGGTGACGAACAGCGCGCCTAGCGCGCCGCCCAGATAGGCGCTGGCCGGCGCGTTGGCCAGGCCGCCGACGGGCGCGCCGCTTAGGATCGGCAGCAGCGCGCTAAGCAGCAGGAAGCCTATCAGATGGTTCCACCAGGAGGCGGCGAAAGCGCCGCGTTCTTGGGCCATGCGGCCGTTGACGGCGCGGCTGGCGCCGATGCAAACGCCGTTGAGCAGGGCCAGCAGGATGTAAGCGGTCATGTCGCCTCCTTCAGATGGCGGAGATCAGGACGGCGCAACCGCTCAGCACTAGCAAGGCGGCGTGCGCGTCGTGGCGGGTCAACGCGCGCCGCGCGACGAGAAAGCCGCAGCGTTCGCACAGCAGGCTGAACAGCAATTGGCCGGCGATGGCCAAGGCCAGGGTGCCGGCCAGCGCCAATGGGCTATTGACCGCGACAGCGGACAGCGCCACCGTCAGCGCGCCGGGCAGGCCGCCCAGATAGGCCCAGCGAGGCGGCGGGCGGCAGGAGGCCAGCGCAGGATTCGATCGCGTCGTCGCGCGCCATAGCGCCAACGCGGTCAGCGCGCCCAGGCCGTGCGCCAGCCACGAGGCTTGCAGCGGGCCGCTGTGCGCGGCCAGCAAACTATTGCAATGAATCATCCAGGCGAGCATCGCGCCGGCGGCGAGCGCCAGAGGGCTGTCCAGTTGTTTTGCGTCCATGGCTTTGTTCCGTATGAGGCATTACGGACACTATATATCGTGGCGCTTTAGGCGATAATCCGGCTTGTTGGAAACGGATAGTGGAGTAAAAGTGGACAATACGGACGAGAGCGAACGTTTTGCCGCGCTGCCCTTGTTTGTCGCGGTGATCGAATGCGGGAGCTTTGCCGCCGCCGGCCGCAAACTAGGCTTGAGCAAATCCGCGGTCAGCAAACGCGTTTCCTTGCTGGAGGCGAGGCTGGGTGTCCGACTGTTGCAGCGTACTACCCGGCGCTTGCATCTGACCGAGGCCGGCGCGCAATACCATGCTTACGCGCGCCAGGCGTTGGTTCTGGCGCGCGAGGGCGAAGACGCCATTGCTCGTTTGCAGAGCCAGCCGCGAGGGTTGCTGCGCATCAGCGTGCCCATGGTGTTCGGCCGGCTGCATTTGTCGCCGCTGGCGCCGGAGTTCCTGGCCGCTTGCCCGGGGGTGCAGCTGGACATGCAGATGGACGACAGGATGGTGGATTTGGTGGAAGGCGGCTTCGACCTGGCGATCCGCATCGGCCATTTGCCGGAGTCCAGCTTGATCGCCCGCCGTATCGCTCCTTGTCGCAGCGTGATCTGCGCCGCCCCCGCCTACCTGGCGCGCCATGGCCGGCCGGAAACGCCGGCGCAGCTGGCCGGGCACAACTGCCTGCGCTATGCCTATTACCGCGGCGGCGCGGCGTGGACGTTGCAAGGTCCTGACGGCCCGGTGGCGGTGGAGCCGCGCGGCAATTATCTGGTCAACAACAGCGAGGCCCTGCGCGACGCGCTCTTGGCCGGCGCCGGTATTGCTCAAATGCCCACCTTCATTGTGGGGGCGGATTTGGCCGCCGGGCGGCTGCTGCCCTTGCTGGAGCGCTACCCTCTGCCGCTGCACGCGGTGTACGCGGTGTTTCCCGAGCGCAAGCACGTGCCGGCCAAGGTGAGCGCTTTTCTGGAGTTCATCGATAGACGGCTGGGCGGCGAGCCGCCGCCGTGGGAACGGGCGCCGACAGATTTCCCCGCCGCCGCCGACTAAGCTCTCATAACCTGTTCATCGTCTGCTACGCATCGGCGCTACCGCGTTGAAACCGGCTTCGAAATGCTCATGTACCCCATGTACATTCCGCTTTCTCAGCCGTTTTCGCCTTGTCTCGCTCTTGCCCGCGAGACTTTGAACAGGCTCTCAGGACAGGCTGGTGGGGAGAGCGGCGATGAAAGTGTGGGTAGGCGGGATATTGGCGATGTGGGCCTTGGCGTCGCTGGCTACGGAGGTGGCCGGCTGGGCCAGTTATCAGCATGGGGACTACGCCGCCGCGCGAAGGCAGTTCGAGCAGGCGGCCCAGGCGGGCGACCGGGTGGCTGCTTTCGATCTGGCGATGATGCATTGGCGAGGAGAGGGCGGCGCGCCTGACCGGATGCAGGGAGAGCGCTGGTTGCGTCGCGCAGCCGACGCGGGTCTGCCGCAGGCGCAGCACGCCTTGGGAGTGTTGTACGAAAACGGCCAGCAGGTGGCCAAGTCGCAAGCCGAGGCGACGCGTTGGTTCCGGTTGGCCGCGGATCAAGGCTATCTGCCGGCAGAGTTGGATCTGGGCACTCAGTACTTCCTCGGTCGCGGCGCGGCCAAGGATTACCGGCTGGCGGCGTATTGGTACGAGAAGGCCGCCCGGCAGGGCGACGTGGGCGCGCAGTATCTGATCGCCAGCATGTACGAGCATGGCGACGGGGTGGAGCGGGACTTGCCGGCGGCGATCCGCTGGTACGCCAAGGCGGCCGCGCAGGGCGATGTCGGCGCCAGGCTCAAGGCCTTGGACCTGGCCAAGCGGGCCAAGCCGCCGGCATGACGGCTTGAAACCTGCTCAGGCTCGGGCCGGGCCGCGGCGCATCGCCGCCAGGCACTGGCAGGCGGCCTGCCAATCCTGAACGCCGCGCAGGCCGCGCACGATGATGCCGGCCAGAGTGTCGTTGCAGGCATCCGGGCCGAACTGCATCAGCATTTCATGCAAGGCGAAATGCAGGGAGGCATTGTGCTGAAGCAGCAAGCCCACCTGTTCATGGACGAAGCCGTCCACCGTGGCCTGGCCGTCGCGGTCAACGTGGACATGGTGGCGCGGACAGAAGCCGGAACGGATCAGCGCCTGGTCCGCGCGCACGTCGTCTAGAAAAGCCTGTGCGCTGTGGTGCAGAAAGCCGCACGCCATGATCAGGCTGGCTACGGAGTAGGGTTTGGTGGTGGTGGCGTCGGCGACGAGGGCGTTGTCCGGCAAGGTGGCAAGCATTTATGTTCTCCTGTTATCTTTGTAAACCGCGCTTAAGTGGCATAAATCGTCGGTTTTATTATTTTTTCCGCGTTTTTGTATCATTCATGCGAATGTATTGGCAAGCCCGTCGAAAGGACGGTTGCCAGCCGCGGCTGCCAGGGTTTTTCTTGGGACGATGGCCATTTAGAATGAACGCTTTATTGACTGTTTGTTCCCATCCGCATGCATATTGTCTACCTGCACGGCTTCAATTCCGGTCCTCAATCGCTGAAGGCGAACGAAACCGCCGCTTATTTGCAACAGAACGCGTTCGATGCGACCTTGCATTGTCCGCAGCTGTCTCCCCATCCGGCCGAGGCGATCGAGCAGGCGTCCGCTCTGGTGGCGTCCTTGCCGGCGGACACCTTGCTGATCGGCAGTTCGCTCGGCGGTTATTACGCTACCTTTTTGGCCGAGCGCCATCAACGCCCGGCGGTGCTGATCAATCCGGCGGTGCGGCCTTACGACGATTTGGCGCGTTTCATCGGCGAGCAGACCAACCCCTACACCGGCGTGGTCTACACCTTGAGCGACGCTGATATGCACGCCTTGCTGGGGCTGCGCGTGCCCCAGCCGTCCGCGCGCCGTTACTGGCTGCTGTTGGGCAGTTGCGACGAGGTGCTGGATTGGCGCGAAGCGGCGGCGCTGTATCTGGACTGCCGCCAGACAGTGTTCAACGGCGATGACCATAGACTTGAAGCCTGGCCGCGCATCCTGCCGGAAGTGCTGGCTTGGGGGCGCGGACAATTCTTGGTTTGATGTAGAAACAGTCTGTTCTGCGACAGCGGCTTGCCTGGGACGGCTCCGCCGTCGCACACTGGATTTTTTGAGCCTAGGAGGCCGCCATGACTCAAGCCATCGTTTTCTCCCACACCGGCGGGCCGGAAGTGCTCGGTCTGCAAAGCCAGGAGCTGACCGCTCCGGGACCGGGTCAGGCGCGGGTGCGTCATACCGCCATCGGCGTCAACTTCATCGATACCTATCAGCGCAGTGGTCTGTATCCGTTGCCGCTGCCGTCCGGCCTGGGCCAGGAGGCGGCCGGGGTGGTGGAAGCGTTGGGGCCGGGGGTGTCCGGTCTGGCGGTGGGAGACCGCGTCGCTTACGCCGGAGGCCCGCTGGGCGCTTATAGCACCGAGCGCTTGCTGCCGGCGGCGGTGCTGGTGAAGATTCCCGACGGCATCAGCGACGAATCCGCCGCCTGCATGATGTTGCAGGGCATGACTGTGGAGTATCTGGTGCAACGCACCTACCCGGTGAGGCCGGGCCAAACCGTCTTGTGGCACGCGGCCGCCGGCGGAGTGGGACAGATCGCGGTGCAGTGGCTGACGGCGCTGGGCGCGGCGGTGATAGGCACCGTTGGTTCCGACGCCAAGGCCGACATCGTGCGCGGCCTGGGCTGCCAGCATGTGATCAATTACAGCCGCGAAGACGTGGTGGCGCGAGTCAGCGAGATCACCGGCGGACAGGGCGTGCCGGTGGTCTATGACTCGGTGGGCAAGGATACTTTCCAGATATCGCTGGCTTGCCTGAGTCCGCGCGGCATGTTGGTCAGCTTTGGCAACGCGTCCGGCGCGGTGCCGCCGTTCGCGCCTTTGGAACTGACCAGTCGCGGCTCGCTGTTCTTTACCCGGCCCAAGCTGGCCGATTACATCGCCAGCCGCGCGGAGCTGGAGGCCTCGGCCCAAGCCTTGTTTGATCGGGTGGCGGACGGCAGGGTCAAGGTGGCGCCATCGCATCGTTATCCCTTGGCGGAGGCGGCGCAGGCGCACCGCGATCTGGAAGGGCGCAAGACCAGCGGTTCTATTATCCTGCTGCCTTGAACGGGCAGCGACGCCAGCCAGGCATCGCTTATTCTTGGTGCCAGGGCTGGCGCTGGTGTCGCTCCAGCCAAGCCAACGCCCGGCCGTCGCTGTCGACATGGCCCAGATAGCCGGCCAGGCTGACGTCGGGCGGGCAGCTCAGGTTGGTGTCGCACCAGCTTTGCAGCCGGTCCACGCGGAAGCTGCGGTAGTCCAGGCGCAGGCCGCACCAGGCCGCCAGCAGCCAGCGGTCGCCCCAGAAAAACAGAGCCAGCGGCAACAGCGCGCGTTGGCTATCGCGGCCGCTTTCGTCGCGGTAATCCACCCAAAGCGCTTGGCGGGAGACGATGGCGTCGCGCAGCGGCGCCAGCCGCTCGCGCGGGTAATTGCCCGCAGTGGGCGCGTACAGCGGCTCCGGCGGCAGGCCGGAGGACCCCAGCACCGCGTGGATGCGGCCCAGCGCCGATTGCGCCGCGGCGGCGGTGTCCCGGTCCGCCCAGGCCGCCAGCATGCGCGCGCCCACTTCCAGCGCCGCCAGTTCGCGCGCGGAAAACGCCACCGCCGGCGGCGTGAAGCCGGCTTCCAGCCAATAGCCCTCGCCGGCTTCGCCGTTGAGCGGCGCGCCGCTGGCCATCAGATCCGCCATATCGCGGTAGACAGTGCGCGGCGTCACTTCCAGCCATTCGGCCAACTGCCGGGCAGTGGTGCGGCGGCGGCCGCGCAGCAGCAAGAGGATTTGAACCAGTCGGTCGGCTCGGCGCATATTTAGTCGGGTTCCCGCAGCATAGATGGCGGCAGTGTCGCCCGCATCGCGCACGCGATCAACAGGAAATCGGCGCGGCCGATTTCCAGGTGGCCGAAGCGAAAGGCGTAGCCCCAGCGCGCCGGATCGGCGATGAAGGTCAATTGGCCGAGCAGCGGCCGGATTTCGGCGTCCTCTGCCGGCCAGAACGCGATGTTCCGCCGGTAGGGCTCGAAATCGGCGCTGACCCGGAACGGGTAGACGCGGTCGTCCATCGCCTGGCCGATGGCGGTGAAGCGCTGGCAGGGCTCGCGCCCTTCCAGGCTGAGCACTGGCGAGTAATAGATCAGGCCGTCGCCGGCCGCCATCCGCTTGAGTGGCGCGGACTTGCCATGGCAGAGCTGGGCGAAGCCGCCGGCAAGCCCGCGCCGCACATGGTCGCGGCTGGCCACGCCTATCCAGTAGCGACGGCTCATGCGGCGCTGTGCAGGCCGATCAGATTGCCTTCCAGATCGGAAAACAGTGCGATGTGCCCCCAGGTTTCCGGCAAGCGGGTCTTGGGCTGCACCACGATGCCGCCGGCGGTTTTGACCCGTTCCAGCGTGGCGTCCAGATCGGCGCCGCCATCCAGATAGACGCGCACGCCGTCTACGTGGGGGCGGGCTTGCGGGCTGCTCAATAGTGCGCCGCCGCAACTGTCGTCGGTTTTGGGAAACAGCGCCATGCGGGCGTTGTCGAAGCTCTCCTCATGCAGCGCCACCTGCAATACCTGCTGATAGAAGGCGACGGCGCGTTCGAACTGGGTCACGGGAATTTCAAACCAGTGTAAAACAGGGGACATGGCACACTCCTTGAAGGGGTTTTTAGCGATCCGGCCGCGAGCGTTGCTGCCCCGCGTTCAATGGGGCGGAGGCGGCGTCGCGGCCATGGAGGGCAGTGTGCGGCCCCCCTGCTGACAGCGTGTTGTCAGCAGGCGCGCCGCGTCTGCGATTTTTTTGGGCTTGGGCAACTTTGCCGGTGGCCGGGCGAGTAAAAACCGCTAGGCCGGACACGACCCGGTCACGTGGATGTGGCAAACTGCCAGACTGTTTCCCGGCGCGCCGGGACGGCTGTTTTTTCAATCGACCGCAGGAGGAATAACAAGTGGAAACCTTACTGCAGTTTCTGGGCTTCAACGGGTCTGGTCTGCTGCAAACCTTGCTCAGCCTGTTGACGGCTTTCATTCTGGGCTCGGCCATAGGCTACGAGCGCCAGTTCCGTCAGCGCACCGCTGGCCTGCGCACCAATACCCTGGTGGCGGTGGGCGCGGCGGCCTTTGTCGACATGGCGCTGCAGCTGGACGGCACCGGCGGCGCGGCGCGGGTGGCGTCCTACGTGGTGTCCGGCGTTGGTTTTCTCGGCGCCGGCACCATCATGAAAGAGGGCTTGAACGTGCGCGGTTTGAACACCGCGGCGACCTTGTGGGGCTCGGCGGCAGTCGGCGCCAGCGCCGGCGCGGGTCAGATTCCCCAGGCTTTTCTGATCACGCTGTTCGTGTTGGCCAGCAACACCTTGCTGCGTCCGGTGGTGAACTCGATCAACCGCAAGCCTATCGACGACGAAACCAGCGAAGTCACTTACCAGTTGTGCGTGATCTCCAGCCGTTCCGGCCAGAAACACGCAATGGCCTTGCTCAGCGACCTGCTGGAGGAGTCCAAGTATCCGGTGGGGGATCTGGACGTGGAGCCCTTCGGCGACGACGAGGTGGAGATGACCGCCACCTTGCTGTCCACCTCGGTGGAGTGGGAGGAGCTGGAGGAGATCGCCGCCAAGCTGGTGGCCCAGCCTTTCATCAGTCAGGCGTATTGGAATCCCAGCACTTCGGAGTGAGAAGGATGGGGAAAGATCAAGCCCTGGGCCGCTTGCCGGTCCAGGGCTTTTTTATGGGCGGGAGAGCCTGTTCAAAGTCTTGAGAGCAAGACAAGGCGAAACCCGCTGAGAAAGCAGCATGTACGCGTGGTACATGAGCGTTTCAAAGCGGGTTTCAACCCATCTATCCATCCCGCTGACGCGCAGCGGGCTTTGAACCGCTTCTTAACCTTCCGCCAGCGCCGCCATCACTTTGGCCGACAGCGCCTGCGGTTGCGCGGTGACGCGCAGCAAGTGGCGTACCGCCGGGTGCGGCGGGCGGTGCACGGCGATGCCGTCGGACAGCAGCTGGCGATGGATGGCCTCGCTGCTGGCGGCGTCGCGATAGGCGATGCAGACGAAGTTGGTGTGCGAGGGCATCACCACGAGGTCGCGCGCGCGCAAGGCGTCGGATAGTTTGTCGCGCAGATGGATGGTGGCGGCGATTAGCTGACGGGAATAGTCGGGATCGTCCAGCACGATTTGCGCCGCCAGTTGGGCGAAGCTGGACAGCGCGAATTGCGGCCGAATCTGGTCCGCCTTGGCGACGATGTGTTGCGGACCTATGGCGTAGCCCACCCGCAGACCGGCCAGCGCATAGGCCTTGGACAGCGTGCGCAAACGCAGCGTGTTGGGCAGCGCGCCCTGCGGCGGTGCGTCCTGCGCGTCCACGCAGAAATCGACATAGGCCTCGTCCAGGATCAACAGCGTGGACGAAGGCAGGGTTTCGCGCAGCGCCAGGATGTCGTCCGCGCTCCAGTAGTGGCCGCTGGGATTATCCGGGTTGGCGAGATAGAGCACGGCGGCACGCTCGGCGCGCGCCACTTCCGCCAGCCGCGGCAGATCGGCCTGCAGCCGGTCGCCTTGTTGCTGGTAGGGCACTTCCAGAATGCGCGCCCCCACGCCTTCGGCGAAATAACGGAAGGTGGGATAGGTGCCGGCGGTGCATACCACCGCGTCGCCGACATTACAGGCCAGACGCAAGGCCAACAGGATCAGGCTGTCGGCGCCGGTGTCGAACAGTACCTGGCTCGCGTCCACGCGGTTGTGGGCCGCCGCGCGCTGACGCAGTCCGTGCGCGTAAGGGTCAGGGTAGAGCCGGGCCAGTTCCGTCATCATCTCGCCGAACTCCGACGTTAGCGGAGAGGCCGGTTTGGCCATGCTTTCATTGGAACCGATGCGCGCGCCGATGCGGTGGCCCAACGCCGCTTCCAGCTTCACGATGCCGGGGAAGGGGTTGACGATGGTGTGATGTTCCAGGTGACGGGCGAAGTGAGACATCGGCGGCTCCTTTATCTGCAGATACAGCCTTTGAGTGTAAAGGATATGACTGATGTGCAGGAAACCGCGTGGGAATATCAATATGTCTTCAGCATTTTACGCCGTCGCCGCACCGCCCGGAAGCGCGGCGGGAGCCGTCAGCGAGAGGCGGGAGAGGCGGATTCTGCCGCGGCGCGAGGGGAGGAGGCGTCGGCCTTGACCGCGGGTTTGGCGGCGGGCGCGGCGGCGGCCGGCTTGGCTGCGGGGGCGGGCAAATACAGCGGGCCTTTGAAGCCGCAGGCGGCCAAGAACAGGGTCAGGCTTGCACAAGCCAGCAAGGTGCGCATACGAATGAGTTCCAATGTGGCAAAATCCCGATACTAGCAAAGCTGCGGCGCGCCGTGTGATTACGTTGCGCCTGGCGATCAAGGCCTGAGCCGCGCCAAGACGGCGTCCAGGCCGTCATTCAACGGGAAAGCGCAATGAACGAAACCGAATTTCTGCGGCACACCGACGCCATCTTCACACGCATCGAAGCCGCCATCGACGACAATGATCTGGACGCCGACTATCTGGTGTCCGGCAATGTGCTGGATATCGAGTTCAGCGACGGCGCCAAGATCATCGTCAACCGCCACACCGCCAATCAGGAATTGTGGATAGCGGCCAAGAGCGGCGGCTACCACTTCGCCTTCCGCGACGGCCGCTGGATCGCCGCGCGTGACGGCTCGGAATTCTTCTCCACCCTCAGTGCCGCCATCGCCGCCGCCTGCGGCGAAACCATAGAGTTTGATGAATGAGCCACTTGGTGTGGCTGGGGCTGGGCGGGTTGGCGGTGTCTGCCTTCACCTCGTCCACCATTTTGCCCGGTAATTCCGAGCTGGCGTTGTCCGCTTTTCTGTACAAATGGCCGGACTGGCTGTGGCCGGCCCTGCTGGTGGCCACGGTGGCCAATACCGCCGGCAGCGTCACTAGTCTGTGGCTAGGGAGGTTGGCGCCGCGCAAGGAGTTGCCGCCGAGGCTGGCCGGCTGGTTCCAGCGTTTCGGCCCGGCGGTGCTGATCTTGTCCTGGCTGCCGGTGGTTGGCGACGCGATTCCGCTGGCCGCGGGTTGGCTGCGTCTGCCCTGGTGGTCCAGCATTTTGTGGTTGACCCTTGGCAAGGCGGCGCGTTATCTGGCGCTGGCCTGGGGCGTGCTGCTGCTGTCGAGTTGAGAGGGCATAACAAGGCAATAAAAAAAAGGACATGCGGGAGCATGTCCTTTTTTGTATCAAGCGTGCGGAATCAGCAGCCCTGCTTCAGCGCCAGTTCCAGGCTCTTGTTGTAATGCTGAGCCGCCAGCTCTTCCTTGCCGGTGGCTTCGAACAGCCGCGCCAGTTCGGCGTGGGCGCACAGCGTCGGCGAGATCGAGGCGCTTGCTTCCAGATAGCTTTGCGCCTTGCCCCACAGCTGCTGGCACAAGGCCAGCCGGCCCAAGGCCATCAGCAGCCAGTGGTCGCGCGGCCGCTTCTTCAGCCAGTTTTCCGCGGTTTTCAGCAGCTCCAGGCGTTTATCCTCGCTCAGGTGCTCGGCCAGCTTGCCCAGCTCGCGGGACAGCTCCGGGGTGTCGTGATCGTCGTTGGCCAGCGCGCCGGCCAGCAGGGTGGCGGCGTAATCGTAGTCCTGCAACACGATCAGCCGCGCCACCACTTGGTCCATCAGCTGTGGATTGCTGCGCTCGGCTTCCGGGATGCGGCGCAGCCAGTCGCGGATTTCCTGGCCGCCCAGCAGGGTGACCAGCTGTTGCTGATAGGCGGCCAAGCGATAACGCCGCGCCTGTTCCGGCTCCAGCGCGTCGGCCTTGAGCAATTTCTCGGTCAGCGCCAGCACCGCTTCCGGCTGTTTCTGCAGCAAGCGGACTTTCAATTCCAGCCGCAAGGCGTTGGTCAGATTGGGCGACAGCGCGCGCGCGCGTTCGATGGCGGCCAAGGCGCCCAGCGGGTCCTTGGCTTCCAGCTTCAGCTCGGCGTCCAGCATATGGCGCGCCAGCTGCAGCCGCGGCGGCATGGCGTCCAGCTGCGCCAGATAGCCGTCGCGTTTGTCCAGGTCGCCGGCGGCGCCGGCGGAGCGGGCGGCGATCAGCAGGGCCAGGGCCTTGTTTTCCGGCGAGTATTCGTCGTCCAGCGACTTGCTGGCTTCGCGCTCGGCTTTCTGGAAGCGGCCTTCAAAGTAGGAGATGCCGGCTTCACGCAGCGCGTGGCGGGAGGCTTTCAGCTTCTTCTGGCGCTGGAAGCGGCGCACTTCCGCCGGCAGATTGGCGGCCACCGCCACCATGCGCAGCACCAGATGCACCACGAAAATCAGCACCACCACCGATACGATCAGCAGGTTGAACGACACCTCCATCCGATACGGCGGCAGAAACAGGATGGCGTAGCCGGTGTTCAGGGTGGCGGCCAGGCCGACCAACACCGCGAGGGCAAATAGCCCGGTAATCCACAAGGCGAATTTCACGGTTTATTCTCCTGCCGCGCCTTGGGCGTCGCGCACCGATTTGAGGCTGGCGTTCATATCCGGCAGCGCCACGTCCAGCGGCGCGCTTTCCAGTTCGCCCAGCGTGCCCAGCCATTGGGTGACGGCCGGCGCGTCGCGGTCGAAGTAGCGCTGCACATAGCTGCGCGCGGCCACGATGTCGGCGGCGAAGGTCTTGCCGTCGCGTTGGATCAACGCCAGACGAGCGTCCAGCAGACGCATTTTCAAGTTTTCCCGCAGGAAGAAAGCCTGCTCCGGCGACAGCAACAGCGCTTCCGGCTTGTCCATGCGGCGGATGTGGATCAGCTCGCCCAGGCTCTTGCTGACGTCGGCCACCAGGCGCTCCCACAGCGGCGCGCTGGCCGCCGTCGCCGCCTTGGCCTGCGGCTTCTGGCTGGCCAGCCGGTGAGCGTCCACCGCCAGCGGCAGGCTGTCGGAGGACAGCATCAGCCGGTCCAGCTTCACGGTGAGCCCGACGCTGTCCAGATAGGGCAGAGCCTTGAGTTTTTCCAGGTCGGTGGCCACCGCTTTTTTCACGCCGATCAATTGCGGGCGATCGAATTTGGCCAGGCGCGCGTCCACCATCTCCAGCGCGGACACGGCGGCCGGCACGTTGCCGGCCAGTTGCAGCTGCTGGCTGGCGATGGCCAGGGTGTGTTCCACCTCGGACAGCAGCCAGTCGGTGCGGTTCTTGGTCAGTTCCTGGTACATGCCGTTCAGCGTCGCGTATTGGCCGGCGGATTCGTTGACGCGGGCCTCCATCAACGCCAGACGGCCTTCGGTGGCGCGGTTGGCGCTGATCGCCTGCTCGGTCATCGCGCGCAGTTCCTTGGCGGATCCGCTGCCTTCGGCCAGCCGGCGCGCCAGTTCCTGGCGGGCGGCGGTCAGTTCCTGCTGGGTGCTGAAGTACTGCCAGCCGGACACGCCCAGCGCGGCGATGGCGATCAGCAGGGCCGGACTCAGCGATTTCTTGGACTCGGGTTTGGCGGTTTCGGTGATCTGGGATTCGCTCATGGGTGACGACAGAACCATTTTTTAAGGCCGGCGACCAGTGCGCTGTCTTCGGCCCGGGTTGTCATGATGCGCGTCGCGCCTTGCGCGGCGAGCCGGTCGGCAACGCGCGGATGCGGCACGCAATACAGCAAGCATTGTAACGTCCTGATTCGACTGGGGCCAGCGAGACGGAACAATTGCTCTACGATTTCGCCGGAAGTGACAATCACGGCGTCCGGCGGCGCGCGGTCGAAGGCCGCCCAGTCCGGCGCGCCGTCCAGTCGGCGGTAGATCTCGGCGAACTCCACCGCCGCGCCCCGCGCGGCCAGGCTTTGCGCCAGCAGGGGCCTGCCGCCGACGCCGCGCACGATGAGCGTACGTTGCCCGCGCATATCGGCCAGTTCAGGCAGGGCCAGCAAGGCTTCGCTGTCGCTGCCCTCGGTTGGGTGCAGCACCGGTCTGCCGCTGAGCGCGGCCAATTTGGCGGCGCTGGCGCGGCCGACGCAAACCAGCCGCTTATCGGCTAGGTCCAGCGTTTGCAGCGCCGGCCAGGCCTGGTCTATGGCGCTGGGGCTGACGAAAATCAGGCAACTTGCCGCCGCCGCTTGCCCAGGCAAAGCGGCCAGCGCGTCTGGCTGCGGCGCGATTTCCATCAGCGGCAGATGGCCGGTGTCGAAACCCGCTGCGGCGAGCAGACGCAGCAGCTCGGCGCTTTGCGCTTGCGGGCGGGCGACCAGGACGCGCGGCATCGTCGTCTCAGCGCGGGTCGGCCAGCACCGCTTCAATCAGCGGGCCGGCGCCGTCGTCCAGCAGCTTTTTGGCCACAGCGCGGCCCAGCGCGTCGGCGTAATCGGCCGGTGCGCTGGCGCTGGCGGTCAACATCACGGAACCGTCCGGGCTGGCGACGAAGCCGCCCAGCGCCAGCGTGCCCTCGTTGAGGGTGGCGAAGGCGCCCAGCGGCACTTGGCAACTGCCGCCCAGCTCGCGCGCCAGCGCGCGTTCGGCGCTGACACAGGAGTGAGTGGCGGCGTGGTTCAGCGGCGCGAGCAGCTGCATCAGGTCGGCGCGGTCGGCGCGGATCTCGATGCCCAGCGCGCCTTGTCCGGCGGCCGGCAGGCTTTCCGACGGCGGCAGCTCCTTGCGGATGCGCTCGGAGAGGCCCAGGCGCTTGAGGCCGGCGGCGGCCAGGATGATGGCGTCGTACTCGCCGTCATCCAGCTTGCGCAGCCGGGTTTGCACGTTGCCGCGCAGCGGCTTGACCACCAGCCGCGGATAGCGGGCGCGGATCTGCGATTCGCGGCGCAGGCTGGAGGTGCCCACCACCGCGCCGTCCGGCAGTTCCGACAGGTCCGCGTAGCGGGCGGACACCAGCGCGTCGCGCGGGTCTTCGCGCTCGCATATCGCCGCCAGCGCGAAGCCTTCCGGCAGCACCATCGGCACATCCTTGATTGAATGTACCGCCAGGTCCGCGCGGCCTTCGGCCAGCGCTACTTCCAATTCTTTGACGAACAGGCCTTTGCCGCCGATTTTGGACAGGGTCTTGTCCAGAATCTGGTCGCCCTGGGTGGTCATGCCCAGGATGTCCACGCTGAGGTGGGGATAGAGCGCTTGCAGCCGGGCCTGGATGTGTTCGGCCTGCCACATGGCCAGCCGGCTCTCGCGGCTGGCGATGACGATTTTGTCCATGAAACCGGTTCCCGATCGGACTATGTGCTTGGATGGCGGGCATTCTAGCATGCCCGCCCGGCGCACAGCGCCGCGGCGTCGCCGGGGCGGCGGCGCAAAGCTTGATGTTGCGCAATGCGCACTCAGGTCAAGATCTAAAGGGTTAAATGACAGTAGTGTTGCCACTACAGCGGCAAGCCTGCCTATGATGTTTTGCATGCGAAACGAATCGCCTGAAGCCAGCGACGCCAGCGGCCGCGCTGCCTTGAGCCGATTCAAAAACCGGGAGCGGCCAAGCCGCCCGTCACCATCAAGGAATACCGAATGAGCGATTTAGACAAGGACCTGCCGCTGCGCGCCGATTTGGCCCGCCTGGACCGCGCGCTGGCCGAGGTGTTGAGCGAACAAGCCGGCCCCGAGGTCTACGCCGAAGTGCGCGCCATCGCCGGCCGCAGCGCCGAGGAACGCAGCCAGCCCTTGGCGGCGGAGTTGAGCCCGGCTGCGGCGATGGCGCTGGTGCGCGCCTGCGGCCTGTACGCCCAACTGTTCAACATCGCAGAGGACCTGCACCATGTGCGCCGCCGCCGGGCCCACCGGCAGGCCGGCTCCGCGCCGCAGCAGGGCAGCCTGTCGCGCGCGCTGGGCAAGTTGAAGGCCGACGGCGTCAGCATCGCCATGCTGGCCGACACCCTGGGCGACGCCTATGTCGGCGCCATCCTCACCGCGCACCCCACCGAGGTGCAGCGCCAGAGCGTGCTGGACGGCCACCGCGCGGTGCGCCGTTTTCTGGGCAAGCTGGCGGCGGCGGACCTGACGCCGGAAGAGGAGGAGGAACTGGAGGCCAAGCTCAAGCGCGTGATCGTGGCGCTGTGGCAGACCTCGGAAATCCGCCACTTCAAGCTGGCGGTCAAGGATGAGATCGAAAACGGCGTCGCCTATCACCCGCTGACCTTCTTCCAGGCCTTGCCGGCGCTGTATCAGCGCTTGGACCGGCAGATCGAAGCCACCTGGGGCCAGACAACGCCGCTGCCGTCCTTCATTCGCGTCGGTAGTTGGATAGGCGGCGACCGCGACGGCAACCCCAATGTCGACGCCGCGGTGCTGCGCCACGCGGTGACGCGCCAGGCTCAGGTGGCGTTTGAACATTATCTGTACGAACTGGCGGCGCTGTACCGCGAACTGTCGCTGTCGCAACGCCTGGTCGGCGTCAGCCCGGCCTTGGTCGCCTTGGCGGCGCTGACCCCGGATCAGGAGGAGAGCCGCCGCGAAGAGCCGTATCGGCGCGCGCTGGCGGCGATGGAGGCGCGGGTGTTGGCCACCGGCCTGCAGCTGGGCGTGAGCCTGAGCGGCCGTTGGCCGGCTGGCAGACCTTATGCCGACCAGGCCGAGTTTCAGGCTGACCTCGCCGTGCTGGACGCCTCGCTGCGCGAACACGGCAGCGCGGCGCTGGCCGACGGTCGGCTGGCGGAGCTGATTCGTGCGGTGGACGTGTTCGGTTTCTTCCTGATGCCGTTGGACCTGCGCCAGTTCGCCGGCAGCCACGAGGCGGTGGTGGGCGAGCTGTTCGCCCGCGCCGGGCTGGAGGAGTTCGCCGCGCTGGACGAGGCGGCGCGAAGCCGCGTGTTGCTGCGTGAGCTGGCCACGCCGCGGCTGCTGTATTCGCCCTATCTGGACTACAGCGCCGAAACCGAGAAGGAACTGGCGATCTTCCGCGAGGCGGCCTTGATCCAGCGGCAGTTCGGCGCCGACGCCATCGGCCAGAGCATCATCTCCAACTGCGCTCAGGTCAGCGACATGCTGGCGCTGGCGCTGCTGTTGAAAGAAGCCGGCATGATCCGGCTGGTGGACGGGCAGCCGCGCTCCAGCGTCAACCTGGTGCCTTTGTTCGAAACCATTGCCGACCTGGACCGAAGCGCCCAGGTGATGACGGCCCTGTTCGCCTTGCCGTGGTATCAGCAGTTGCTGGACAGCCGCGGCCGCATGCAGGAAGTGATGCTGGGCTATTCCGACAGCAACAAGGACGGCGGCTACCTGACCAGCCAATGGCAGCTCTATCAGGCAGAGAAGCGTTTGGTGCGCTGCTTTGCCGACGGCCGGGTCAAGCTGCGCTTGTTCCATGGCCGCGGGGGGTCGGTGGGCCGCGGCGGCGGCCCCTCGTTCGAGGCCATCATGGCGCAGCCGGCCGGCAGCGTGGCCGGGCGTATCCGCATCACCGAGCAGGGCGAGGTGATCGCGTCCAAGTATTCGGACCCGGCCATCGGCGGCCGCAACCTGGAAGCCCTGGTGGCGGCGACGCTGGAAGCCAGCCTTAGCGGCTGCGCCAGCTGCGAGACCGACGAGACCGTGTTTGACGAGTTGTCGGACGCCGCCTATCGCGCCTACCGCGAACTGGTGGAAGCGCCGGGCTTCATGCAGTACTTCCTGGAGGCGACGCCGATCAACGCCATCGCCAAGCTCAACATCGGCAGCCGGCCGGCGTCGCGCAAAAGCCTGGCCTCGATCAAAGACCTGCGCGCCATTCCCTGGGTGTTCTCCTGGTCGCAATCGCGGGTAATGCTGCCCGGCTGGTTCGGTGTCGGCTCGGCGGTGCGCGCTTTTATCGAGCGTCACGGCGAAGCCGGACGCGCCCGTCTGCAAAGCCTGTACCGCAGTTCGCCGTTCTTTCAGGTGGTGCTGTCCAATATGGAGCAGGTGCTGGCCAAGGCCGACCTGGGCATTGGTCGCCGCTTTGCCGGCCTAGTAGAGGACCGCGCATTGGCCGAGGCCCTGTTCGGCCGCATCCAGGCGGAGTGGCAGGCTACGCTGGACGCTTTCTACGCCATTACCGGCCAGAGCGCGTTGCTGGAAAAGAACCCGACGCTGCATCGCAGCCTGGAAACGCGCTTGCCGTATCTGGACGCGCTGGGCCTGTTGCAGGCGGAGCTGCTGAGCCGGCTGCGCCGCCAGCCGGACGACGCCGAGGCCTTGTACGCAATCCACCTGACCATCAACGGCACTTCGGCCGGCCTGCGCAACAGCGGCTGAGGCCAGGCCCGTCGCCGTGCAGCGTGCCGCTCTAGCTTTCCGAGCCCAACAGCAGCCGTTGCAGGGCGTCCAGCGCCGGCTGGCGCAGTCCGCGGCGGCGGATCAGCGTGGTCTGGGCCTGGCCCAGGTCCGCCGGCAGCGGATGGGTGGACACCTGGGCCGCCATCAGCGGCATGCTGTCCAGCAGGCTTTGCGGCAGCAGCGCCAGCCCCATGCCGCTGGCGACGCAGCTGAGCATGGCGTGGTAGGAGCCCAGCTCCACCAGGCGGCGCGGCTGTACGCCCTGGCGCTGCATCCAGGCTTCCAGCCGCTGGCGATAGGCGCAGCCGTGGCCGAAGGTTAGCAGCGTGGTCTCGCCCAACAGGCGCAGCGACAGCTCGCGCTGGCCGGCGGCGGCCACCAGCACGATGGTTTCCTCGAACACCAGCGCCTCGTCCAGACGTTCGTCGCCGGCCGGGCCGCTGATCAGCGCCGCGTCCAGCCGGCCTTCCAGCACCGCGCGCCGCAAGTCGTTGGACACGCCGGCCTGCAGTTCCAGCTGCACCGCCGGATAGCGGCGGTGGTAGGCGGCCAGCACCGGCGCCAGCCGCGAGGCGGCGGTGCTTTCCATCGCGCCCAGCCGCAGGCTGCCGGCCGGCTCCGCGCTGGCCACCGCCTGGCGCGCTTCTTCGGCCAGGCTCAGCAGCCGCTCGGCGTAGTCGCCCAGCCGGCGGCCGGCCTCGGTGGGGATCAGCTTCTTGCCTTCGCGCAGGAACAGCGGCACGCCCAGCTTGTCCTCCAGCTGCCGAAGCCGGGTGGTGACATTGGATTGCACCCGGTGTAGCCGGGCGGCGGCGCGCGTCACGCCGTCTTCTTGCAGCACCGCCTGGAAAATGCGCAGTTCGTCCAACTCCATCGTTCTCTCCAAGAGATTATCTGAATCATAATAATTCATTTTTTAGAATGACGTGCGCGGGCTAGCATGCAAGCATTCCCATTCCCGGAGCGTGAACATGTCCACCCTTTCCCTGCGCCAGGGCTATCTGGCCGCCTTCGGCGCCGTCGCCATCTGGACCGGCTTCAACCTGGTGTCGCGCCTTGGCGGCAAGAGCGCGCTGGCCGGCACCGACATGCTGGCGCTGCGCGTCGGTGTCGCCGCGCTGATCCTGCTGCTGTGCGGCGGTCTGCCACGCGGCGCCTTGCGCGATGCACGGTTGTGGCTGCTGACCCTGCTGGGCGGCCTGGGCGTCAGCCTGTTCGCCTACAGCGGCTTCAAATACGCGCCGGCGGCGCATGGCGGCCTGTTGCTGCCGGGCATGTAGCCCTTCCTGGTGGCCTTGTTCGCCTGGCTGTTGGCTGGGGAGCGCCTGCAGCGCCACAAGCTGCCCGGTTACGCGTTGATAGGCGCCGGCCTGGCCTTGAGCGCGTTGCCCCTGTTCAGCGGCGCCGGCGGCGACAGCTGGAAGGGCGATCTGCTGCTATTGCTGGCTTCTGTGAGCTGGGCGGCTTTCGGGGTGCTGGCGCGGCGCTGGGCTTATCCGGCCTGGCCGCTGACGCGGGCGATCACCATCATGGCGGCGCTGATTTATCTGCCCGTCTATCTGCTGTGGCTGCCCAAGCATCTGGCGGCGGCGTCTTGGCCGACGCTGCTGTTCCAGGCCGCCTATCAGGGCGGGGCGGCGGCCATTGTGGCGATGCTGCTGTATCTGCGCGCGATTACGGCGCTGGGTGCGGTGCGGGTGGGGATGTTGTTCGCCTTGATTCCGGTCTTGGCCGGCTTGCTGGCGGCGCCCTTGTTGAATGAGCCGCTGACCGGCTATCTGGCCGCCGGCCTGGCATGCGTCAGCCTGGGCGCGTGGCTGGCGGCGCGCCAGCCGGCCACCGTCGCGGAGGCGGTGCCGGCGGCGTGCGGCGCGTGCTGAGCTCCATTCAGGGCGCGGGGATTTCCAGCACCTGCCAGCCTTCGTTGCGGGCCTGCAGGAAGTTCATCACCGAATCCACGGTCACGGTCTGGATGCGGTCGGCGTAGCGCATCTCGTTGGGGTGGTCGTCGAAGGCGACATTGGCCTTGAACATGCGGCCGCCCAGCCGCGTCAGCGGCCCCAGCTTGAGTTCCGAGGGCGCGTAGCCGTTGAGCTTCAGCCACATCTGCGCCTGTTCGCGGTTGGCGATGCGGGCTTCCTGGCTGGCCGAGGCCGCCAGCGTTTCCAGCACCCAGGTGTTGGAGTTTTCGTAGCGGGTGGCGAAGGGATAGGCCAGCAGGCTGTACTGCGGGGTGTGCAGTTCGCGCAGCCGCGGCGGCGCTTGCAGCCGTTCGCGCAGCCGCGCGGCCAGCGCCGGAGGCGGCAGCAGCGCCACCGACTCGAAGGAATGCATATCGTCGAGGAAGAAGTTGCCCAGGCCCTCGTACCACAGGTCGGAGCTGGCGCTGCCGCAGTCGTTGAGCAGGTGGGCGACGCGCCAGCGGCCTTCCGCTTGGCGGTAAGCAATGCCGACATGGGTGTAGCGCAGCTTGAAGCGCGACAGGTCCTGGCCGACGCGGCCGATCACGGCAACGTCGCCGCCGCTGGCGTCCAGCTTTTGCCGCAGTTGTTCGGCGGCAGCCATCGCCTTGCCGAAGGTGGCCGGGGTGATGGTTTGCTCCTCGCAGCTGCGGCCGGCCAGAGCGGCTTGCGGCAGCAGCAGGCAGAGCGCCAGGCCGAGGCCGGCGAGACGGGCGGGCAGAGCGTCAGGACGGGACACGGTTGTGCTCCAGAAGGGCCTCGCCCAGCTTGTTGGTGATGAAGGCCAGCACTTTGCCGGAGGTGACCAGCATGGTGCCGCTGGCCACCGCGCTCACTTGCACCGAGGCGCCGACCGCCGCGCCGGTGGCTTTCAGCGCCTTGCCGGATAATTCCACCACCAGCTTGGCGCCGCCCTGCACCGCGTCCAGCGACATCTTGACGGTGTCGCCGGCGCCTTGGGCCAGGCCGGTGATCACATAGGCGCTGCCAGTGACCGCCAGCACCGGAGCCAGCAGCGATTCGCCCTTGCCCTGCGCGCTGCCGGCCACGCTGATTGCCGGGGCGGTGACGATGGACAGGGTGCCGACGGAGATTTTCTCTGAGGCGGTGTCGGTCTGGGACAGGCCGGCCCAGGCGGGCAGCGCGGACAGCAGCAGGCTGGATAGCAGGAGGGCTTTGAGCATGGATGATCCTGGATCACGGAAATGACGCCAGCTTGCCCATTTTATGACGAAAGGGCAATGCTCAGCTTTGGCGCAATAGTGCCAACAGCGCCGCGCCGTCCAGCCGCGCGCTGAGATCGCCGCCGTCCAGCAGGCTGTCGGCCAGCTCGCGCTTGCTGGCATGCAGCGCCACGATTTTTTCTTCTATGGTGTGCTGGGCCACTAGCCGGTACACCGTGACCGGCCGCTGCTGGCCCATGCGGTAGGCGCGGTCGCTGGCTTGATCCTCCACCGCCGGGTTCCACCACGGATCGAGGTGGATCACGTAGTCGGCGGCGGTCAGGTTGAGACCGGTGCCGCCTGCTTTCAGGCTGATCAGGAATACGTCGCCGTCGCCGGCCTGGAACGCGTCCATGCGCGCCTTGCGTTGCGCGCCGGGCACCGCGCCGTCCAGGTATTGGTAGCGGATGCCCTGTTCGTCCAGCCACCGGCGGACGATGGCGAGGTGGTCGACGAATTGGCTGAACACCAGCGCCTTATGGCCGTTGTCCAGTAGTTCCAGCATCAGTTCGCGGAACAGCGCCTGCTTGGCGGAGGGCAAGGCGCTGTCCGGCTGGGTCAGCGTCGGGTGGCAGCAGAAGCGGCGCAGCCGGGTCAGTTCGGCCAGCACCTGCATCGCGCCGCCCTCGGCTTCGCCCGGCTGGCCCAGCTTGTCCAGCGCCTGCTGGCGCATCGCCTCGTAGACCTCCATTTCCGCCTCGCTCAGCGGGATGGCGCGGGTGATGTCGGTGCGCGGCGGCAGCTCGGTCAGCACCTGTTGCTTGGTGCGGCGCAGCAGATAGGGGCGGATCAGCGCTTTCAGCGCTTCGCGGGCGTCCTCGTCGCCGTCGGCGATGGGTTGGGCGAAGCGCTGCTGAAATTTGTCCTCGTTGCCCAGCAGGCCGGGCGCGACGAAGCGGAACAGGCTCCACAATTCGCCCAGATGGTTTTCCACCGGGGTGCCGCTGGCGGCCAGGCGGAAATCGGCGTAGAGCGCGTGGGCGGCCTGCGCCCGCTGGCTGGCGGCGTTTTTGATCGCCTGCGCCTCGTCCAGCACCACGCTGGCCCAGCGCACGTCGGCGAAGGCGTCGGCGTCGCGCTGCAGCAGACCGTAGCTGGCGACCACCAGATCGCCGGGGCCGGCGGCGTCCAGCCGTCTGTGTTGTTGGTAGGGGAGCAGCCGCAGCCCGGGCGCGAAGCGGGCGGCTTCGGCCAGCCAGTTCAGCGCCACTGAAGTGGGCGCCACCACCAACTGCGGGCCGAGCGCGGCGCGGCTGAGCAGGAGCGCCAGCGTCTGCACCGTCTTGCCCAGGCCCATATCGTCGGCGAGGCAGGCGCCGGCGCCCCAGTGGGCCAGCCGCGCCAGCCAGTTGTAGCCCTGCAGCTGGTAAGGCCGCAGCGTGGCGCGCAAGTCGGCCGGCACTTCGGGTTGGAAGTTTTGCAGCGATTGCAGCCGCCGCCATTGTTCATTCCAGCCCGCGTCGCCGTCGAAGGCGCCGGCCTCGGCCGCCAGTTCGCCCAGCCGGGGCGCGGCCAGCGGGCTCAGGCGCAGGCCGCCGGGCCCGGCGTGGTCGGCTAGCAGCGTCAGTTGCCGCAGGCGGGCGGCCAGGGAGTCGGACAGCGCCAGCCAGTCGCCGTCGGATAGGCGCAGGTAGCGGCCGGATTGGCCGGCCAGCGCCTCCAGCAGGTGGCGCAGCGCCAGAATGTTGCCATCGTCCAGCCCCAGTTCGCCGTCCACTTCCAGCCAGCCGCCCTTGCGTTTGGCGCTTAGTTTCAGTTGCGGCAGGCCGACGCCGGCGCGGATGCGCTGGCGCTGGCCGGACGGCCATTCGCATTGCAGGGTGTCGGCGTCCAGCGTCTGCAATTCGGCCAACAGGTCCAGCGCCGTCTGCTGGCCGTCCACCACCCATTCGTCGCCGTCGCGGCGGGCGGCGGCCAGGGTTGGGCAGGCGGCGTGAACCCTGCGCTGGCGGGCGCGTTCGGCGGGAAGGTCGCGCTTGAGCTGCTGCGCTACGCCGTCCACGCTCACCACCAGGCCGGGCGCGCCGCGGCCGGGCGCGTACAGTGCGCTGGCCGGGTGCGGGCGCACTTTCAGCTGCAGCCGCAGGCTGGCGTCGTCCAGCCGCAGCAGCGCGCGCAGCGTGGCGTCGGCCGGCTGGCTGGGCAGGCTGTCGTCGAAGCTGGCGCTGACGTCGTGCAAGGGCAAGTCCGGCGCGATGTCGCGGATGGCGTCCAGTACTTTCTTGCGGGCGTGCCAGGGCAGGCTCAGACTGTGGCCGAGCAGGGCGGCAATCTGGCGCACTTCCTCGTCCAGCCGGTAGACCGCGAGCCGGTCCGGCGTGAGCTTGCGCCACAGCACGCCGGCACAGGCGGCGATGCCGGGCGGGCTCAGCCGCAGCGTGATCTGCTCGCCCTGGCGCTCCAGTTCCAGCGCCACTTGGCCGGCTTCCATCCGCAGCGGCTGTTCCGGCGCGTCGGCCCAGTACAGCGCCGGGTGGCCGACCAGCAGCGGCAGCGCGGCGAGTGCGTCCAGCGCCGCATGGCCGTCGGCGGCGATGTCGGCCTGCAAGGCGGCCAGCGCGCGCAGGATCAGCCGGTCCTGGCCGCTGAGCCAGTCCAGGTCGTCTTGCTCCGCCAGCAGTCGGGCCAGCGGCAAGCGCCGGCCGCGGCCATAGCCGTCGGGGCCTCGTGTTTGCGCGCAGGGCTGCAGCTCGACGCCGGAGGCTTCGACGCGCAGCCGCCAGGCCAGGCGGGTGGGGGAGAGGGGCATGCGGGAAGGCGCCGCCGCGCGGAACGCGGCGGCTTTCAGGTTTAAACGCGGCTCAGCGCGCGGCCGGCGGCGGCAATGGTTTGCTCGATGATCTCTTCGCTGTGGGCGCTGGAGACGAAGCCGGCCTCGTAGGCGGACGGCGCCAAGTAGACGCCTTCGTCCAGCATCGCGTGGAAGAAGCGCTTGAAGCGTTCGATGTCGCAACGGGTGGCTTCGGCGTAGGACTTGGGCGCTTGCTCGCTGAAGTAGAAGCCGAACATGCCGCCCACGCTGTCGCTGCTCATGGTCACGCCGGCCGCGCGCGCGGCGTCGGCCAGACCTTGGGCCAGGCGCGCGGTGCGGCGGCCCAGCGTTTCATGGAAGCCCGGCTGCTGGATCAGCTTGAGGGTGGCCAGGCCGGCGGCCACCGACAGCGGGTTGCCGGACAGGGTGCCGGCCTGGTAGACGTTGCCCAGCGGCGCGATGCAGGCCATGATGTCGGCGCGGCCGCCAAAGGCCGCCAGCGGCATGCCGCCGCCCACCACCTTGCCCAGCGTGGTCAGATCCGGCTTGACGCCGTGCAGGCCCTGGGCGCAGTTCAGCGCCACGCGGAAGCCGGTCATCACTTCGTCGTAGATCAGCACCGCGCCGTGTTGTTCGGTCAGACTGCGCAGCGCCTGGACGAACTCGGCCGACGGCTGGATCAAATTCATATTGCCGGCGATCGGTTCCAGGATCACGCAGGCGATCTGGCCGCCGATTTCGCGGAAGGTCTTCTCCAGTTGTTCGACGTCGTTGTACTGCAGCACCAGGGTGTGCTTGGTGCAATCGGCCGGCACCCCGCCGGAGGATGGGTTGCCGAAGGTGAGCAGGCCGGAGCCGGCCTTCACCAACAGGCTGTCGGAGTGGCCGTGGTAGCAGCCTTCGAACTTGACGATCAGGTCGCGCCCGGTGAAGCCGCGCGCCAGGCGGATCGCCGACATGGTGGCCTCGGTGCCGGAGGACACCAGGCGAACTTGCTCGACCGAGGGCAGCAGCTTGCGGATTTCCTCGGCGATCAGCACCTCGCCCTCGGTGGGCGCGCCGAAGGAGAGGCCGCCGACGGCCGCTTCCTGCACCGCGCGCACCACGTCCGGGTGGGCGTGGCCGACGATGGCAGGACCCCAGGAGCCGACGTAGTCCAAATACTGTTTGTCGTCGGCGTCCCAGAAATAGGCGCCTTCGGCGCGCTTGACGAAGCGCGGCGTGCCGCCGACCTGGCCGAAGGCCCGCACCGGCGAGTTGACGCCGCCGGGGATGGATTTCTTGCCACGTTCAAACAGCTCCAGATTGCGGGACATGTGCGTTTCCTTGTGGGCGGCCGCGGCCGCGGATGTAGGTTCGGATTGGGGCGGGCGCGGGGCCCGTGCTTAGCCGCCATTTTAACCGAGGCCGACGGCGGGAGGGTGTGGATAAGTCAAACCTCGGCCTGAGTGCTGTGGATAAGATTGGGGGAGGCTACCAGCGGCTATAGGGGGTCTTGGACAGATAGGCGTTGGTGTAGCGGCCGTCCTCGGTGACTTCCTCGCCTATCCAAGCGGGCTTGTCGAAGGGAGTGCTCTCATCCGGCAGCTCTATTTCCGCCAGCACCAGTCCGGCGTTGTCGCCGAAGAACTCGTCCACTTCCCAGATGAAGCCGCCGTGTTCGATGCGGTGGCGCAGCTTGTCCACCACCATCGGACACATCGCCCCCATGATGGTTTGCGCGTCGGCCAGCGGTACCGGGTATTCGAATTCGTGGCGGCTGACGTTGCTGATATTGCTTTTCAGCGTCAGCCAAGCCTGATCGCCGACCACGCGCACGCGCACGGTGCGCTCTTTTTCCACCGATAGATAACCCTGGCGGTATTGCACGCCGGGGGCCAGGCCGCGCCAGTCGTCGCCGACGACGATGAAGCGGCGTTCGATTTCCACTGCCATTTTATGCGTACTCCTAGGAGCCGGTTCAACGCCGTATCGCCAAAGCGCGGCAGACATTGAACCGGTTCTAATGGGCGATCTGTTCGCCTTTGGGTTTACTGCAGGCTTCCGCCCGAGGCGAGATCTGCAGATACAGCGACAAGCTGCTGCGCTGTTGTTCGACGCCGCTGGCTTGCCCGTAAGGCGAGCTGCGCTGTGGCCAGCTTCCCACCAATTCCGGCTGCGTCCCGATCAGGGTCTGGGCGCTGACCACGCGCTTGCCCTCCTGATCGCTCCAGCTGACGCTGGCGTTCAGCAGCGGCTTGTGCTGGGCGCGCACCGCGGCGACGGTGCCGCCGATGCTGAGCAGGGCGTCACCCACCTCGCGCTGCCCGGAGAAGGCGCCCTTGGCGTCCACGCACATCGGCAGCCGCAGCAGCTCCGCGCCGTCGCGGCGCAGCGTGGCCACCACTTCCGGCGGCAGCGCCGGTTTGGGCGGCAGCGGGGTGGCGGCCCAAGCGGGCAGGCAGCCCAGCCACAATGCAATCCATTTGCGCATGCGATCCCTCTCCTCAGAATGGTTTGACCACCACCAGAATCACTACCGCCAGCAATACCAGCACCGGCAGTTCGTTGAACACGCGGAACCAGGTATGGCTGCGGCGGTTGGTTTTGGCGGCGAAGTCGCGGTAGAGCTTGCCGCACCAGCCGTGATAGCCGACCAGCAGCAAGACCAAGGTCAGCTTGGCGTGCAGCCAGCCGCCGCCTATGCCGAAGCCCAGCCACAGGCCAAGGCCGGTGGCCAGCGCCAGCGCGCCCAGCGGGGTCATGAAGCGATAGAGCTTGCGCGCCATCAGCAGCAGACGCTGGTATTCGGCATCCTGCTCCGCCAGTGCCAGATTGACATAGAGGCGCGGCAGGTAAAACAGCCCGGCGAACCAGGACACCACGAAGAAAATGTGGAAGGCTTTCAGGTAAAGGTAGCTCACGGTGTTTTTGTCGCTGAAGTGGGGGCTTTCGCGGACCGATGGACGGCGCGGAGCCGGGCTTGGCCGGGCGCGTTCACGCCGAGGCCTCGTAGCGTTGTCTGACGGCCTTGGGCAGCTTGGCCAGCACCAGCCGACGCGCATCGGCGATGCCCGCGTGCAACTGTTCCAGGCTCAGCGCTTCCAGCGAGGACACTTCTATCCAGCGCGCCCGCGCCAGATACGGCGCCGGCCGCACGCCGGGCAGGCCGCTGAGGACCAGAAAATCGTCGGCGGCCACTTTGTACATCACGTTATCCTCGTGGAACAGGGCGAACATCTTGCGTTCCAGGCTGAGCACGCGCCGGGTTTCCCACTTGATGTCGAACTCGGCGCCCGGCAAGGCGCGGGCCTGGGCCAGCAGGGCGTCCACATCCTCTTTGCGCAAGGCCATGTTCAGGTTTTTTTAGCCGCCTGATACAGCGGCATCACTTGCGGAATGCGCTGTTGCAGGTCGCGGATGCGGGTGGGGCCGGACGGGTGGGTGGACAGGAATTCGGCGCCGCCGCTATTGCCCGCCGCCATCATCTTGTTCCAGACATTCACCGCGGCGTTGGGGTCGTAGCCGGCGCGCGCCATCAATTCCAGGCCCATGATGTCGGCTTCGGACTCCATGGTGCGGCTGTTGGGTTTTGACAGCGCCACGTCGGCGGCCATCGCGGCCATGTCCATCTGGTTCTGCTTGAGCCCGGCCACCGCGCCCACCAGGGACAGGCCCACTTGCTGCGCGTAGGCCTGGCTCATGCTCTCGCGCGAGTGCTCGCGCAGCGCGTGCGAGATTTCGTGGCCGATGACGGCGGCCAGTTCGGCATCGCTCAGCTTGAGCTTGGTGATCAGACCGGAGTAGACCATGATCTTGCCGCCTGCCATCGCGTAGGCGTTGGGTTCGTCATTGCGCATCACATTGACTTCCCAGCGCCATTTGGCGGCGTCGGGGCGGAATACCGGCGCTTGGGCGATCAGGCGCTGGGAGATCTTGCGCACCCGCGCCGTCATCGCCGCGTCGGTGTTGAGCTGGCCGGCGGCGCGAGCCTTGCCCAACTGCTGGGCGTAGGACTTGGCCGACATCTGCTCCACTTCCTGGCTGGACAGCAGCATGGTTTGGCCGCGGCTGACGCCGACGGCGCCGCCCTGGGTGGTGTTGACCTGGGCACAGCCGGCGAGGGCGGCAGCGGCCAGCAGGCCGGTCAGGGTTTTACTCCAGAAACTTTTCATTGCGGTATGGCCTCTTGAGCGCCCGGCTCCGTTTGACTGGCGAGCTGCGGCGCGGCGGGATATCGCGGCGGGCACGGGTTGAGCCGGCTCAGATTTCCACCATTTCGAAATCGTCCTTGCGCGCGTCGCAATCGGGGCAAGTCCAGTTGGGCGGAATGTCTTCCCACTTGGTGCCCGGCGGGATACCATCCTCCGGACGGCCGGCTTCCTCGTCGTAGATAAAGCCGCAGATCAGACACATCCAAGTACGCATCGCATCACCTTGTGATCGAGTAAAACAGTTATTCTAAGAGTGGTCCGCGAGACTGACAATGCGCCCGCCGGCCGCTCCGACCCTATACAGAACTAAGAGGTTTCAGTCTTGACCACTCAGCCCACTCCTCCCGTGGTCCTTACCCTGGCGGGCTCGGACCCTTCCGGCGGCGCCGGCATCCAGGCCGACATTCTGACGCTAGCCAGCCTGGGATGCCATCCTTTGTCGGTGATCACCGCGATTACGGTGCAGGATACCGTCGGCATCAATGACTTTATGGTGTTGGACGCGGACTGGGTCAATGACCAAGCGCGTTTTCTGATGGAAGACATCCCGGTCACCGCTTTCAAGATAGGCATGCTGGGCAGTGTGGAGAACGTGGCGGTAGTGGCGCAGCTGATTGCCGACTACCCTGACATCCCGGTGGTATTGGACCCGGTGCTGGCCAGCGGCGGCGGCCACGAGTTAGCCGACGAGGACTTGATCGCGGCGATGCGCGACATGTTGATTCCGCAGGTGTCCATCCTGACGCCCAACAGCATTGAAGCGCGGCGCATCGCCAGCAACGACGCCGACGAGGACGAGGACCTGACCTTGGAGCAGTGCGCGCAGCGCATCCTGGCGCTGGGTTGCCCGCATCTGCTGATCACCGGCACTCACGAAAACACCAAGGAAGTGGTCAACCAGCTGTACGGCCCCGGCGGCCTGGTGCGTTCCGATTCCTGGGAACGATTGCCGGGCAGTTACCATGGCTCCGGTTGCACGCTGGCCTCGGCCATTGCGGGCATGCTGGCCACCGGCCTGTTGTTGCCGGAAGCGGTGAGAGAAGCGCAGGAGTACACCTATCAAGCCTTGCTGAACGGCTTCCGGCCCGGCATGGGGCAGTTCTTGCCGGACCGCATGTTCTGGGCGCGCGGCGACGACGAGGATGACGATGCCGGCCAGGCTTAAGGGACTGTACGCGATCACGCCGGACACCGAGGACAGCGCGCGGCTGTTGAGCCTGGCGCAGGCGGCTGCGCCGCACATCGATATTCTGCAATACCGCAACAAGAGTCCTAACGCGGCTTTGCGTCTGGAGCAGGCGCGGGCGCTGGCCGAGCTGTGTCGGCGCCACGGCGTGGTTTTCATCGTCAACGACGATGTGGAGCTGGCGGCGAGCGTTGGCGCGGATGGCGTGCACCTGGGACGAGACGATGCCGCCTTGAGCGCGGCGCGGCGGCGGTTGGGCGCAGGCGCGTTGATAGGCGCGTCTTGCTACGACAGCCTGGAGCGGGCGCGGCGGGCGGTGGCGGCCGGCGCCAGTTACGTCGCCTTCGGCGCGGTGTTTCCGTCCGGCACCAAGCCGGACGCGACGCGCGCGGGGCTGCGGCTGTTTGCCGAGGCGCGAGGCTTGGGCGCGCCCTTGGTGGCGATAGGAGGCATTGATGCGGGCAACGCCGGACAGGTGCTGGCGGCCGGCGCGGACGCGATCGCGGTGATAGGCGGCGTGTTCGGCGCGGCGGATCCGGCTGGAGCCGCCTTGGAACTGGCGGAAATGTGCCGCCGGAGCGGACGCTGAAAGCAAAACCGCCGCGCATGGCGCGGCGGTTTGATAATGCTCTGGTTCTGGTTTGGAGCCTGTTCGCGATTTTAGATTTGGCTGGGTCGCGAACTGCCGTCAATCAAAGCCTTGCTGACCTCGCCGGGCTTGATGATGCCGTGCTCCACGCTGTAAGCCAACAGCTCAAGCAAGTAGTCGTGCCGGAAAATCAAGGAACCTTCCCATTCGCTGCCTTGCGCGCCTTGGATGGCGGGCAGGGTGATGATCACGCGTTCGCCTTCTATCGTGTCCAGCGCGAAGGCTTCCACGTTTCTGGCGATTCCCGATAACGATCTTGCAGAATGCTTGCCATAATTCAAGGCGCGTATGCTCATTGCTGACTCCTGTCGCATCATGGTTTCTCTTTGGCCCGCGTTGATCCTGAAATGGCCGCCGCGACAGCTCCCTGGCGTCGCGTTGCCGGCGCGGCCGTTTGAGGCGGCGCGCATGGCGGAAGTCGCGGTTTGTGTTGCGCAGGGGGCCTGGCGGCGTTTCAAGTATTTTTTTGTCGAGCGGCCCGCATCTTGATAATGCGCCGCAGCGTCGCGCTGGAGTGCGCGGGCTGACGGGATGCGTCTGCCGCTCAGGTGTGCCGCGTGATTGGAGCGGCGATGCCGGTATTGGGATGGCAGTCCGGTTGCGCGGCTTACCGCTCCAGGCTCAGAGCATAGCGTTTTTATGCTTATGGGGTAACTCCAGAAAAATGGAGAATGCCCTGTTGGCGATCACAATTGCTTGGAGCCGATCAGCCGGCTGAAAAGCGATGTCGGCATTTTTCGGTGCATGCCGGCGGCAATCAGCGCGTCGCATAATTCAGCGCGCCGCTGAGTGGGCAAGCCCAGTTTTTCGCAAATATAGTTCTTGCTCTTGATAATAGAATCCGCCACACGGGTTTTAGGCTTGGGGCGATATTTGTTCATGAAGTCGGCTATTTGCTTGAAGTCCCAGTTCAGCAACATCAGGAAGCAGACTTCCTGTTCGTACTCCGTCAATTCCACATCAAGCAGTTTCAATTCGCCTTGCACTTGCTCTATGCTGCAGCCGGCGCCGAATTCCAAAATGTAATTGGGCATCAGATTAATGAAGTTGGCGATTTCAATTTCATGAGCGTAGTAGATGGTGCCCAGGATGGAGCGCGTCGCCTCGTGCTTGAGCAGGTGCTTGGAGAACACCCGCGCCTTGAGGCCGTCCCCGTATTCATGCACGTTGAGAATGGAGACTTTGCGTGTAGGGTCGCAGGTCCTCATCAGAGCCAAGTCTTCCTGTACATAGCAATCGGCGAACTGGGCAGTGCCTTCGCAGGGCATTTCCTTATCCAGACGGTCCACTACATCGTCTCCACGTTTAAGCGCAACGATCCTGGCGTAGGCGTCGCTGGATGCCAGATGGCGGGAGTTGACGTCTTTTGCGCCGACGATCATGTCGGTTTGGCAGGAGATCTGGGAAACGGATTGGCGGAACTGAGCCACGAATTCGCTTTGTTCTTCGGAGAAGTGTTCAGGGGATACGAGCTGATAGTCCATAGTGTGCGCCTGGTGCGGAGGTTTGTAATGTGAGGGTGCGCCGCGCTAGCCTCGCTGCCGCGTTGGCTGCGCCTAATGAGCTGTTTACGATCTGCTGTGAGCCGCTAGAGACCGTGTGCGATGCGTGCCGTCTTCGAAATGCGGGTGCACTACCTGTGCATGCTGCTTTCTCAGAGCTTGTTCAAAGTCTGCTGCGCTTCGGCGATACGGCGTTAAAAACGGGCTCAAAATGCTCATGTACCCCTCGTACACTCCGCTTTTTCGCTCATTTTCGCCTTGTCTCGCCCTTGCTCGCGAGACTTTGAATGCGCTCTCAGCCGTTTTCGCCTTGTCTCGCTCTTGTTCTCTAAGCTTTGAACAGGCTCTAAGTTGGGCACTTATAGATTTTTTGTTTCGATAGTGTCAATCCGAATGGCCGTTTGGCCTTGATTAACTGTACTAAAGGATTAAAGTGCGCGGAGACCGAGAGAAATGCGGGCAGATTTGAAATAATTGATCGCGTTTAACCGTTCTTTTGTCCGAATTTACAGTTTGTTAGGAATGTCATGAAGGTGATTGATTGGAAGTTGGAGCTTGAAAACGGCGTTTACGACAAGAGCGTGGGCATCAAGATTTTGAAATTGGCCGGCGATGCCGGCTTCAGCACTTATTTAACCGAAATCGCTCCCGGCGTGGCGATCAACGGACATTATCATCGCCATGGCGACGAGCATTACCATATCGTCAGCGGCCGCGGGGAGATGAGGCTGGTGGATGTGGCTACCGGAGCGGCGCGGACCCAGGCCGTTGCGGAGCAGAGTTCCTTCGTGGTGCCGGCCAATACCCAGCATCAACTGAGCAATACCGGCGTCGCGCCGCTGGTGTTGATGTTCAGCTGTCCGGCCAGCCACCTAGCGGACGATCGACATTTTCTGTAGCGGGCGGCGCATCAAAGCGGAACAGCTCGGCAGGGGTGTCGTGGGTGATGCGTCGGCGGCGCTCCATGTCGGGAAGCCATTGTTCCAGTAGTTCCAATGTACGGGCGTAGCGGATGGAGCCGAACTGGGTATGAGGCCAATCGCTGCCCCACAGCAAGCGCCCCGGTCCCAGCGCGCTGTCCAGCAGCGGTAGCGCGGCGCGTGCGATGTCCTCGCCGCGGCCGGCTAGGCCGTTGCGATAGGCCGCGGAGATTTTGACCCAGATGCGGCCGCTGGCCGCGCCGGCGTCCAGCATGCGCCGGAAGCCGGGATCGTCCACCCCCAGTGCAGGATGCGGCCTGCCGAAGTGGTCGATGACCACCTTGACCCCGGCGTCCAGCAGCGGCGGCAGCAAGAGAGGCCAATCCTGCGCCGCGCGGTGCACCTCCACTTGCCAGTCCAGGCTGGCGGCATGCGCCAGACAGCGGCGCCACGCCGGTGAGTTCAGGTCCGGCAGCGGGCGGCCGATCAGATTGAGCCGCAGGCCGACGACGCCGGCGTCGTCCATGGCGCGCATGGCCGGCAGCGGGCAGTCCGGCGCTATCACCGCGATGCCGCGCAGCCGGCCCTCGCTCTCGCGTAGGCCCTGCAACAGATAACGGTTGTCGTTGCCCAGAAAGCTGGGTTGCACCAGCACGCCGCCGGCTATGCCAAATTGGTCCAGTTGCGCCAGATAGGCCTGCAAGGGCGCGTCCCGGTACGGCTTGTAGCGCAGCGGGGCGGCGCCGATCTGCCGGCGCAGGAAGATATGGGCGTGCCCGTCTATCATCGGCGCCGGGTTCAGCCGCAGGCCTGACAGGCGGCGTCGCGCGCCGCGCTCAGGTCCAGCGCCGCGTCGATGTCGGCTGCGTTCAGCACTTTATGCCGGATGCTGTGGGACAAGAGGGCGAGCAGGTAATCGCGCCGGAAAATCGGCGAGCCCTCCCATTCACTGCCGGCCGTGCCCAGGATGATGGGCGAGGTGATGATGACTCGCTCTCCCTGGATGGTGTCCAGGGCGAACTCGTCATCGGTGATCTGGTTGGCGATTTCGTCTAATGCCATGGTGACCTCACAATTTCGATGAAATGGCGCGTTTGCCGTTCAGGCCGGAGCGCGGGCGTTGCGGGGTTCCGGCCCGCGCGGGTCCGGCTGCGCATCATTCAGCGGCTTGCCCTTGGTCTCCGGCAGGCAGAACACGGCCAGCGCAACGATGGAATAGGCAATCGCGGCGCTGACGCCGATGGAGGCGCCCAAGGTCCAGCCGTCGCTCAGGTAACCCACCAGCAAGGGAAAACCGGCGGAGAGGATGCGGCCGAAGTTGTAGCAGAAGCCCACGCCGGCGCCGCGCATGCCAGTGGGGTAGATTTCATTGAACAGCGCGCCCAGGCTGGAGGGAATGCCGGCGGCGAAGAAACCCAGCGGGAAGCCCAGAAACAGCATCAGCGGATTGCTCAGCGGCGCAAACACATAGATCAGCACCGTGGCCACGCAGCAGACTGAGAACAGCAGCAGGTTGAGGCGGCGGCCGATGCGGTCCAGCAGGTAGGCGCTGGCCATGCAGCCGCACCAAAAGGCGACGATGATTACCGCCAGATAGCCGCTGGTGCCGAGAATGGACAAATGGCGCTCGGTCTTGAGGAACATCGGCAACCAGGTCATCAGCGCGGCGTAACCACCGTGCGCGCCGACGCCGATCAAGGCTCCGATCAGAGTCATGCGCAGCACGCCTGGCTTGAAAATATCCAGCAGGGGCACCGTGGGCGCAGCCTTGCGTTCGCTGCGCGGCGGCTCCGGGATATGGCGGCGGATATAGATGATGAAGAAGGCAGGCAGGATGCCGATGCCGAACATCACGCGCCAGGCGATCTCAGCCGGGAACAGCAGGAAGATCACCGAGTAAAGCAGCACCGAAGCGCCCCAGCCCACCGCCCAGGCGCTTTGCACCGAGGCCATCGCCTTGCCGCGGTGCTCCGGCCGAATGATCTCCGCCATCAAGACCGCGCCGGCGGCCCACTCGCCGCCGAAGCCGAAGCCCTGCAGCGCCTTGAACACCAGCAATTGTTCGTAGCTTTGAGCGAAGCCGGACAGCAAGGTAAACAGCGAGAACCAGATAATGGTGATTTGCAGCGCCAACACTCTGCCGATGCGGTCCGATACCGCGCCCATGATCCAGCCGCCCAGCGCCGACGCCACCAGAGTCACGCTGCCTATCATCCCGGCTTCAGCCTTGCTCAGACTGAAGGCGGCGATCAGCGCCGGAATGGCCAAGCTGAACATTTGCACGTCCAGCGCGTCCAGCGCCCAGCCTCCGAAACAACCCCAGAAGGTTTTGCGTTCGCCCGGCGAGACCTGCTTATACCAATGCAACATGATGCTGCCCTTTATGGTTCTTGCTTATTGTCGATGCGCCGCCTTGCGCCGCTGCCATGGCGCGGGCGGCGCGGAATCAGCGGATGTCCGCCTGGTAACGGAACTTGTCGGCGCGGCCGCGCACGCTGCGCCATTCCAGCGGGCTGCCGTCGTAAGCCTTGGCCAGGCGTTCCAGCACGATGGCCGGAGTGCCAGGCGCGAGTTGCAGCAGTTCGGCGTGCGGCGGGGCGATGGCTTCCGCGGTCAGGGTTTCGCGCGCGGAGGCCACCACCTGGTGACAGCAATCCTCATACAGCGGATACAGCAGGTCGCCGAAGCTGGGCAAAGGAATCGCCAGCAGAGCCTGGAATCGCGTCGCCGGCAGCCAGATCGATTCGGCCAGCAGCGGCTCGCGGTCCAGGTAGCGCAAGCGGGTCAGATGGATGGCCTGCCCGCCTGGAGAAAGTTGCAGGCTGTCGGCAATGGCCGGCGGCGGCGTCAGTTGCTCGCGGTGCAGGATCTTTGCTTCAGGGATGCGGTAATTGCCCGCCGCGTCGTGAAAGCGGAAAAAGCGCAGCAGCGAGGATTGGAAGTTGGCCGGTTTGATAAAGGTGCCTTTGCCCTGACGGCGTTCCACCATCTCGTCGGCCACCAATTGGTCCACCGCTTTGCGGATGGTGCCGATGGACGTGTGGAAGCGTCCCACCAGCTCCGCTTCGGTGGGGATGGCCTCACCGGGTTTCCACACCCGGTTGGCGATGTCGCGGGCCAAAGCGTCACGCACTTGCTGGTACAGGGGCAGGCGAAGATCCGCCTGACGCATGTCTGTCATATGGTCATATATATGAATTAATTTGATGGCCGCAACGATGACAAATTAATGAACGCCAAACAAGAGCTAAAACGTTTTATCAGGTCAAATCTGTACTAAAGGACGGTGTTTCTGCGTGAAGACGCGGGGGCGGGACGGGAAGACGGCGGGCAGGCCCGGCGATGCCGGGCTTGAGAATCTGTTCAAAGCCTCGTGAGCAAGAGAGAGGCAGGGCGAAAACGGCTGAGAAAGCGGAATGTCCGGGGGTACATGAGCATTTCGAAGATGCCATGTACCGTGCCACGCCTCACGACGCGCAGCAGACTTTGAACGGGTTCTGAGTGGCTGGCCGCGCGCCGGCGGCCATGCCTTTATGGCATGGCTGGGCCGGGCGAGGGAGGGCGGGCGGGCGGTCAGATGCTGGCGGCGAGGCGCGAGCCTTGATCAATCGCCCGTTTGGCATCCAGTTCTGCCGCCACGTCGGCACCGCCTATCAGATGCACGCTCTTGCCGGCGGCCTGCAACGGCGCCTGCAGCTCGCGCAGCGGGTCCTGGCCGGCGCAGATGATCACATTGTCCACCGGCAGCAGTTGGGCTTCGCCTTTGACCGTGATGTGTAGGCCGGCGTCGTCTATTTTGTCGTAGCTGACGCCGGACAGCATGCGCACCCGTTTCATCTGCAGGCTGGCGCGGTGAATCCAGCCGGTGGTCTTGCCCAGCCCTTCGCCCACCTTGCTGGTTTTGCGCTGCAACAGGTACACCTCGCGCGGGCTGGGGTGCGGCTGCGGTCCTTGAGGGCTGAGGCCGCCCGGATGCTCCACCTCCATGTCCACGCCCCATTCGCGCATGAAGGCGGCGGTGTCCAGCGAGCTGGACTTGCCCTCGTGGGTCAGGAATTCCGCGGTATCGAAGCCGATGCCGCCGGCGCCGATGATGGCGACACGCTTGCCCACCGGCTTGCCGTGCTTGAGCACGTCCAGATAGTTGAGCACTTTGGGGTGGTCCACGCCGGGAATCTCGGGCGTGCGCGGGGCGATGCCGGTGGCCAGCACCACCTCGTCGAAACCGGCGAGATCCTCCGCCGCCACGCGGGTGTTCAGCCGCTGTTCCACCCCGGTCTGCTCCAGCTTGCGCTTGAAGTAACGCAGGGTTTCGTAGAATTCCTCCTTGCCGGGGATGCGCTTGGCCACATTGAACTGGCCGCCGATTTCCGCCGCGGCGTCAAACAGCGTTACCTGATGGCCGCGTTCCGCCGCGACGGTGGCGAAGGCCAGGCCGGCCGGACCGGCGCCAACGACCGCCAGTTTTTTGGCCTGAGCGGTTTTCTCGTAGTTCAGCTCGGTTTCGCGGCAGGCGCGCGGATTGACCAGGCAGCTGGTCAGCTTGCCCTGGAATATGTGGTCCAGACAGGCCTGGTTGCAGCCGATACAGGTGTTGATTTCATCGCCGCGGCCGGCTGCGGCCTTGTTGACGAAGTCCGGGTCCGCCAGGAATGGACGCGCCATCGACACCATGTCGGCGCAGCCCTCAGCCAGGATTTTTTCGGCCACTTCCGGCGTGTTGATGCGGTTGGTGGTGATCAGCGGAATCTTCACCTTGCCCATCAGCTTCTTGGTGACCCAGGCGAAGCCGCCGCGCGGCACCATGGTGGCGATGGTGGGCACCCGCGCCTCATGCCAGCCGATGCCGGTGTTGATCAGCGTGGCGCCGGCCTTTTCGATCTCCCCGGCCAACTGCGCCACCTCGTCCCAGGAGCTGCCGTCCTGCACCAGGTCCAGCATGGACAGCCGGTAGATGATGATGAAGTCGCTGCCCACCGCGGCGCGCACCGCTTTGACGGTTTCGATGGCGAAGCGGATGCGGTTTTCAAAGCTGCCGCCCCAGTCGTCGCTGCGCTTATTGGTGGCGCGGGCGATGAATTGGTTGATCAGATAGCCTTCCGAGCCCATCACTTCGACGCCGTCGTAGCCGGCCTGTTGCGCCAGCTGCGCGCAACGGGCGAAATCGGCGATGGTTTGCCAGATGTCGGCATCGGACAACTCGCGCGGCTTGTAGAAGTTGATCGGCGCGATCAGCGGAGAAGCGGATACGCATTTTTCCTGGAAGCTGTAGCGGCCGGAGTGCAGGATCTGCAGCGCGATCTTGCCGCCGGCGGCGTGCACGGCGTCGGTCACCAGCTTGTGGTGCGGGACCTCGGCCTCGTCGGCCAGCATCGAGGCGCCCTCGGCGACACAGCCTTCAGGATTTGGGCCGACGCCGCCGGTCACGATCAAGCCCACGCCGCCGCGGGCGCGCTCCGCGTAAAAGGCCGCCATCTTCTCAAAACCTTGCGGGGCTTCTTCCAGGCCGGTGTGCATCGAGCCCATCAGCACGCGGTTTTTCAGCGTGGTGAAGCCCAGGTCCAGCGGAGCCAGCAGGTGCGGGTATGCCGTCATGTTTTCGTCCTCGTGTGGATTTCTCGCGCAGATCATTGTGGCCGCGGCCGCCGTCCGGCGCCAGCGCGGCGGGCAAGTGTTTGATTGCTTGGACTTGCCAGTGTTGGCGTTGAAGATACTTACTAGTAAGTAAGGTGTCAATCGGCCTTGGGGGCATAGTGGGCGCGGAGCGCGACGGACATGCAAAAAGCCACCGCGGAGGGTGGCTTTTGTCTTCAGGCCAGCAGGGCTTAGAAGTTGTATTTCAGCGAATAGATGATGGCGTTTTCATTGCCGGCCACGCCCAGCTTGTTGACGGCGTAGCGGTACTGCAGACCGGCGGTCATGGATTTGACCGGGGTCCACCACAGGCCGATGGCGCCGTTCTGGCCGGTGCGGCGCTCGCTCACGCCGTTCGGGGTGGCCAGGGTGGTGTATTCCTTGGCGCGGTCGAATTCGGTTTCATGCCATTGGGTCACCGAGAACGGCTGGCCGAAGGCGGTGAAGTCGAAACCGGCGACATAACCGGCCATATAGCCGTTCATATTGGCACCGACACCATATTTCAGTTCCTGATGGAAGCCCAGGAAAGGCTTGAACCAGACTTTGCCGAAGCTCAGGTCGGTGCCCAAGCCCACTACGCGGTTTTGGTCAAAGAAATTGTGGCCACGGGTGTCGTATACGTGGGTGTACAGCTTGACCGGCACGCCGCCGACTTCCGCCAAATTGAAACGCGCAACTACCTTGGTGGTGTAGCGACGATCGCCAGCCGGCATTTCCTTGTCGTTACGGTTCCAGTTTTCCAGATCGAAGAAGCCGTAAACATCGCCCCAGGAACGGCCGATGCCGCCTTCGGCTTCCAGGTACTGGAAGTTGCGCTTAGCGCCGAACGGGCCGGCTTGCGTGCGATCCAGAGTGCTCGGCGACCAGTTCAGCTGGTTGAAGCTGACATTGCCGAAGGAGTAATCACCGGCTTGCGCCACGGTACAGCCGCCCACCAGAGCCAGGGCCAGCAGCAGATTGCGAGTTTTCATTGTTTCACCAGAATATTGTGCGTGTAGCGTGTAGTGCGCGCGGACAGACCTGTCGGCGCGGGCGCAGACTAGCTCAGAAATATTCGTTTGCAAAGTATTTACAATGCGCTTGTCGCATTTTTGTCATTTTATGTAAATGCGATGTATTTTTAGCTATAGATATTTTGTGTGAAACATTAAATGTTGTGGAACTACAGTTTTTTGCTACAAAAGTGCGTGTCCGGCCAGCCGTAGCGCCGTAAATCCACCTTGCCGGCCGCGCTCAATTCCACTCCGTCCTCCTCCAGCAACAAGCGCTGCCAGTCGGCCTGCTCGCTGCCGGGCCGCGAGATGCGCCCGCCGGAACCCAGCACCCTAAACCAGGGTACGCTGACGCCGTCCGGCAGGTGGCTGAGCAAGCGGCCGACATGGCGCGAATGGCGAGGATAGCCGGCCTGTTCCGCCAAGGCGCCGTAGGTGGTGACCCGGCCCGGCGGCAGCGCCAGCAACAGCGCGATCACCCTGCGATCAAAGTCGGGCGGCATCGAGATTCAGCGGTAGCGAGGGTTGCCGACATAGGGGTTGCTGCGCTTTTCCTCGCCGATGGTGGTCAAGGGACCGTGGCCAGGCACCACGGTGGTGTCGTCCGGCAACAGGAACAGCTTTTGCTGAATGGCATCGATCAACTGTTGGTGATTGCCCATTGGAAAGTCGGTGCGGCCGATCGAACCTTGGAACAGCACGTCGCCGGCGATCAGCAGCCTCGCGCCGGCGCTGTGGAACACCACGTGGCCCGGCGTGTGGCCGGGGCAGTGGATCACGTTCAGCGTTTCCTCGCCCACGCTGACGGTGTCGCCTTCCTCCAGCCAGCGATCCGGCGTCAGCGCCTCGCTGCGCGGAAAGCCGAACATATGGCCTTGCTGCGGCAATTGGTCCAGCCAGAAGCTTTCCGCGCGTTGCGGGCCTTCTATCTTTACGCCCAGTTGCTCCGCCAGCCGCGCGGCTCCGCCGGCGTGGTCGATGTGGCCGTGGGTCAGCAGCAGTTTTTCCACCGTCAGGTTTTGGCGGGAGATCCAGTCGGCGATGCGCTCGATATCGCCGCCGGCGTCCACCACGGCGGCGCGACCGCTGGCGTCGCACCACAGGATGGAACAGTTCTGGGCAAACGGCGTGACTGGAATCACGTGGAAGTGCAGGGACATGGCGCGCTCGGTTCAATGGGGATGCCTGGATTGTGGCATGAGTCGGCGCGGATGAGGAGAGGTCCGGCCATGATGGCGCGGGCCTCCGGGCGGTGTCAGAACATGCTGTTGCCGCTGGCGCTTGCGTCCGGCACCGGCTGGATCACGTCCCAGTGCTCGACAATCTTGTTGTTCTCCACGCGGAAGATGTCGACCAGCGCTCGGCCTCGGTCTTTGGCGTCGTTGACGCTGTGCACATGCAGCACCACCAGATCGTCTTCGGCAATGGCGCGGATGATGGTGCTGCGGCGCTCAGGCGCTTGTTTGAAGCGGTCGGCGAATGTATCGACAAAAGCTTGCTTGCCGTCTTTGACGCTGGGGTTGTGTTGAATGTACCGGTCGCCGATATAGCGGTCCGCCGCGCTCAAGTCGTGCTGGTTGAAAAACTGGTTGTAGAAATCGACCACCAGTTGCTTATTGCTGCTTGCCCGCTGCATTGCGACGGCGGGGGCGACGAGCGGCGTGGAATAACTCAACGCGGCGCTTAGGCTGAAGCTCAGAGCGGCGAGGCCGCTTATCATCCAGTGCGGTTTCATCGAGATGGATTTCCCTTGGGCGAAGGTGGAGATCGGCTTGGATTGTATGAATTTTGAATGCGGCGACGCAGGAGCGAGCTGCGCCGCGTTTGGGGCTTAAGCCGCCGCGGTTAGCCTTTTCGGCCGTCCCAGGACAGTTTGCCCGCGCCATGGGCGAACACCATCAGCAAGCCGCCGGCCATGGCCAGGTTCTTGGTCAGCTGGATCATTTGCTGGCTATTGCCCGGCTCCAGGTGGAAGAGCAGCGCCGAGGCGACGGAGAAACCCGCTAGCAGCAGCGCTACCCAGCGCGCTTTCACGCCTAGCGCCAAGGCCAAGCCGCCGCCGATTTCCAAGGCGATCACCAGCGGCAGCAAAAATCCGGGCACGCCCATCGCGGCCATATAACCCTGAGTGGCGGCATAGCCCGCGCCTAGCTTGCCGATGCCGGCCAGAAAGAACACCTGCGCCAGCAGCACGCGGGCAAGCAATGTGATCCATTTATCCATCTTGCGTTCTCCTGCCGGCGCGCCGGCTTTGGTTGATGACGCCGGCCGCGGAGGGCGGCTGGCCATGAACGGACTATACGGATAGGCGCGGCGCGAAAAAAGCGCAAAAAACCGCAAGAGTCGATCAAAAAATCCGATCAAGCCGCGGCTACAGCTTGAACTTCCCGATCAGCGAATCCAGTTCCTCGCCCAAGTGCGCGAGCAAGGCGGTGGCCTGCTGCGCCTGGCTGATGGATTCGTCGGTCTGCAGCAACATACCGTGAATGCTCTCGATATGGCGGGCGATTTCCTGACTGGCGCTGGATTGTTCGGCGGTGGAGGAGGCGATGTCGCCCACGGATTCCACCACTTGCTGGGCGTGGCCGCTGATCTGCTGGATCGATTGCGCGGACTCTTCGGCCAGTTTTACCCCCTGGTCCACTTGGCGCAGCGCGCCGTCCATGCTGTCGGAGGCTTTGGCGGTGTCCTGCTGCATGGTCTGGATCACGCCGGAGATTTCCAGCGTAGCCTGCGAGGTGCGTTCGGCCAGCTTGCGCACTTCATCGGCCACCACGGCGAAGCCGCGGCCCATCTCGCCGGCGCGCGCGGCCTCGATCGCCGCGTTCAAGGCCAAGAGATTGGTTTGGTCGGCGATGTCGCGGATCACCGACACGATGCCGCTGATCTGGTCCGAGCGTTGCTGCATGCCGCCCAGCACCTCGGCCAGCTCGCGCACCGTCTGGGAAATGCGGCCGATCTCGCGCACCGTGGCGTCGACATTGGCCGAGGCCTCGCTGGACAGCGAGCCCGCCTCGCGCGCGCGCTGTTCCGCCACTCGCGCCGACTCCGCGATGTGGCTGACGCTGACCGACATCTGCTCCACGCTGGCGGCGGTGGCGTTGGCCGCCTCGGACTGCCGCGCGGAGCTGCCTCGAATCTGATCCACATCGCCGGACAGCTGGCGCACCGAACCCAGCACATCGCCGGCGTGGCGGCGCACGTCCAGCATCATCGTGCGCAGCGAGCCGGTGAAGGTATTGAAGGCACCGGCGGCCAGGCCGATTTCGTCGCGGCTGGCGATGGGCAGCGCGCGGGTCAGATCGCCGCTGCCGGAGGCCAGCTCGCTCATTGCGGACTGTAGCCGGCCCAACGGGCGCAGCAACTGACTGAGCGTGGCGCCCAGCAGCAACAGGATCAGCGCCAGAATGCCCAGGCTGATCAAGGCCGACTGCCAACTGGCGGCGCGTACTGGGGCGAAAGCTTCGCTCAGAGGTATGGAAATCCGCACCGCCCACGGCATGCCGGCCTCGCCCACGGTGATGGGCATGATGAAGTGGCGGAAGCCGTCGTCGCTGTCGTACTCCGCCGGCTGACCGCTTTTGATCGCCGTCTTGGCCGTGGCCGGCAGGCCGGCGTCCGCCTTGCCGTTCAACGCCGGATCGCGGCCGGCCAGTTGAACGCCGCTGTTGGAATACAAGCTCATGAAGCCGCTCTGGTAAGGCTTGACCTTGGCCGCCAGCTCCTGCAAATGACCAAGCGCGATATCGCAACCGGCCACGCCCAGCACCTTGCCGTTGACCAGAAGGGGAAAGGAAATGGTGCCCATCAGGATCTTGATGTCCGGGTCCACGTAAGGCTCGGTCAACATCGGCTTGCCGGTCTTGCGCGGCTCGGTGTAGTAGGCGCTGTCGTCCACCCCCTCGCCGCCCCACACCACGTCTATCTTGCCGCTCTTGCGATACCAGTAGACGCCGCTGCGCCCGGTCTTGTCGTTATGCTCCTTGCCGGCCAGCTCCGCATCGCGGCCGTCCAGCGCGTTGGGCTCCCAGATGGCCCAGTAGCCGACCGCGTCCGGGTTATTGGGCAATTGGCCCTTCACGATGTCGGATAGCAGTTGGCGGGCGTTGGGTGGCAGATTGTGTTTGACCGCCACTGCGGATTCGGCCACGACCTGGGCCGAATCGTAAGTCTTGCCCAGCAAGCGCTGCACCTGGCCGGCCTCGCTTTCGGCCAGCAGTTTGGCGTTGTCCAGCACCGCTTTCTCCGCGTTTTGATAACTCGCGTAGATATTGACGCCGGCCAGCACGCAAAAACCGATCAGGATCAGCAGGCCGGAACTGGCCAGAATCTTGCCCTTGATGGTGGTGATCATGGTTGTCCCCATCGCTTCATATGTGTTCTTCCCCAAAAGCCATTGCGAGCGGACGCCGGCTCCCGGCCCGGTTATTATGGTGTGGGCCCGCCGGCGGCGTCGGTTTCCAACGGCATACCGCCTTTGTATTAAATAGCTTCCGCGGGGTAAAGGGAAATTTTGTAATCGGCGGGCCGCAGCCTGGCGCGCCGCGACGATATGGGGAGAGTTGAACAGTGCCGACGGAAGCACACGCCCGCCCGGAACGCGCGGAGCGTCAGGCGGAGGCTCCGCGGAGGCTAGCCCTGGCGCGGCTGGAACAAGTGGAGGCGCAGCACGGCGTGCGCATCCTTTACGCGGCCGAAGGCGGCAGCCGCTGCTGGGGCTACAACGCGCCGGACAGCGATTACGATGTGCGCTTCGTCTACCTGCAAGCGGCGGAGTGGTACGAGGCAGGCGGCCAGCGCGACGTGATCGAACTGCTGCTGGCCGACGGCTTGGACATCAGCGGCTGGGAGCTGCGCAAGGCGCTGCGGCTGACTCTGGGCGGCAACGCCGCGTTGCTGGAGTGGCTGGCCTCGCCGCAGGTCTACCGCCAGCACCCGGCGGCTTGTCGGCTTTTGCGAAATCTGGGCCAAGAGCATTTCGCCGGCGATGCCGCCTACTGGCATTATCTGTCGGCGGCGCGCAAGAACTATCGCGGCCGCAAGCGCGAACAGCAACTGCGGCTGAAAAAATACTTGTACGTGCTGCGGCCCCTGCTGGCGGCGCAATGGCTGCTGCGCTGGCGCAGCATGCCGCCGCTGCGGCTGGGGGAACTGGCCGACCAGACTTTGGATGACACCCGGTTGCGTGACGAGTTGGCTGGTTTGTTGGCTTTGAAGTCCGCTGGCGGCGCGCCCGAGTACGGCCCGGCCACGCCGGGCCTGCACGATTATATTGAGCGGGAAATGAGGGCTTACGAAGCCACGGCGCGACCGAACCGCCACAGCGACTGGGCGCGGGCGGACGCTTTACTGGAGCAAGTGCGTTTGGCTTGCGGCGCTTGAATCGGCAGAGGCCTTAGTTTTCGGCGCCGTGTCTCCGACGCGCAGCAGACTTTGAATAGGTTCTAAAAGCCGTGAGGGGGTGGCCGCGTCTGACTGCGCCCCGCCCTACAAAAGAGAGTGGCGCGGATAGTCCACCATGCGCCTGCCAAATGGCTAAGTAGATCAGCAGACGCCAATCCCGTGTGCGGCAACGTGGCGATTGTTGCCGAGCGGGTGGGGTGGAGGGAGGCAAGGTTTGCGCCGCATTTGGCGGTGGCGGATGATTTTTCCTTGCCATTCAATTGTTTCCCTCACCTGCTTTAAAAGCCCTGTGGCGGGTCCTGCGGCATCATAGGCCCATGACCCGCATATCCGACATCTCCTCCTTGCACTGGCAGCCGGCCTTGCAGGCCCGCGATCAGGCATCCCCCGCTGACATCGTCGAGAACCTCGACGACATCCATCAGGCCTTGCGCATCATCCTGGGCACGCCCAAGGGCAGCGATCCGCTGCGGCCGGAGTTTGGCAGCGATTTGTTCCGTTACCTGGACTACCCGGTAGACCGCGCCCGGCCGCATGTGGTGCGCGAGGCGGTGGAGGCGATTAGCCACCCCTTGTACGGCGAACCGCGCGTCGCCGTGGCGCGGGTGCTCTACAGCGTAGGCGGCAACGGCGACGCGCGGCTCACCGTGCAGTGGCGTCTGGCCGACGGCGTGATCCGCGAAACGGAGCTGCGGCTATGAGCGGGACGGCGCCCAATATCCTGGCCAATGACGAGCGTTTCGGCCACCTGGCACAGCTCACTACTCGTTTGGGCGACGCCGATTTGAGCACGCTGCTGGTCTACCTGGTGGATCAGGTGGACGCCGGCTGGCTGCCGGCGCTGGCCGAGCAGTTCCACGTCGCCGGCGACGAAGGCTGGCGGCTGAGCCAGGGTGAGCGCCAGCAGCGCGAGCTGATCAAGCAGTCCATCCATCTGCACCGCAGCAAGGGCACGCGCTGGTCTTTGCAGCAGGTGCTGGCCACGCTGGCGCTGTCTGGTCAGATCAGCGAATGGTTCGAATACGCCGGAAAACCTTATCACTTCAAGATCCGGATCGATCTGGCCGCGCGCGGCATCGACGCCGCCACGCTAACGGCGCTGGAGGCGATGATCAACGAATACAAGAACGCCCGCTCGGTGCTGGAACGGCTGGCACTGGTGCTGAGCAACCGCAGCGCTGTGCCAATGTTGGCGCTGGCCACTCAGGTGGGCGAACTGGCCACAGTTTATCCGTTTCAGCCCGAATCACTTCAACAGCGCGCCAGTTTGAACGCGGCGCTGGCGCATGCCAGCGTGGAGACGGTCACGCTTTATCCCGCAGCATGAGCCCCTTAGAACCTTTCCCAGGAGCAATCGATGGCCAATGAGTTTTTCACGCTTCTCACCGCCAGCGGCAAGGCCAAGCTGGCGGCGGCGCAAGCAAACGGCGCGCCGCTGCAGATCAGCCAGATGGCGGTGGGCGACGGCGACAACGGCGGGTATTACACGCCCAGCGAGAGCCAGACCGCGCTCAAACATGAAACCTGGCGCGGCGCGCTCAACCACTTGGAGGTGGATCCGAACAACCCCAACTGGGTGGTGGCGGAAGCGGTGTTGCCGGATACCGTGGGCGGCTTTTACATCCGCGAGGTGGGTCTGTTCGATAGCCGCGGCGATCTGATCGCCATCGGCAAATTCCCGGAGAGCTACAAGCCGCTGCTGGCGGCAGGTTCAAACAAGCAGCTTTATGTCCGGATGATTCTGGAAGTGTCCAACACCGCGGCGGTGACGCTGCTGGTGGACCCCAGCGTGGTATTGGCGACGCGCTCCGCGGTGGATCAGCGCATCGCAGAGGAGCTGGCAAAGCGGGATGCCAAGCCGCGTGATTTCCACCCTCTGCAAACCTTTCCGGCTCAGGCCTACCGACGCAATGTGCTGATCAATGGAGGTTTCGACGTGTGGCAGCGCGGCGCCAGTCAGACAGTGGGCGGTTATGGCTCGGTGGACCGTTGGCTTCTGGATTTGGGCGGCGGCCCGCTTGGCGGCGCGACCTTGTCGCGGATGGCGGCCAGTATCGCCGAGACCGAAACCTTGGGAGCGACGACGAACTTCATGCGTCTGACGCTGAGCAAGCCGCCGGCCAGCAAGGCCAACGAGTACTGCCAGGTGTGTCAGCCGGTGGAAAACCTGCGGCGTTTCACCGGCAAGCGTATGACGCTGAGCTTCTGGGCCAAGGCGGATCAGCCGCGCAAGATGGTGGCCTATGTTGAACAGTGGTTGAAGAGGCCGCCAGCCGCATCCGACAAGATCAGGGCGCTGGAGGCAAGCCCGGTGGAGTTGACGACCCGTTGGCAACGCTTTGTCTTCTCTTTTTCCTCTCCTAGCTTGCAGGGGCGCGAACCGGGGAACGAGGCCTCTCTGGCAGTTTTTCTTGGGGTGTCGTACAGCGATGCCTACCCGGCCCTGAATGCGATGACCGGCGCGCAAACCGGCATTTTCGATATTGCCCAGGTGCAGTTGGAGGAGAGCCCAGTGGCGACGCCGTTCGAGTACCGCAGTTTTGGCGAGGAGTTGACTTTGTGTCAGCGGTATTTTGAGAAAAGCTATCCGTTAAATGACTTTCCCGCTAAAAACTATGGGGCCGATTCCGCTTTCGCGCCGGCTATCTTTAGCAAGATGTTTCATTTGAATGTCGGCAATTTGGGTGACAAGCAAATTAATATGACTATCCCGTTTATGGTAGAGAAACGGATTGAGCCGGCTATTGTGATTTATGACGGTTTAGGTGCGGTTGATAGAATGACTACGAGTAATGGAAATGGCGTGATTCCGGCGGTTAAGTCCAGTTCTACCAGGTTTGTAAATGTGATTCCCCCAGTTAGTCCAAGTATTAATTGGATTGCCTGTCATTGGGTGGCGGATGCTGAGATTTAATTAATCGATAGGGGGGGTGAAAGTGAATGCCATGTATCGTTTAACCAAGCAGTCGGATGGAGTGATTCGAGTTGTCGATGGGGCCTATATCCCTAAAGGTCACCGCTGGTGGGATGAGTATGAACTCTGGCTGCAGCAAGGCAATCAACCGACACCGCAATTTTCACTGGCGGAGTTGCAAGAACAGTTGCTGCGAGAGATTGATGCCGCTGCAGATACCACCCGCAGCGTAACCTTGGGCAGTGAGCCTAACCTAGCCGAATACCAGCGCGCCGCCGCCGAGGCGCAGGCGTTCAAGGACGCCGGCTACAAGGGCGAGGCACCGCCGGCGGTGCGTTCCTGGGCCGAGGCCAAGGGCTGGGACGGCCAGCAGGCGGCGGACAGCATTCTGGCCAAGGCGGCGGCCTGCGAACAGGCGTTGTACGCAATCCGCGACGCGCGACTGAAGGGCAAGGAAGCGGTGCGTCAGGCCTCGGACGAGACGGCGGCGCGCACGGCGGCCGACGAGGCGGTGTCCCAACTGCGGCAACTGGCTGCGGGCGACTTTGCCGCCGCTGCGCCGGAGGCCGAAGCCGGCCGCGCCGGCGGTCTGTTCAAGTTCTTTTCCAAACGGCTTTAAAAGCCGGCCGGCGGCATGATGGCGGATCATGTCGTCATCCGCTTTCTCTTCTGCGCCCCGCGACGGCCGCGCCAGGCCGCCGCGCTCCATTCAAGGACGTTCTCCCATGACCCCAGACTTGCCCAAGTTCATCGATGACGACCCGCATCTCGTCACCGCCGAGCTGATCGACGCCTACCAGAAAATGAGCGGCAAGACGCTCTACCCCGGCCAGGTGGAGCGTTTGCTGATCGATCTGATCGCCTATCGCGAAAGCGTGGTTCGAGCCGCCTTCAACGATGCCGGCCGCCAAAACCTGGTGGCTTTCGCCCGCGCGCCGATGCTGGACTACCTGGGCGAGCTGGTCGGCGTCAGCCGGCTGGCGGCGCAGCACGCGCGCTGTACGGTGCGCATTGCTTTCGCCCAGCCGCTGGCGCTGGCGCAGGTGATCCCGGCGCAGACCCTGGTGGCCGGCGGCGGCGTGCAGTTCCAGACCCTGGCCAGCCAGATCGCGCCGGCCGGCAGCAACAGTATTGACCTGCCTGTCAGCGCGACGGAGGCGGGGGCCGCGGGCAATGGCTTCGTGCCGGGCCAGATCAACACTTTGGTGGATGAACTGGAGGTGGACGCCAGCGTGGTCAATATCGACACCAGCGCCGGCGGCGCCGACGCGGAGGACGACGAGCGCTTGCGCGCGCGCATCCGACTGGCGCCGGAGTCCTTCAGCGTGGCCGGCAGCGCCGCCTCCTATCGTCACCACGCGTTGCGCGCGCATCAGGACATCGCCGATGTGGCGGTGATCAGCGCCAGTCTGCAACAGCAGAACGGCGAACTGAAAAGCGCCAACCAGGTGCCGCCCGGCGTGGTGCGCTTGTACCCGCTGACCAAAACCGGCATGCCGCCGGACAGCCTGCTCAGCGTGGTGGCCGCCGCGTGTAGCGCAGACCGAGTGCGGCCGCTGACGGATCTAGTGGAGGTGCTGGCGCCGGAGGATTACGGCTACCGGGTACGCGCGCGGCTGACGCCGTATCGCGATGTCGTTCCTAAAACCGTGCAGCAGCAGGCGCAGGCGGCTGTCGGCGCCTTCGTGCAGGCGCAGGCGGAGCGGCTGGGCCGCGACATCGTGCCGTCGCAGCTGATCGCGACCCTATCGGTGCCCGGCGTTTACCAAGTGACCCTGCTGGAGCCGGCCGCAACCCAAGTGGTGCCGCCACAGGGCTGGTCGCACTGTACCGACATCCAACTGGAAATGACGGGAGGCCAGGATGGCTGATGTGACCCCAAATCTGCTGGCGCGCGACGCGCGTTTCGGTCCGCTGGCCCGGCTGAGCGAACGGCTGTGCGACATCGATCCAGGCGGCCTGTTGGTTTATCTAGTGGACGCGGCCAAGCCGGAGCTGCTGCCCTTGCTCGCCGAGCAATTCCATATCGACGGCGACGAAGGTTGGCTGCTGACCCAGAGCGAACAGCAACGCCGAGATCTGATCAAGCAGAGCATAGAACTGCATCGCCACAAGGGCACGCCCTGGGCATTGCGCGAAGTGTTCCGCATCCTCGGCGTGACGGTGGAACTGGAGGAGTGGTGGCAGTGTCAGCCGCCGGCCGCGCCCTACACCTTCGAGCTGACCGCTTGGGCGAACGACAATTTGCTGCCCGGCCAGGCCTTGCTCAACCCCGATCTCTATCGCCGCTTGCGGCGCATGGTGGAGCTGGCCAAGCCGGCGCGGAGTACCTACCGCTTCAAATTGGGCGCGCGTTTCAACGGCCGCTTGGGCTTGGCATCGGCCGCTCAGGCGCGTGCGTTGATCCGCCGTAGCGCCGAGGCCGCACCGATGCGGCTGGCGCCGTTGCAGCCGCTGGCTCTTTCATCCGCCGCGCAAATTTATAGCGTGGTTCACGTCACCATGGAGGCATCGTTGTGAGCACCCCCTTAGCACCTCTTATCACCGCGGCCGGCCTGGCCGCAATCTGGCGCGCCAGCAATGACGGCGTGTCCGCGCAGATCACCCACATCGCCTTGGGCGACGGTGCTTACGCGCCGACGCAGGGCCAGACCGCCTTGCGCAGCGAACAGGCGCGCTACCCCATCGCCGGTGGTGAACGGCTGGGCAATACCCAGATCCACCTGACCGCCATCGCTGACGACGACAAGGCGTTCTGGGTGCGCGAGATCGGTTTCATCCTGGCGGACGGCACCTTGCTGGCGGTCTGGTCCGACCCGAAGGCGGCGCTGGCCTACAAGGCCGCCGATGTGCAATTGCTGCTGGCCTATGACCTGGCCTTGAACGCGTTGCCGCCGGACAGCGTCACCATCCAGTCCAGCGGCGCCGGCCTCAATCTGAGCCTGGCCAGCGAACTGGCGGAACTGGCGGCGGCCCAGATCGGCGAAGCCAACCGCGGCCTGGGGCGGGATGAGCGTATCCGCGCGCAGGACGCGCGTTTGCAGGCGCTGGAGCCTCAAGTGGCCACCTTGCAAAACCGCAGCCAAGCGCTGGAACAGGAGCATGCCGCCGATAAACGCTCCGGTTTGGAGCTGGCCACCGCCAATGCCGCGGCTATCGTCAGCATGCAGCATTTGTTCGTCAAACAACGTCTGGGCGCTTGAGCGCCGGGGCTGCGTCGCAGCCCCATTTCCCCTGGCCGATGTGGCCGTCCCCGCAGTCACTCCTGTATTTCCCGCGCCGCTTCCGGCACTTCCCCATTTCTATGTGTTTCCGTTTCCAGGCTGAGGCCTGGGGACGCCTTGCTTTGAATGGCCGTCAAGGCCATGTATCGCGGTAAGACCTTAAGGAGAGTGTTATGAGTTTGGAGAGCAATATCGCCGAGTTGGTGAAATCGGCCAATGGTTTGACCGATGCCGTTCATGGAAAGATCGGTGAAATCGATCAGAAAGTCGGTCAGAAAATCACCGAGCTGAATAATTGGAGAACCAGTCATTGGAATGAGCATCCGGCCATCGCCGTCAATTTCAATGCCAGAATGACGGAGGTAGGAGGGGAGGGCGACAAGAAATTGCCGCTGGCCTTGGGCGTGCATGCCGGCGGGGATTTCTGGGGCAAGTTCGATGCGGCCTTGATTCCGGTGAATTCGGGAGAGGAACCGACATCCCGTCCGGTCATTGTTCGCGAGCTATTGCAATATATGGGCAGTGATGATCTGCACTTTTCCGGTAGTTTCAATATTCTGCATTTGACTGTAAAGAAAGTTAGCGATGGCTTCGGTCCCTATGTTTTTTTTGTTCCCTATCAGCACGTCAAGATGGGGGCCTTTACCAGTGTGGCGCTGTATCACAAGGTGATTGGTCAAGGCGATTGGAATTGGATGGATAACGGTAAGAAGGGGGTTTGGCATCAAAAAACCCATCATTTTTTATCGGATCGCGCAGGGGCGTATACCCATGTCGATATTGCTTTGTCCAATGCTCAAGTAGGTGATCAGCTTTATCTGGCATTGCCACAAGTCATTCCAGGGGTGTGGAATCCAGAACGTCGTCTGCCGGCGTTATATAACTACTATGACCCAGTCATTGATGTGATTGGCCATAGCACGATCAGCGGTCTCGGCGGCGTATTTGCCAATATCAATAACAGCAATCGTTAAATCAGGGGGTGATATGAGTACTGAAATGAAATTTTATTCCGATGTGCAGGACGATATTGGCTTGATCGTGACGGAGAAAGGGCTGGAGCGGCCAGCCGTGGTCTGGGCACGCGATACTTGCGCCGCTTATATTCATCGTTATTACCCCGTGCATGTGCAGTTGAATGTGTTGCGGACCGGCTCGGAAGATGAACGCAAGAAAATGAGTGCTTTCATCGATGCCTGCCGAGCTTGGAGCAATCAAAGCTCAGCTACTAGTGCTGAGCTGGGAAAAATCAAGCCATGATATTAAGCTGGCGTGCCGAGCACGGCTTGCCGGGCTGAGAAAATAGCTTGGCTAAGTCAGAATGAACCGCGCTTCCACATCATGGGCGCGGTTTTCGCTTTTTTTGCTAAAGCGGTTTAAAAGCCCTTGCTTTCCATAACTGACACAATGTCTCCATGTCAGCGCTGAAGCCGTTCACGCCGGAAGGGCGGTGAACGAACACATGGTTGAATTTAATTCAATCCACTCTGTGATGAACCATTGGAGAGCATGATGAGCTTGGAAAGCAATATCGCGGAACTGGTAAAAGCGTCGAACGCGCTGACCGGTACGGTGAACGGTAAGATCGCCGATATTGATCGGCGTGTTGATGTCAAGATTCAGCAAATGGAAGATTGGCGAAATGGTGCGCGGCAAGAGTTTGCAAGTATTGCAACTCAGACGATTGCAGTGGGAGGGGCGGCAGATCACTGGTATCCAGTTGTAATCAGTCTGCCAAGCCGCAAGGCAATGGATATATTTATCGCGCGCTATACTCATGAAGATAGCGATAAATACGAAAAATTTAATGGGGCGATGTTTCTACACCTGTGTGGCGTCAATGGTGAGTGGGGCGGCATTCCTCCTCTATTGTATCCTCAGGCATACTCTTATAAAGCCGGGTTATTCGAAAAATTGCCTCCTGTTGCTGATTTCGGAATTACGGCGCATGACATGAAGGCTGTTGTCTGGCTGTTGGGAGCGCGTCATTATAATGTGACGACTTCCGTGCCTGCGATCATTGAAGTGTTTAGCCAAGAGACAGGAAATGTCGTGTATGACCATCCCAGTCCACAGTATGTAGTGAGGCTGGATGCTCTCCAAGGAGTGTCTGGAGCTATGGTTGCTAACGGTTATTTGCGAGGTGCGTGACAATGGAACAGGTTCAATTGGATCAAGTAGTAATGCAGTATATTGAGCGGGGTTTGCTGATGGACTTACGCATGCGGCGTACTATGCTGTTGCGAGAGTGTGATTGGACGCAAATGCAGGATGCGGCACTGAGCTCCGAGCAAAAGGCTGCATGGCAAGCGTATCGTCAAAAGTTGAGAGATCTGCCGGAAGCCATTACGGATATCAAGCATGTTACTTGGCCGGTACGGCCAGCCTGAGCTTAGCGAGATAGATAGGTAACAAAAAAACCCCGCCAAGGCGGGGTTTGTCGTTTGCTGCCGCGGATCAAGACTTGGCCGGTGTTTCCCAGCCGCCGCCCAGTGCCTTGTACAGGCCCACCACCGCGTTGAGTTGGTCCAGCTTGGCGCTGACCAGGCCCAGTTCCGCCTGGAAGCTGTTGCGTTGCGCGTCCAGCACGTCCAGATAGCTGGCGTAGCCGTTGTCGTAACGCAGGTTCGCCAGACGCAGCGATTTGTTCAAGGCCTGGAACTGCGTGGTCTGCGCCGCCTGGATATCGCGCGCCGCGCTGTAGCCGGACAGCGCGTCCAGCGCGTCCTTGAACGCGCTCTGCACCGTCTTTTGATATTGCGCCAGCGCCTGTTTCTGCCGCGCATTGGCCGCGTCCACCGCGTAGCCGGTCTGGCCGAAATTGAACACCGGCGCCGCCAGGTTGCCGACGAAGTTCCAGGTCCGCGTCGGGCCGGTGAACAGCGTGTCCAGC